>JBBRVJ010000063.1:0-18340 GCA_038246975.1 Rhodobacterales bacterium | reverse complement strand
TACACGCTGCTGCGATTCGAGATCAACGTGCGCGCCTCGGCCATCCTCGGCTTTGTCGGCGAAGGCGGCATCGGCCATGACCTGAAACTGGCGATGCAATGGGGGCAGGGCCGGTACGATCAGGTCGTGGCGATCTTCCTGTTGTTGTTCATCACCATCGTGATCATCGACCGGATTTCCGACCATTACCGTGCCAAGATCGTGAAGGGGAACTGAGATGGTCACCGCCGACATCGCCGGACCGAGCCCCCTCGCAAAAGACATGTTCCGCCGGTTCCGCGCCCGCCGCATGACGGCCTATGCGGTGCCGACCGTCATCCTGATGTATCTGACCTATGCGTTCTTCGCGTTTGACGTGGCGGGCCTCGCCGCCCGCGCCCGGCTGGACAACGCCGCAATCCTGCTGTCGGACTTCTGGTCGCACAAGACCCACGTCACCCGCGACAACCGCACCGGCGAGGTTGTCGTGGCGATCGAGGGCGAAGGCAAGGGCACCTATCCCCCCGGCGTCTATCCCGACTGGGTGACCGTCGATGGCGATGTTACCAAGGTCGATCTGGGCGACGGCAACATCGTGACCTATGACGCCGCTGGCGCACGGATGGTGATCCCCGGCTATGGCACGATCGACATCAAACCGGTCGATGGCAAATTGATGCTGGACTCGCCGCAACCGATCCCCGACTGGATTTCCGTGTCGGACAACCGCATCGGGGTGACCACCGACGCGGGCCGGTTCAACTATTCCCGCTCCAAGGTCGAAACCTTCAAATACGAGGCCGGGTGGGAGTTGTTCTTCTTTACCCTCGACAGCCCGTTCCACGGGAAGGGGGTCTTTGAACTTGCCGGAATGGCCCTGTGGGGCGACCGGGTCGACCCCGCCCGCAGCAACGCGGCCTACATGGTTTCCGAGGTCTGGAACAACAAGATGTGGCGACACCGCGACGTCATGTGGGCGATCTTCGAGACGATCCTGATGGCGTTCCTCGGCACGGCGGGGGCGGCCATCGTGGCCTTGCCGCTCAGCTTTCTGGCGGCGTCCAATTTCATGCCGCTGTCGCCGTTGCGGTTTGCGTTCCGCCGGGTGTTCGACTTCATCCGCGGGGTGGACGGGCTGATCTGGACCATCATCCTGTCGCGCGCCTTTGGGCCGGGACCAATGACCGGGGCCATCGCGATCCTGATCACCGATGCGGGCACCTTCGGCAAGACGTTTTCCGAGGCGCTGGAAAACATCGACGAAAAGCAGGTCGAAGGGGTGCGGTCCACCGGGGCCAACGCGCTGCAACGTGCCCGTCTCGGAGTGATCCCGCAGATCACGCCGATCCTGCTGAGCCAGATCCTGTATACGCTCGAATCCAACACCCGCAGCGCCACGATCATCGGGGCGATCGTCGGCGGCGGCATCGGCCTGTTGCTGACTCAGGCGATCACCACCCAGAAAGACTGGGAAGAGGTCGCCTATTACATGGTGCTGATCGTGCTGATGGTGATGATCATGGACAGCCTGTCGGGCTGGCTGCGGCGCAAGCTGATCAAGGGCGATGGCGGCGGTCATTGACCGCCGTAATGGAAAACCGCCAAACCCCAGACCCTGAGCCGAAAGACGACCATGCCCAGACTTTCGCCAAATGAGCCCCATATTCACCCCGATTGCGCGATCGTCGCCTCGACCTTCGGGGCCTATGTCGAGATCGGGCAGGGCAGCCGGGTGTCGCATTCCACGTTTCAGGATTACGCCTATTGCGACCGGCTGTCCGACATTGCCAACACGACCGTGGGCAAGTTCGCCAACATTGCCGCGATGACCCGGATCGGGCCGACGGATCACCCGATGGGGAACGCGTCGTTGCATCACTTTCTGTACCGGTCGTCGTATTACTGGGACGATGCGCCGGATGACCCGGCCTTCTTTGCCCGCCGCATTGCGCGACGCACGGTGCTGGGGGCGGATTGCTGGATCGGGCACGGCGCGATTGTGCGTCCCGATGTGACCATCGGCGCAGGCTCGGTTGTCGCCGCCGGGGCCGTGGTGACCAGGGATGTGGCCCCCTACATGATTGTCGCAGGCGTCCCGGCCACTCCGCTGCGCGAACGGTTCGCCCGTGCGGTCGCCGACCGGATGCTGGCGCTGGCGTGGTGGGACTGGTCGCATGACAGGCTGCGGACCAGTCTGGACGACTTCCGAAATCTGCCCGCCGAAGAATTTCTGGAAAGATATGGCGGCTGATCCCGCCTGTCCCTTTCCTCTTGGTAAAAATATCCCGCGGGGGCCCGGGGGTGTGAAACCCCCGGCTTTCCCTTCCCAGCAGCCTACTCTGCCGCCAACCGCATCGCCTGGGGTTGCGCGATGAACCGCCGCCCGGCCTCGCCCGCCAGATAGGTCAGCCGACCGCCGCAGATTGTGGCCTCGATGGTGCGGGTTTCGGCATGGACCACCACGATATCGGCCCGCAAGCCCGGGTCCAGCCGCCCGCGATCGGGCATCCGCAAAATCTCTGCGGGGTTGGCCGCGATCATCGCCCAGGCTTGGGGCAGGGTGCACAGCCCCGTGTCGATCAGCGTCCAGGCCGCCAGCGGCAGGGCAGGGATGTGGTAATCCGATACCAGCGCATCGCACAGACCCTCGGCAATCAGGTCGGCCGCTGCGATGTTGCCTGCCTGACTGCGGCCGCGCACCACGTTGGGCGCGCCCATGATCACCGGGTTCATCATCGCACGCGCCGCCGCAGCCGCGCGGCGTGACAGGGGAAACTCGGCGATCCGCGCGCCGATCATCGAATAGAACTCGCGCGTTTCGCCATCGGGGTCGTCGTGACTGCCGTAAGCCACCCCCAGCGCATCGAACGCCTCGGCCAGCGTGCACAACTGCCGCGGCACTTCGCGGGCGCGGGCACGGGCGCGGTCCAGCGTGTCGGCCAGGTCGGTGGCGGTGCGGCCCACCTTGCGCGCCCAGGCGGCAAAGTCGGTAGGGGCGGTGCGGGCCATCGCATAGCCTTCTTCCAGATGGTCGTTGAACACGACATACGGCACCTTGTGCCGCCGCACCGCGTCAATCAGTTGCGGCACGGCTTCGACCAGATGGGTTTCCGCGCGGATCTGCACCCGCAGATCGGTCAGCGACCGGGGACGATAGTCGTCCATCGCGGCCAGCAGGGCGCAGGCGGCATCGGGGCTGCGGTGGCCGCCTTCCCAACTCCAGCCTTGGGCAAAGAACGCCGTCGTCACCCCATGCGCCGCCGCCTCGCGGTCGGCCGAAGCAAGCCCGGTCAACAGCGGGAACGGGGCCGAGGGGCGCGGCAGGATGTGGCGTTCGAACCCGTCGCCGTGCAGGTCGATGATGCCCGGCAACACGAGATACCCGGTCAGATCCACTTCGTGCAGCGGCCCGCGCGTGATCTGCCCGTGGGCGAGACCGATGGACCTGCTCTGCAATTCACCGTCGCGCAGGATACGGGCTCCGGTCAGACGCAGCGGGGGCAGGGGCAGGTTCATGCAGGAATCCCTAGGGTTGCGAACAAGTGTTGTTGTGGATAACCCTGCAACGCAACGCGCGTGTGACGGATCAATCAGGGGTTACGGTCAATTCGACGCGATCCCCCGCAAACCATGTCGTCCCGAACTCGATCGGTTGACCTTCGGGGTCGTGGTTGATCGCGACCGAACGCAGGATCGGCGCGCCTTCGGGCACGCGCAGTTGCAGCGCCATCGTGGCGCGGGCCTGGGTGGCCGTCAGCCGGGTCGAGGCGCGGGTGTAGTCGGCGACACCGCAGGCGATCAGGGCGACGGTAACCGACCCGGATTTCTCCATCTCGGCCAGAAGTCCGGGCAGGCGGGCTGCAGGAAAGACCGACCGAAAGACCGCGAGCGCGGTGTCGTCGACCATCGACAGGCCCTCGACCACATGCACCATCGCGCCGGGGGGCAGGTTCAATGCCTCGGCCTCGCGCGTGTCGCAGGCGCGGGTTTCCAGCCGCAACATCTTGCGCGAGGGGGTGCGACCCGATGCCGCGACGTTCTGGTGAAAGCGGACCCGGCGGCTGAGGGGGTAGGTTTGCGGTGCGCTGGCCACGAACACCCCCGAACCGCGCCGCGCATGCAGCAGGCCGGATTCGATCAGGCCCGCCAACGCATGGCGCACCGTGTGGCGGTTGACGCCGAACCGCGCGGCCAGTTGCGCCTCGGTCGGCAGGCGGTCGCCGGGGCGGTAATGGCCCTCGCCGATTTCGGCGAGCAGGGTATCGGAAATCGCCTTCCAGATCGGGGCGCGGGGCATGCGTCAGAGCCTTGTCACAAAAGTTTCGCAGAATGACGATTGAGGTTGGGGGCCGAGTCGGGTATTCATTTGTCTAGTTGTATAGCATACTAGACATCTTCGCAAGCTGTCGAGAGACCGATGATCAAACCGATATCCGCTTTTGAAACCGCCGACCGGCAGGCGTGGATGGGACTTCTGGCGCGGGCCGTGCCTGAGCGTATGGCCGCGTTGATGCCGCATCCCTTGCCCGACCATGCGGTGCTGCGGCCGGCAGAGGTGGGGGCGGTAATGGTGCGCGGGCGGATCGGCGCATCGGGGGGGCCGTTCAATCTGGGCGAAATGACGGTGACGCGGTGTTCGGTGCGGCTGGCCTCGGGCGAGGTTGGTCACGCCCATGTGCAGGGCCGCGACAAGGGCCACGCGCTGCGGGCGGCGGTGCTGGATGCGCTGATGCAGACGGCGCAGGCGGCGGCATTGCGGGCTGCGGTGCTGGATGTGCTGGCTTCGGAAGAGGCGGCGCGGCGGTTGCTGCGCGCGCAAAAGGCCGCTGCGACCAAGGTTGACTTTTTCACGATGGTACGGGGGGAAAACCGATGAGCGATGCGCGGCAGCTGGATGCGCTGACCGGGGGGTTTGCCGATGCGCCGGTGCAGTCTGCCCGTGCGTTTCGCGCCGTGCTGGACGCGCTGTCGCAGCCCGGTGTGATCGTGATGCTGGCGGGGGCGGCACCTCCTGCGCCGCTGTCTGCCGCCGCGGGGGTTCTGGTGTTGACGCTGGTTGATGGCACGACGCCGCTGCATCTGGCGGGGGGGCACGACACGCCCGCGTTGCGCGACTGGATCACCTTTCACACCGGCGCACCGCTGGTCGGACCCGCCGAGGCGGTGTTCGTGATCGGTATTTGGGAGGCGTTGCAGCCGGTCAGCCGCTTTGCCATCGGGCGGGCGGATTATCCGGACCGGGCGGCCAGTCTGATTGTCGAGATGCCCCGGCTGGAAGCCAGCGGCGCGCGGTTGACCGGGCCGGGGATTGCTACCGAGGCGCATCTGTCGCTGCCCGAGGTCGCCGCGTTTCAGGCCAACCGGGCGCTGTTCCCCTTGGGGTTCGACACTTACCTGACCTGCGGGAGCCGTCTGGCCGGTCTGCCCCGGTCAACCCGTGTGGAGGCTGCCTGATGTATGTGGCGGTAAAGGGCGGCGAGCGGGCGATCGACAACGCCCATGCGTTTCTGGCCGAGGCGCGGCGTGGCGATGTGGGCGTGGCCGAACTGTCGGTCGCGCAGATCCGCGAGCAACTGGCGCTGGCGGTCAACCGGGTGATGGCGGAAGGGTCGCTGTACGACCCCGATCTTGCGGCGCTGGCGATCAAGCAGTCGCGCGGCGATCTGATCGAGGCGGTGTTCCTGATCCGTGCGTACCGGACCACGCTGCCACGGTTGGGGGCGTCGAAGACTGTCGACACGGCGGCGATGGCCTGCATCCGGCGGGTGTCGGCGACGTTCAAGGACGCGCCGGGGGGCCAGGTTCTGGGGCCGACGTTCGATTACACGCACCGGCTGCTGGACTTCAAACTGATGGCCGAGGGGGAGGATCCGGTGGCGGCGACTGCGCCTGCGCTGGACCCGGGTGTGCCGCATATCACGACGTTCCTGAACCGCGACGGAATGATCGAGGTGGATGCGCCCGGCGATGCGGTGCCCGCCGATCTGACGCGCGAACCGATGGAATTGCCGGCGAGCCGCGCGCTGCGGTTGCAGGCGATCACGAGGGGGGATGAGGGGTTCATCCTGTCGATGGCCTATTCCACCCAGCGCGGCTACGGGCGCACCCATGCCTTTGTCGGCGAGTTGCGCATCGGCGCTGTGGCGGTCGAGATGGAGATACCCGAACTGGGGTTCGCGGTGGACATCGGCGAGATCGAGGTTTCGGAATGCGAAACGGTGAACCAGTTCAAAGGGTCGAAAACCGAGCCGCCGCAGTTCACGCGGGGCTATGGGCTGGTGTTCGGCCAGTCGGAGCGCAAGGCGATTGCGATGGCGCTGGTGGACCGGGCCTTGCGCTGGCGCGAGTTGGGCGAGGATGACTCGGGCGCCCCGGCGCAGGACGAGGAGTTCGTGCTGATGCATGCCGACAACGTGCAGGCGACCGGCTTTCTGGAGCATATCAAGTTGCCGCATTACGTCGATTTTCAGGCCGAGCTGGAGATGGTCCGGCATTTGCGGGCGGAGGCCGGGGCATGACCTGCGCCTGTTATAATGAGGCGCGTTCCGCGCCACGCCTTTTGCCTCGGTCTGCCGCCAAGGGGCGGCAGACCTCAGGGGCCTCCGGCAGGGATATTTGGGGACAGAAAATGGAGGCGGGGGCTTGAGCGACGCAGCTTACAACTTTGCCTATCTGGACGAGCAGACCAAGCGGATGATCCGTCGCGCGATCCTGAAGGGGGTGGCGGTGCCGGGGTATCAGGTGCCGTTTGCCAGCCGCGAGATGCCGATGCCCTATGGCTGGGGGACCGGGGGTGTGCAGGTGACGGCGGCCTGTCTGGTGCCAGAGGATGTGCTGAAGGTGATTGATCAGGGGGCGGACGATACGACCAACGCCGTGTCGATCCGCAAATTCTTTCAGCGCACGGCGGGGGTTGCGGTGACGGAAGCGACGCGCGGGGCCAGCATCATCCAGACCCGCCACCGCATTCCGGAGACGGCGTTGGTTGCGGGGCAGATCCTGGTCTATCAGGTGCCGATCCCCGAACCGCTGCGCTTTCTGGAGCCGCGCGAGACCGAGACGCGCAAGATGCATGAGCTGGAGGAATACGGGCTGATGCATGTGAAGCTGTACGAGGACATCGCGCGGCACGGGCAGATTGCGACGTCCTATGCCTATCCGGTCAAGGTCGAGGGGCGCTATGTCATGGATCCGTCGCCGATCCCCAAGTTCGACAACCCGAAGCTGTCGGGGTCGCCTGCGCTGCAACTGTTCGGCGCGGGGCGCGAGCAGCGGATCTATGCGGTGCCGCCTTTTACGCAGGTGGTTTCGCTGGACTTTGACGACCATCCGTTCGTGGCCAGCAAGGCTGACCACGACTGCGATCTGTGCGGGGCGGGGGGGAGTTATCTGGACGAGGTGATCATCGACGATCAGGGCGGGCGGATGTTTGTTTGTTCGGACACCGATTATTGCGGGTCGCGGGTGGCTGCGGGGCATGTCGGGCGGTTGGGTGTGCCGGAGGGGGCCGCGTGAGGGGGGCGGTGGAGTTGAATATCCTGACCAAGGTGAAAGCCGATGTGGCGCCCTTGCTGGCGGTGCGGGGATTGTCGAAATTCTACGGCCCACGTGTCGGGTGCACGGAGGTTTCCTTCGATCTGTATCCCGGCGAAGTGTTGGGCATCGTGGGGGAAAGCGGGTCGGGGAAGTCGACCTTGCTGTCGTGTCTGGCCGGGCATCTGGCGCCTGATGCGGGCGAGGTGGTGTTTCAGACGGCGCTCGGCCCGCGCGATACGGTGACGATGGCCGAGCCCGAGCGGCGGCGGTTGGCGCGGACCGATTGGGCATTCGTGCATCAGAACCCGCGCGACGGGCTTCGGATGGGGGTTTCGGCCGGGGGCAATGTCGGCGAGCGGTTGATGGCGGTCGGCGCGCGGCACTATGGCGACATTCGCGCGGCGGCGGTGGACTGGTTGGGCCGGGTCGAGATTGCGGCGGACCGGGTGGATGACCGGCCGCAGGCCTTTTCGGGCGGCATGCAGCAGCGGTTGCAGATTGCCCGCAATCTGGTCACCGGGCCGAGGTTGGTGTTCATGGACGAGCCGACCGGCGGGCTGGACGTGTCGGTGCAGGCACGGTTGTTGGACCTGTTGCGCGGATTGGTGCGCGAGATGGGGTTGTCGGCGATCATCGTCACGCATGATCTGGCGGTGGTGCGGCTGTTGGCCGACCGGTTGATGGTGATGAAATCGGGGCGGGTGGTCGAACAGGGGCTGACCGATCAGGTCTTGGACGACCCGCAGCATGGGTATACGCAACTTCTGGTATCCTCTGTCTTGCAGGTGTGACCGATGATCTTTGCCTATGTTTCGCAGGCCGGAAAATTGGTGCCGGTGCCGCTGTCGCCGCGGGCCGCACTGGAACCGGCTGTTTGGCTTGATCTGTACAGGCCCCATCCTGGCCAGACCGATCAGGTCAACGCTTTGGGGGTCGAAGTGCCGACGCTGGCCGATATGGAAGAAATCGAAATCTCGAACCGGCTGTACCGCGAAAACGGGGTAGACTATCTGACCGTGGTTCTGCCTGGCATGTCGGAAACCCGGCAGCCGATTTCGGGGCCTGTCACCTTCATCCTGACGGCGCAGCGTCTGGTCACGGTGCGACATCATGTGCCGCGCCCGTTTGAAACCTATCCTGAACGCGCCGACAAGGTGGGGCCGGGGTGCGACGGCACGGACAAGGTATTTCTGGGCCTGATGGAGGAAATCATCGGGCGGCTGGCCGACCTGCTGGAAGGGTCGGGCCGCGCGCTGGAGGAGGTCACGCGATCGGTTTATGTCAGCGACCGTCGCCAGAAAACCGCCGCCGCCTTGCAGGATGCGTTGGAACGGGTGGGCCGCGAAAGCGATCTGGTGGCGCGGATCCGCCTGTCGCTGCTGACGCTGGAGCGGGCGATCAGCTTCTTTGGTCAGACGCTGGGCGAACGCCCGGCGGGCGAGGGGTTGCGCCCGGTGGTCAAGGGGATGATGCGCGACATTCAGGCGCTTGAGGTGCATGGCGACTATCTGTCGAGCCGCGTGGCGCAGGCGACCGATGCAACGCTGGGGATGATCAACCTGTTGCAGAACACCGCCGTGCGGATCGTATCGGTGGTGGCTGTGTTGTTCCTGCCGCCGACGCTGATCGCCAGCATTTATGGCATGAACTTTCGCCTGATGCCGGAATTGGCGCAGTCCTGGGGTTATCCGATGGCGCTGGGGATGATGGTGGCGTCGGCGGTGATAACGTACAGCGTGTTCAAATGGAAGAAGTGGCTATGATCGACGTGCGGGGCCTGGGCAAGAGTTTTACGCTGCACAATCAGGGCAGCGTGGTGATCCCGGTGATGGAGGGGGCCGAAGTTACGGTCCGTCCGGGCGAATGCGTCGGGCTGATCGGTGCGTCGGGGTCGGGGAAGTCGACGTTGATGCGGATGATCTGGGGCAACTATCTGGCGCAGTCCGGGTCGATCAGGGTGGGCACGCTGGACGTGGCCACGGCAGAGCCGCGCCAGATCATGGCGCTGCGGCGCCAGACGCTGGGCTATGTCAGCCAGTTTCTGCGCGTGGTGCCGCGCGTGCCGACGCTGGATGTGGTGGCCGAACCCTTGCGGGTGCTGGGAGTGCCGGTCGATGCTGCGCGGGCGCGGGCGGCGGAGTTGCTGGCGCGCCTGAACATCCCCGAGCGGTTGTGGACGCTGTCGCCCACCACCTTTTCGGGCGGCGAGCAGCAGCGGGTCAACATCGCGCGCGGCTTTGCCCATGCGTACCCCGCGCTGTTGCTGGATGAGCCGACCGCCAGTCTGGATGCCGCCAACCGCGAGGTGGTGCTGTGCCTGATCGAGGAAGCCAAGGCGCGCGGTGCGGCGATCCTGGGGATTTTTCACGACGAGGGCGCGCGGGACCGGCTGTGCGACCGTGTGGTGAATGTCACGGCCTTTACCCCGAAAGCCGCGTGACATGCCGGGATTGTTCGCCATTGTCGGGCCTTCTGGCGCGGGCAAGGACACGCTGATCGAGGGCGCGCGATTGATGCGGCCCGATCTGGTGGTCGTGCGCCGCGTGATCACCCGGCCCACGGCGGCAGGGGGCGAGGATTTTGAGGGCGTGACCGAGGCCGAGTTCGACGCGCGTCTGGCGGCGGGCGCGTTTGCGCTGGACTGGGCGGCGCATGGGTTGCGTTATGGCATCCCTGCTGCCCAACTGGACCCAGGCCGGGATGTGCTGTTCAACGGGTCGCGCGCCGCCTTGCCCGCCGCACAGGCCCGGTTTCCGGGGTTGGTCGTGGTGCTGGTGACGGCACCGGTCCCTGTTTTGGCCGAACGGCTGGCGGGCCGGGGGCGCGAGACGGCGACCGATATCGCGGCGCGGCTGGAGCGGGCGGGGTTCGATCTGCCGCCGGGGTTGCGGGTGCGGCAGGTGGCGAACGACGGCGCAGCGGCGTTGGGCGTGGCCCGGTTGCTGGCGGCGCTTCAGCCGGACAGGGGGTAGCGATGCAGGATGCGGAACAGGCCGTCCTGACCCTGACCGAACAGCACAAGATCGCGCAGAATGAACGGCTTGGGCAGCAGCGGCGTCAGGTGGGGGCGCAGGGCGGTCAGGGTGGCGGCACTGTCGGCGGGGGTCAGCGATCCGGTCAGGGTCAGGTGAAACTGAAACTGGTCCATCACATAGGGATAGCCCCATTGCGCCAGCATCTCGCGCTGTCGGTCGGTCATCTGATCGGGCTTGCGGCGGGCGATTTCGGCGGGACCGGGGGGGGCGCGGAAGGTGTCCAGCGCCATGACCACTTCGGCAGCCATCGTCGCCAACGCGGTCGTGTCGCCCAGTGGCGTCAGGGCGACGAAGCCATGCAGATCGACCAGTTGCAACCCCGGCAGCGTCACCGGGGCCAGTCGTGCGGACAGGGCTTCGCAGGCCGCCCGCAGCCCATTGGCATCGGTTCCGGGGGCCAGATGGAAGGGCGGTTTGATCGTGCCGTGAAAGCCGTATTTGCGCGGCGTGGCGGTCAGGTCGGCCACGCCTTGCGGCAGGGATTCGACACTCGGATGCGCCGCCGTCTGACCGAGATGCGGATCCCACCCCAGCCAAGATGCTGTAAAATCGGCGAAATCCCCGGCATCGGGGGCGTAGTAGATGGCATAGCGTTGCATATTTTCCATGTCCGCGCTGGTATCCGGGCTATGTCACATGGGTGTGACGTCTGGATGTCACCTCGCCCCAATGCCCCTGCGGCGTCAAGATCAGGACAGACCCGATGACCGAGACAATCCTTGCCAATGCCACCCTCGTTTTGCCGCGCGAAGTGATCCGGGGCAGCCTGCACCTGTCCGGGGGCCGGATTGCGGGGATCAGCGAGGGGGCGGCGGTGCCTGCGGGGGCGCTGGATTGCGGCGGCGATCTGGTGATGCCGGGGTTGATCGAGTTGCACACCGACAATCTGGAACGCCATATCGAGCCGCGCCCCGGCGTCAACTGGCCCCATGCCGCAGCCATCATCGCGCATGATGCGGAGTTGTCGTCGGTCGGGATCACGACGGTGTTCGATGCGCTGCGGGTCGGGTCGGTGACGTCGAACAAGAAGACCAGTTACGGCGAATATGCGCGGAAACTTGCGACGGAAATCATGGACTTGCGGGCGCAGAAAGCCTTGCGGATCAGCCATTTCCTGCATCTGCGGGCCGAAATCTGTTCCGAGACGCTGGTGGCCGAAATGGCGGCCTTCGGCCCCGAAGACCGGATCGGCATCGTCAGCCTGATGGACCACACGCCGGGCCAGCGCCAGTTCCGCGACGTCCGCCAGTTGCGCAAATATGTGATGGGCAAGCACGGGGCGACCGAGGCCGACTTCAAGGATCATATCGAAGGTTTGCAGGCGATTTCGGCTGAATTTGCCGTCTTGCACGAAGCGACGGCGGTGGCCGAGGCGCGGCGCTATGGGGCGGTGCTGGCCAGCCATGACGACACCACTGCGGGCCAAGTGATCACATCTGCCGGTTATGGCGCGCATTTCGCCGAATTTCCGACTACGGTCGAGGCGGCGGAGGCCTGTTTATCCCACAATATCAAGGTGATGATGGGCGCGCCTAACCTGATCAGGGGCGGGTCGCATTCGGGCAACGTGGCGGCACAGGCACTGGCCGAGGCGGGGTTGCTGGACATCGTGTCATCCGATTATGTGCCGTCGGCGCTGCTGTCGGCGGCGATGCTGCTGGGCGACCTGTGGGGCGACATGGCGCGCGGGATTGCGACGGTGACGCAGGCTCCGGCGGCGGCGGCGGGGTTGACGGACCGCGGGCATCTTGACGTCGGCGCGCGGGGCGATGTGATCCGGGTGGCGCGGTTGGGGCACGCGGCGGCGCTGCGCGGTACCTGGGTGCAAGGGAACCGGGTGGCCTAATGCCACCACGGGCTGAGTTTCGCCAGTGATTTCCATGACTTCGCAGCCGCGGTCAACATGGCCGCCTGCGTGGCTGCGTCAGGTGCCGCGGCGCTCGCGGGGTCGATCAGGGTCAGGTCGTTCAGCAGGCCAAGGTCGTCCTGTATCTGGCGCAGGGCGTCGAGAAACCTGTCGCGTTTCGCCCCCGGCCAGAAGCCGGCAAAGTATTCGGCCAGATAGCGCAGGGTTTTCAACTCCTTGCGCAATTCGTGGCGTTGATCGACCGGCAAGGCGGCAAGATCGGGGCCATTGTCCAGACACTCCTGCCACGCGCGGCTCAGCGCCCGGTTGGCCAGCCGGTCCAGCCCGCGCCTGTGCCAGCGCCGCCCGGTCTTGTCAGTTCGCGCCCAAGCGTCGCCTGCCAGCAAGGCGTTGATCCGCTGTGGAAATCCGGCAGCGTCTGTTTGGGTCAACGCCTGCCGCACCTGCGTTCGTGCCGTTTCAAGCTCTGCCGCCAAGCCCGCCACAGCCGCCGGATCGAGGCATCCCGCCAACCGGACGTCGGCATCGCGCAGCGTGCCCAGCGTGCGGAACAGGCTGCGGGCCTCGCCCGCCATTGCCCGCCGCGCGACGGGGTCGATCACCGGCGAAAATCCGGTCAGCGCCGCGCGGAACCGCCGCAATGCCACGCGGGCGCGGTGGGGGCCTTCGGGATCGTCGCTGGTCATTACCCCCGACAGATGTTCAGAAAACCCCGAGCCGCACAGATGCGCGATCCGGCGCAACCCGGCGACCGGTGTCATGGTCGGCTTCAGAATGCTCGTTTCTTTTGCCATCATGCCGCCTGCCCTTCGCCATGCGCGATCTTAGCGCATTCGCCGGGCGCGTCGAGCCCTTCCGCAAACGTCGCATTTACCCCTGATTCTGGCGGAACCGCATCGGACTTGCCAGCATGACTGCGCCACAGTGCGGCCAGACCCCGCAAGCGGAGCGTGCCGTGAAGATTGTAAAGTTGGAGACTTTCACCAATGATTTCGTGGGCTTCGTGCGGGCCTCGTCCGAGACGGGGGCTGTGGGTTGGGGGCAGGTTTCGACCTATCACGCCGACATCACCTGCCAGATTTTCCATCGTCAGATCGCACCCCATGCGTTGGGCACCGATGCGCTTGATTTTGCCGACACACTGGCCCTGATTGGCGAGCGGGAACACAAGTTTCCGGGCAGTTATCTGCGCCGTGCGATGACCGGGCTGGACACCGCGCTGTGGGATTTGCGGGGGAAAGTCGAGGGAAAACCGGTGGCCAGCCTGATTGGCGGCAGCCCGGGACGCGTGCGCGCCTATGCCAGTTCCATGAAGCGCGACATCACCCCCGAGGATGAGGCGGCGCGGTTTGTGCGCCTGCGCGATACGCAGGGGTTCACTGCGTTCAAGTGGCGCGTCGGGGCGGAATGCGGGCGGGACCGGGACGCGTGGGAGGGCAGGACCGAGGCGGTTATTCCGATTGTCGCCAAGGCTTTGGGCGACGGAGTTGACAAATTGGTTGATGGCAATTCCTGCTATTCGCCGCCGCGTGCCATTGCAGTCGGGCGAATGCTGGAGGATCACGGCATCGGCCATTTCGAGGAACCCTGCCCCTATTGGGAGTTCGATCAGACCCGCGAGGTCCGCGAATCCCTGTCGATCGACGTGGCGGGGGGGGAGCAGGACTGTGAATTCACCGCGTTTCGCAGCATGATCAACGAGCATGTCGTTGATATCGTTCAACCTGATGTGATGTATCTGGGCGGGTTGCACCGCACTTTGCACGTCTGCAACATGGCGGCGGCCAAGGGTTTGCCGGTGACGCCACATGCCGCGAACCTTGGGTTGGTCACGATGTGCACCATGCATCTGCTGCGGGCGATCCCGAATGCGGGGAAATACCTTGAGTTTTCGATCGAAGGGCCCGACTACTATCCGTGGCAGGAGGGGCTGTTTCTGGGTGATCCCTATGCAATCGAGGACGGCAATGCCGTGGTGACGGACGCGCCGGGGTGGGGGGTCGAGATCAATCCCGACTGGTTGGGCCGTGCGAAATATCAAGTTTCCGAAAGGGGTTAGCCATGCCGTCGATCATCATCACCGGGGCGGGATCGGGCATCGGGCGGGCGACGGCGCGGGTGTTTGCGCAGGCGGGGTGGGACGTCGGGCTGATCGGGCGCCGCGCGGCGGCGCTGGAGGAAACCGGCGGCGGGTTGGTGATGCCTTGTGATGTGACCGATCCGGCGGCAGTGGAGGCGGCTTTTGCCACCTGCGTGGCGGCGTGGGGGCGGGTGGATGTGTTGTTCAACAACGCGGGCCTGTCGGCCAAGGCAGCGCCGATTGACGAAATTCCGGTTGAGGATTGGTTGGCGGTGAGTGCGGTCAACATCACCGGCATGTTTCTGTGTGCGCGCGCCGCCTTTGGGCAGATGCGCAGACAAGACCCGCAAGGCGGGCGGATCATCAACAACGGGTCGATCTCTGCTCATGTGCCGCGACCGTGGTCTGCGCCTTATACCATTTCAAAACATGGAGTTACGGGGCTTACCCGAACCTTGGGGCTTGACGGTCGTGCGTTCAACATCGCCTGCGGGCAGATCGACATCGGCAATGCGCTGACTGACATGGCGGCGCGGTTTACCAGCGGAGTGCCGCAGGCGGATGGTTCGATCCGGGCGGAGCCGGTGATGGATGTGGGCCATGTGGCCGATGCGGTGCTGCATATGGCGTTACTGCCGCTGTCGGTGAACATCCCGTTCCTGACGATCATGGCGCGCGACATGCCCTATATCGGGCGGGGTTAGCGGGCGTTTTGCAGACCACGCGGCTGAGTGGCCGGGGTGCGGCGCAGTACGTCGACTGCGGCGCGGATCAGGATGACGGCCGAGACGCTGCCTGCGAAGGCGAGTGGAAGTATCAGGTTCAGATGTTCGGTCATATTCTCCTCGCGCAGTCATCGTTCTGTTACAAGACCATCGGATTACGGCAGCATCATGGCTTAAAATGATTACCAATCTGTCGCGGACCGCTGGTTGGCAGCAACAATCTGTTCAAGAGACTCTGAAATGACTGTGCAATCGCTTGCCTTTTCTGCGCCAGGCCGGTTTTGGCGTGGGAATATCCACACCCATTCGACGCGGTCTGACGGGGTGCTGTCGCCAGAAGAGGTGTGCCGCAGGTATCAGGCCGAAGGCTATGACTTTCTGGCGCTGACGGATCATTTCGTGGGGATGTGGGGCTATCCGATTGTCGATACGAAACCCATGCGGAACAATGGGTTCACGACGATTCTGGGGGCGGAACTGCATTCGGGGGCCATGGAGAACGGCGAGTTGTGGCATATTCTGGCGGTGGGGTTGCCCGAGGACTTCGCAGCCTCGAACAGCCCGCATTTCGGGCCGGTGGAGGGGCAGGAGACGGGGGCGGAACTGGCGGCGCGGGCGGTGGCGGCGGGGGCGTTTGTGGCGATTGCGCATCCGCAATGGTCGGGTCTGACGCTCGCCGATGCGCGGGGCCTTGCGGCGGCGCATGCGGTCGAGATTTACAACCACGGCTGTGCTGTGGGGGCTGATCGGGCGGATGGGTTTGGGATCGCTGATCTTTTGCTGAGCGAAGGGCGGGCGTTGACGCTGGTTGCGACGGATGATGCGCATTTCACCGAGCCGGATCATTTTGGCGGTTGGGTCATGGTGAAGGCCGAGGAGAATACGCCGGAGGCTTTGTTGGCGAGCCTGAAGGCGGGGACGTTCTATTCGTCGCAGGGGCCGGAGTTGCGGGATGTGCGGATCGAGGGGAAGCGGGTGGTGGTCGAAAGCTCTGCCGTGGTGTCGGTGATCGTGCAGGGGGCGGGCACCGGGGCCAAGGCGGTGCATGGCCATTCGATGACTTGCGCCGAGGTTCCGGTGGAGCGGTTGGACAAAAGTGCGTGGTTGCGGGTGACGGTGATCGATGCAGCGGGCAAGCGGGCCTGGTCCAATCCGATCTGGCGGTAAGCGTTTGAGGGCGCCGGGTCAATCCCGGCTTTGGGCGGAAGGGGGGCGTCGGGCATTCGGCCCGACAGATCGGGGTTGGAGCGGCGTAAAACTGGCGCGGCGAAACAGGGGGAAAGGTGCGTGAGATCACGCACCCTACGCCTGATTGCCAAGGATGCCAGGCAGGCGGAGGCCATGTTCGGTGGCACAGTCGCGGGCGATGTCGTAGCCCGCATCGGCGTGGCGCATCACACCTGTCGCCGGATCGTTCCACAGCACGTTGGTCAGGCGGCGGGCGGCATCCGGCGTGCCGTCGGCGACGATCACCATGCCGGAATGCTGGCTGAAGCCCATGCCCACGCCGCCGCCGTGGTGAAGCGACACCCATGTGGCCCCTGAGGCGGTGTTCAGGAGGGCGTTCAGCAGGGGCCAGTCGGAGACGGCGTCGGAGCCGTCTTTCATGCTTTCCGTCTCGCGGTTCGGGGAGGCGACCGAGCCTGAGTCCAGATGGTCGCGGCCGATGACGATGGGGGCTTTGAGCTCGCCGCTGGCCACCATGTCGTTGAACATCAGGCCGGCCTTGTGACGGTCACCAAGTCCGATCCAGCAGATGCGGGCGGGCAGGCCCTGAAACGCGATACGGTCGCGGGCCATGTCGAGCCAGGTGTGCAGGTGCGCGTTGTCGGGGAACAGTTTCTTCATCGCAGCGTCGGTTTTGTAGATATCTTCGGGATCGCCGGATAACGCCACCCAGCGAAACGGGCCTACGCCGCGACAGAACAGCGGGCGGATATAGGCGGGCACGAAGCCGGGGAAAGCGAAGGCGTTTTCCAGGCCCTCGTCTTGGGCAACCTGCCGGATGTTGTTGCCGTAATCGAGGGTGGGGACGCCTGCGTTCCAGAAATCGACCATGGCGGCGACGTGGGTGCGCATCGAGGCGCGGGCGGCGCGCTCGACGGTTTTGGGGTCGGATTCGCGGGCGGCTTTCGCCTGTTCGACGGTCCAGCCCTGGGGCAGATAGCCGTTGAGAGGGTCGTGGGCCGAGGTTTGGTCGGTGACGATATCGGGGCGGGGGCCGCCGTTCTGCATGCGTGTGTAGATTTCGGGGAAGATGTCGGCGGCATTGCCGAGGAGGCCCACGGATTTCGCCTCGCCGCGTGCCGTCCAGTCGGCGATCATCGCCAGCGCTTCGTCCAGCGTGTGGGCCTTGGCGTCGACGTAGCGGGTGCGGATGCGGAAATCTATGCGGGTTTCGTCGCATTCGACCGCGAGGCAGCAGGCCCCGGCCATCACGGCGGCGAGGGGTTGCGCGCCGCCCATGCCGCCGAGGCCGCCTGTAAGAATCCAGCGGCCTTTGAGGGAGCCGTCGTAATGCTGACGGCCTGCCTCGGCAAAGGTCTCATAGGTGCCTTGGACGATGCCTTGGGTGCCGATGTAGATCCAGGACCCGGCGGTCATCTGGCCGTACATCGCGAGGCCCTTTTTATCGAGTTCGTTGAAATGGTCCCATGTCGCCCAGTGCGGCACGAGGTTGGAGTTGGCGATCAGGACGCGCGGGGCATCTTTGTGAGTGCGGAAGATGCCGACGGGTTTGCCCGATTGCACCAGCAGGGTTTCATCCGCTTCGAGGTCCTTCAGGGCCGCCACGATACGGTCGAAATCCTCCCACGTCCGCGCCGCGCGGCCGATGCCGCCGTAGACCACGAGTTCGTGCGGGTTCTCGGCCACGTCGGGGTGCAGGTTGTTCATCAGCATCCGCATCGGGGCTTCGGTCAGCCAGGATTTGGCGGTGATCGTGGAGCCTGTGGCGGGGTAGATGTCGCGGGTGTTGTGGCGGGTCATGCGGTGCCTTTTGCTGGCGAAGGGGGGGGGGGGGGAGAGCCCCCCACCACCCCGCAGAGGATGTGGAACGAAAAAAAAAGGGTGGGGGTGTGTGTGGGGGGGGCGCGGTGGGCCGGGGGGGGGGTGAGAG
>JBBRVJ010000062.1:0-18673 GCA_038246975.1 Rhodobacterales bacterium | reverse complement strand
TGCCATCGGCCGGTTGTCCGAACAAAAGGGCTTTGCCCTGTTGGTCGAGGCGATGGCGCGTGTCGCGGCGAGCCTGCCCGACCTGCACCTGACGCTGGTCGGCGACGGCCCGCTGCGCACGTCGCTGGAACGCCAGATCGCCGCAGCCAACCTGCAAAGCCGCATCACTCTGGCCGGTTGGCAGACCGAGGCCGGGGTCCGCACAGCCCTGAACGCCGCCACCGCCCTGATCGTGCCGTCCTTTGCCGAAGGTCTGCCCGTGGTGGTGATGGAGGCGATGGCGTCCGGCCGCCCGGTCATCGCCACGTCGATCGCTGGCATCCCAGAACTGGTGACGCCCGACACCGGCTGGCTGGTTGCCGCAGGCGACCCCGAGGCATTGGCCGGCGCAATGATCGCCCTCGCGAACACCCCGCGCGACCGCCTGACCAGCATGGGTCAATCCGCCCGCACCCGCGCGATTGCGCGGCACAACATCGACACCGAGGCCGCCAAACTCGCCGCCCTGATCGCCGGGGCACATAAATGACCCGGTTCGATCTGTGCTGCGCCAGCCATTCCGACGCGATCCTGACCGCCAACCTTGCCGCCTCGCCCTTGGTGGCCGCAGGCCAGCCGCTGCATGTCGAGCGCAACGCGCCCTCGGCTGGCATCGCCTACAACCGCCTGATCGACCGTACCGACGCCCCGGTGATGGTGTTCGCCCACCATGACGTCTATCTGCCGCAGGGCTGGGACGCCCTGTTGACTGCGCGGCTTGCCGAACTGCCCGCCGACTGGGCGCTGTTCGGCAGCTTTGGCATCGGGGTGGACGCCGCCCATATCGGCCCGGTCTGGTCGTCGTCGCTGGGCATGATCGTGGGCCGCGTGCCGATGGTCCCGGTTCCGGTGCAAAGCTATGACGAATTGCTGATCGTGATGCGCCGCGATGCGGGCTTGCGGTTCGACGCGGCGCTGCCCGGCTGGCATATGTACGGCACCGACATCGCAACCATTGCTCGTGCGGCGGGGCGCGGCGCTTATGCAGGGGCGCTGCCCTGCATCCATAACGACCGGTATCACGAGGCGCTGGGGGCCGATTTCACGGAATGCTACCGCCATATGCAGCGAAAATGGCAGGCGCGTCTGCCCCTGCGTACCCCGATCACCAAAATAAGCCGGTCCGGCCTGCACCTGATTCGCGACACCTGGCGCAACCGCAAATCAACGTCCTATCGGCTGGGTATGGCCGTTGGAACCGACCAGTCCCCCGCTGACCTCGCAGAACGCTGCGGCTGGGGCACAGTCGCGCCCTTCTAGACCAGGCCCCGCACCGCCTCTGCCACCGCCAACGCCAGCTTGGCATGGCCGTCCTTTTCCAGATGCACCCCATCCACCGGACTGACCTCGATCACCTGACCCGCATCGAGATACCCGCAGCCCCGCGCCTCGGCCAAGGCCCTGTAATGCGGCGGCAAGGCGCGTGACAGCGCGGCAGACCGATAGAACTGCGCCGCGATCGGCCCCTGCTCCAACACCGGAGGCGGGCAGACGATCAGAATCCGGAACCCGCCGTGCCGCGCCTGCATCACCATGTCCTGCGCGATGTCCAACAGACAGGCGATGCCCGACGTCACCTGTTCCGCGCTGTGACCGAACCGCGCCTTGACGTCATTGGTCCCCAGCATCAGCACCAGCACGTCAATCGGCCCGTGGCTTTGCAGCGCGATCTTCAACCCGTCGCGCCCATCCATATGCGCCCCCATGCAAGGGTCGGAAAACTGCGCCGTGCGTCCGGGCAAACCTTCTTCGACCACCTCCCACCCCGCCCCCAGCGCCGCCTGCGCCAAGGGGGGCCAGCGGGTTGCCGCGTCGTAGCGGTGATACTCGCCCAGAGTGACAATCGGCGGGGTGCCGTGGGTGTTGCTGTCGCCGAAGGTCAGAAGAACGGGCATCGCAGGCTCCGGTCAAGGGTTACCCGCAGCCTACGGCCCCCGATCCGGTCGGTAAAGCCGCATCGCCCCCTTGGACTCCGTCCATTGAGCGGGCATATAAAGGGCCAAACCAACGCCTGATGAGGATGTCATGCTCGGAATATCCGAAAAATCCACCCGCGCCGTGGCGACCGACGCCGATCTGATCAAGGACGGCACCGAAGCCGGTTTCCTGAAGGACGTGATCGAGACCAGCATGGTCACTCCGGTGATCGTCGATTTCTGGGCCCCGTGGTGCGGCCCGTGCAAGACGTTGACCCCGATGCTGGAAAACGCGACAATCGAAGCCAAGGGCCGCGTCCGGTTGGTCAAGATCAATGTCGATCAGAATCAGCAACTTGCCGCCCAACTGCGGATTCAGTCGTTGCCGACCGTCTATGCCTTCTGGCAGGGCAAACCGCTGGACGGATTTCAGGGCGCGGTAGCAGGGTCGGACCTGAAACGCTTTGTCGATCAGTTGACCGAACTGGTCCAGGGCCCGGATCGCGGTCTGGAAGAGGCGGTCGAAGCCGCCGAGGCGATGCTAGCCGAAGGCGCACCCCAAGACGCCGCCGAAACCTTTGCCGCGATTCTGGAGGAGGCGCCGGATAACGCCGATGCCTTTGGCGGCCTGATCCGCGCCCATCTGGCGCTGGGCGATCTGGCCGAGGCCGAACGGCTGGTGGCTGCCGCCCCCGCCGCCCTGACCAACCATCAGGAACTGACCACCGCCCGCGCCATGATCGCCCTGATGCGGCAGGCGACGCAGGCCGGCCCTGTGCCCGAACTGCGCGCCAGCCTGCTGCGTGACCCGACCGACCGCCGCGCGATGTTAGACCTCGCCACCGCCCTTTATGCCGACGGCGAGGTCGACGAGGCGGTGGACACGCTGCTGAACCTGTTCCGTCTGGACCGCGAATGGGAAGACGGGGCCGCCAAGAAACAGCTGATGGTGATCTTCGACGCGCTGAAACCGCAGGACCCGATCGTCCTGAAAGGTCGCCGTCGTTTGTCGTCGATGATCTTTCTTTAACCGCTCGGGGCCAAAGGTCCTTTGCCCCACCGACAGGCGCACTATCTGACAGACATGATAAAAATAGACCTGCCTGACATCATCCCCGTCTTTCCGCTGCCCGGTGCGCTGTTGCTGCCCCGTGCGCGCCTTCCGCTGCATTTGTTCGAGCCGCGCTATCTTGCGATGCTGGAAGACTGCATGAAAACCAAAAGCCGCCTGATCGGCCTGATCCAGCCGCGTGCCGTTCCCGACAAGTCGGAACCCCGGCTGGCCTCCATCGGCTGCGCCGGTCGCCTGACGGCATTTTCGGAGACCGAGGATGGGCGCTACATGATCACCCTGTCGGGCGTGTCGCGGTTTCGTCTGCGCGACGAACAGCAGGGATTTACCCCCTATCGCCGCTTTGCCGTGGACTGGTCCGCCTTTGCCCGCGATCTGGGCGATGAAGAGGACGATACAGGATTCGACCGCGACGCCTTTCTGGTGACCCTTGGGAAATTCTTTCAGAAACATCAGCTTGGCACCGACTGGGGCAGCCTGAAAGAAGCCGACAGCGAAATGCTGATCAACTCGCTGTCCATGCTGTGCCCGTTCTCGCCCGAGGACAAACAGGCGTTGCTGGAGGCGCCCTCGCTGACCACCCGGCGCGAAACGCTGGCCGCGCTGATGACCTTTGCGCTGAGCGGCGGGACCGGGGACGAGGTCATGCAGTGACCGAACAAACCACGGTCGATCGCCGGATGCTGGAGGCGCTGGTCTGCCCGGTCAGCCATGCCGTGTTGAGCTATGATGCCGATGCGGGAGAACTGGTGTCGAAATCCGCGCGGCTGGCGTTTCCGATCCGCGACGGAGTGCCGATCATGCTGGTGTCCGAGGCGCGGGTGCTGGAATAGGGACGTTGCGTGTCTGATCCGCGCCGGGGGGTTTCACACCCCCCGGACCCCCCGTGGGATATTTAGAGACAGAAAATGCAGAGGGGCGTCGGGTTCAAATGCTGCGCCCCGTCATCAGGGCGGGCAAGTCGCCTGTCAGACCTGCCGCCTGCCGAATGAATCGCCGCCGCAGGCCCGGCATCCGGTTGATCAGCCCCATCCCCAGATCGCGCCCGGCACGCAACAGCGGGTTGTCGTTGGAAAACAGCCGGTTGACCACATCCATGCCCAGCGCCAGCGCCGTCACGTCGAACCTGCGCCAGCGTTGATAGCGGTCAAGCACATCCGTTGATCCCAGATCCTCGCCGCGCCGGGATGCGAGGACAAGCACCTCGGCCAACGCTGCCACATCGCGCAGACCAAGGTTCAAGCCCTGCCCTGCCACCGGATGCACGCCGTGCGCGGCATCGCCGACCAACGCCACCCGCGGGGCCACGAACCTGTCGGCCAGCGACAGCGACAGCGGATAGGTGAACCGCGCGCCGGCCAGTTTCACCTCGCCCAGAAAATCGCCGAACCGGGGGCGCAGGGCGGCCAGATATTCTGCGTCCGGCAGGGCGGCGATCTGGGCAGCGATCCCTTCGGCCTCGCCCCATACGATGGATGAGCGGTGCCCGCCGTGCAGCGGCAGAATCGCCAGCGGACCGCCGGGCATGAAGAACTGATGCGCCGTGCCCTGATGATCCCGTTCGTGCCAGACGGCGGTGACCAGCGCCGTTTGCCCGTAACCCCAGCCCGATCGCGTGATCCCCGCCCGCGCCGCCGTGCCCGACCCGCGCCCGTCGCACCCGACCAGCAATCGCGCCGAAATTCGCCGCCCCGAGGCCAGGGTCACGGCGACGCCAGACGCGGTCACCTCTTGCGCAACCACGGTTTCGCCCGACAGCAGCGTCACCCCCGGTGCCACCTTCATCGCCGCCAGAAACCCCCCATACAGATGCCGGTCCTCGCACATGAAGCCCATCGGGCCTTCCTCGATCTCGGCATGATCGAACGCCAGAAAGAGCGGCGACGCCCCCTGCCCCGCCAACCCGTCCGACGCCACGATCTTCAGGATCGGCTGCACGCGGTCCTTGATCGACCCCCAGACGCCGATGGCCGCCAGCAACCGTTGCGACCCCAGCGCAACAGCGTAGGACCGCCCGTCGAACCCGACCTCGGCCCGGTCAGGGTTACGACGCGCGTCAACTACGCAGACCCGCAACCCGCCTTGCGCCAAGGCCAGCGCCAGCGCGGGCCCATTCAGCCCACCGCCCGCAATCACCACATCCGCATCATGTTCCATGATCCCAATATGGCCGCGCAGGCGGGATTGTCCATGCGCTGCTCTGCCGCTACCCTGTGCGGGCGACAGGGGGACGCGATGAGCAAAAGCTGGGCACACATGACCGCCGCCGAACTGGGCCGCGAAATCGGCGCGGGGCGCATTCATCCGGTCGAGTTGACCGAAGCCTATCTCGATGCCATCGACACCCATCCGCTGTCGCCCCGCATTTACGCCCGCTTGACCGAAACCCGCGCGCGGGGCGAGGCGATGGGGGCGGCCTCGCGCGCCAAGGCGGGGCAACGGCGCGGTCCGCTCGACGGGGTTCCGGTCAGTTGGAAAGACCTGTTCGACACGGCGGACATCGCGACCGAAGCCGGGTCCGCCCTGCTGCGCAACCGCGTGCCGGTCCGCGACGCGTTTGTCTTGCAGACCGCGACGGCGCAGGGGCTGGTCTGCCTTGGCAAGACCCACATGTCGGAACTGGCGTTTTCGGGTCTTGGCCTGAACCCGGTCACCGCCACGCCGCCTTGCATCAACGATGACCGCGCGGTGGCGGGTGGATCGTCGTCGGGTGCTGCAGCCTCGGTAGCGCAGGGGCTGGCCCCGGCGGCCATCGGAACCGACACCGGGGGGTCGGTGCGGATTCCGGCGGCGTGGAACGATCTGGTCGGTTTGAAAACCACGCATGGCCGCCTGTCGACCACCGGCGTCGTGCCGCTGTGCGAGCGGTTCGATACGGTCGGCCCGCTGGCCTGCACGGTCGAGGATTGCGCCCTGCTGTTGGCGGCGCTGGAGGGTGGCAAACCCGCCGACCTGACCGGCGCGTCGCTGGCGGGGGCGCGGCTCATGATCGTCGACACCGTGGCGATGCAGGACCTGCGCCCCCGCCCGGCGCAAGGCTTCGCCGATGCCGTCACCCGCCTGTCGCGCGCCGGTGCCACAGTGGATACCGTACAGTTTCCCGCCCTGCACGAGGCGATGGCGCTGGCGGGCATCCTGTTCACCGCCGAGGCCTATGGCATCTGGCAAGACACCATCGAAGCCGCCCCGGCCAAGATGTTCGCCCGCATCCTGGACCGTTTCCGCAGCGGGGCCGCCACCAGTGCGGTGGACTATGTCGCAGGCTGGCGCAGACTGAAGGCGATCCGCAACCAGTGGCAAGACGCCACCGCAGGCTATGACGCGGTGATTTTACCCACCTCGCCCATCCTGCCGCCCGATGCCGAGCGGCTGATGACCGACCAGACCTATTACGTCGCCGAAAACCTGCTGGCCCTGCGCAACACCCGGATTGGCAACCTGATGAACCTGTGTGCGCTGACCCTGCCCACCGGCCAGCCGTCCTGCGGCCTCAGCCTGATGGCAGCACCGGGCCAGGAAGAACGCCTGCTGCGGCTGGGCGCTGCGGCGGAGCGGGCGCTGGGATAGCGCCGGACGTCACGGTCGCGCGACGACCTCCGCGCCAGAATTCCAGATTTGTTTCGGGCCGCCAGATCGCATTCGGCGATTGATGAACGGCTTTGGCATCGCCGGAATTGCCGCACGGGTGTTTTGATGACGCCCGGTTCGGGCTTTCAAGGAAAATGGTGGGTGATGACGGACTCGAACCGCCGACCATCTCGGTGTAAACGAGACGCTCTACCAACTGAGCTAATCACCCGCTGCGCTGCGGTTTAGCCACCAAGTCCCGGTTGTGCAAGCGTCAGATCGCCTCGTCCTCGTCTGCGATGTCCATCTTGCGATCCTGATCGGTGCCGTCCTGCGGCGGGTCGGCCAGATGAAACAGCGCGTCACCCTCGCTGACCAGCGGCAGAAGTATCGCGGTTTGACGACAGTTAAACGGCTTTATTTCGGCGCCTTGGCAAAGCGCAGATAGGGCAGTTTGATGTCCAGCGGGCCGAACTTGGCCTCGGCCTGTTCGTTGTTCAAGGACAACGCCACGATCACGTCCTGCCCCGGAATCCAGTTGGCGGGCGTGGCGATCGGCACGCCGTCGGTGGCCTGCACCGCATCCAGAGCGCGCAGAATCTCGGCAAAGTTGCGGCCGACCGACATCGGATAGGCCATGGTCAACCGGATCTTCTTGTCCGGCCCGACGATGAACACCGTGCGAACGGTGGCGGTATGGGCGGGCACCCGGCCATCGGGCAGATAGGCATCGGCGGGCAGCATGTCGAAGGCCTTGGCCACGATCAGGCTGCTGTCATCGACAATCGGAAAATCGGCGGGGTTGCCGGCAAACGCTTCGATGTCGCGCTTCCACTTTTCATGCTCTGTCACCGAATCGACCGAAATGCCGATGACCTTGGTCTCGCGCTTGGCAAACTCGCCAGCCAGTTGCGCCACGGCGGCAAACTCGGTCGTGCAGACCGGGGTGAAATCCTTGGGGTGGCTGAACACGATGGCGTATTGGTCGCCCACCCAGTCGTGAAACTGGATCGGCCCCGCCGTGCTGTCGGCGGTGAAATCGGGGGCAACGTCATTGATGCGGATCGACATGCGGGGTTCTCCGGCAAAAGGTGTCTGTGGGCAAACTATGCCAAACGGGAACGTGTTTCACCCCCTTGCATGTTTGGATCGGCGAAAGAAAATCTTTTCGTGGTGGTAAACGCTTTTGCAGATCGTTCGTTCCGCGGCGGCCGTGCGGCAAAGATCGGCATTCTGCCGCTCTGCGCGACATGGCGTGTCGCCCCGGCGCTTGAACGCGGGCGGCGGGGATGTCACGATGCCGCCAACGCCGCAAGGAGGCCGCCATGATCATCAAACGTGACTTCTACATCAACGGGGCATGGACCGCCCCCGCCACGCCACGCGATTGCGAGGTGATCGACCCCTCCACCGAAGACGCCTGCGCAGTGATCTCGCTGGGTTCGGAAGCCGATACCAACGCCGCCGTCGCCGCCGCCAAATCGGCCTTCCCCGCCTGGGCCGCGACACCGCCCGCTGAACGGCGGGCCGTCGTGGTGCGGATCCTGGAGCAGTACGAGGCACGCAAAGAACAACTCGCCCAGGCCATCTCTCTGGAAATGGGTGCGCCGGTGCAGTTTGCGCGCGAGGAACAGGCCCCCAGCCTGCCGTGGCACCTGAACAACTTCCTGACTGCGTTCGATGCGATCGAGTGGGTCCGCCCTCTGGGCCCCCACGCGCCCACCACGAGGATCGCGCTGGCGCCGATCGGCGTAGTTGGCCTGATCACGCCGTGGAACTGGCCGATGAACCAGATCGCGCTGAAAGTCATTCCAGCACTTCTGGCGGGTTGCACCTGCGTTCTGAAACCGTCCGAGGAGTCGCCGCTGAACGCGATGATCTTTGCCGAATTCTGCCATGATGCCGGGGTTCCGGCGGGCGTGTTCAATCTGGTCAACGGCGACGGGGCCGGGGTCGGCACGCAGCTTTCGACGCATCCGGATGTCGAGATGATCTCGTTCACCGGATCGACCCGTGCTGGCCGCGCGATATCCAAGGCGGCGGCGGAGACGTTGAAACGGGTGACGCTGGAACTGGGCGGCAAGGGCGCGAACCTGATTTTCGCCGATGCCGACGACCGCGCGGTGGAACGGGGCGTCCGCCACATGATGGCGAATTCGGGCCAGTCCTGCAATGCGCCGTCGCGGATGCTGGTCGAACGGCCCGCTTATGACCGCGCGGTGTCGATTGCCGCTGAAGTCGCCAACGGGATCAAGGTCGGCTCGGCGCATGACGAAGGCAAACACATCGGCCCCGTGGTGAACAAACGTCAGTGGGACCAGATTCAGGGCTATATCGAAAAGGGCATTGCCGAAGGCGCGCGTCTGGTGGCCGGCGGTCCGGGTCTGCCCGAAGGCTTCAACCGCGGTTTTTACGTGAAACCCACGGTCTTTGCCGATGTGGTGCCGGGGATGAGCATCGAGCGGGAGGAAATCTTCGGCCCGGTGCTGTCGATCATCCCCTTCGACACCGAAGCCGAAGCCGTGGCGATTGCCAACAACACGCCTTACGGACTGACCAATTACGTCCAGTCGCAGGACGGCGCGCGCCGCAACCGGCTGGCGCGGCAATTGCAGGCCGGCATGGTCGAGATGAACGGCAAATCGCGCGGGGCGGGGGCGTTCTTTGGCGGGGTCAAATCGTCTGGCCGCGCGCGCGAAGGCGGGGTTTGGGGGATTGAGGAATTCCTCGAATCCAAGGCGATCTCGGGCTGGGATGCCAGCCTCGACATGGCTGCCGAATAGCTGCAACCGTGAAGTGGGGCTGACCTTCGCGGCGTGGACAGAGGGTAATTCCCCTCTCCTTGGGGGGGGGGGAAGAAACTAAGCGCCCCTGACCCGTCACGCCACCCGGTCGAAGCTGCCCGCCTGCGCCAGACGCCACGCATCGGCAAAGCGCTGCGATGATTGCGGATCGGCCAGCAACTGCCCCGGTTTCAGCCGCTCGTAGGCATCCGCGTAGGACACCACCTTTTCCGCCCCGACGCGGCGCAGAAAGTGGTGCGGGCTGATGTCGGACGCGCGGGTCAGCCCGGCGGCGGCGACCAGTTCGCCCAAGGCGTGGACGGTGTTTTTCTGAAAGCTGAACACCCGCTCCGCCTTGTCGGGCACGACAAGCGCGCGCTGACGGGCGGGGTCGGCGGAGGTCACGCCCGTCGGGCAATGCCCGGTGTGGCAGGTCTGCGCTTGGATGCAACCGACCGCGAACATGAACCCCCGCGCCGCATTGCACCAGTCGGCCCCCAGCGCCATGACCCGCGCCATGTCGAAGGCCGTGACGATCTTGCCCGAGGCGCCGATCTTGACGCGGTCGCGCAGCCCGATACCGACCAGGGCATTGTCGACAAAGGTCAATCCCTCGCGCAGCGGCATTCCGACATGGTCCATGAACTCCAGCGGGGCCGCCCCGGTGCCGCCTTCCTTGCCGTCGACCACGATGAAATCTGGGGTGATCCCGGTTTCCAGCATCGCCTTGCAGATCGCCATGAACTCCCACGGGTGACCGATGCACAGCTTGAACCCGGCAGGCTTGCCGCCCGACAGATCGCGCATCCTGGCTACGAATTCCAGCAGACCGACAGGGGTGCTGAACGAGCCGTGTGCGGCGGGCGACACGCAATCCTGCCCCATCGGAATACCCCGGATCGCGGCGATTTCAGGGGTGATCTTGGCGGCAGGCAGCACCCCGCCATGGCCGGGTTTCGCCCCCTGGCTCAGTTTCAATTCGACCATCTTGATCTGCGGATCGCGGGCGGCTTCGGCGAATTTCACCGGATCGAACCGCCCCGCCGCATCCCGGCAGCCGAAATAGCCCGACCCGACCTCCCACACCAGATCGCCGCCGAACTCGCGGTGATAGGGCGACACCCCGCCTTCGCCGGTGTCATGGAAAAAGCCCCCCTTTGCCGCCCCTTTGTTCAACGCGCGAACGGCATTGGGCGACAAGGCCCCGTAGCTCATCGCGGAAATGTTCAGAAGCGAGGCTGAATAGGGTTGCGTGCAGGGGCCGGTGCCGCCGATCAGAACCCGCATCGTGCTGTCGGCAGGCATCGGTTTGGGGGCCATCGAATGGTGCAGCCATTCATAGCGGTCGGCGTAAACGTCGTATTGGGTGCCGAAGGGGCGCTTGTCGAGGTCGCGCTTGGCACGTTGATAGACGATGGCGCGTTTGTCGCGGGAAAAGGGGGCGCCATCCTTGTCATCCTCGAAGAAATACTGGCGGATTTCGGGACGGATCCCTTCCAGGAGGAACCGTAGATGCGCGGCGACCGGGTAGTTGCGCAAGATGGCGTGGCGGGTTTGCAGCAGATCGCGCAGACCAAGTGCAACGATCCCGGCGCAGACCACAAACAGCGCGAACAGCTCCCAGCGCCAGTCCGGCAGCAGTATCGCCGCAATCAGGCTGACCACGCCGATCACCGCAGGCCATGTCACCAGCGCAAACCGCACCTCCATCGCCAGATTCAGCAACCGCATTTCGCCCCCCGTTTTCCGCACCGAACCGATGCGCAGTCATAAGCCGCCCATCGTTTCAGTTCTGCGACACTGAACGGCAAACTGCTGAAGGCGAGGTTAACACACGCGGCGTCAGAACGGGCAAGGGGCGTGATAGGTGACGCGCGCCTTCGTGATGGGGTGATGCAGCGACAGGGTTTCGGCGTGCAGCATCAGTCGGGGGTGGGCGGCGGCAGCATCAGAATAGATCGGGTCGCCGAGGACAGGATGCCCCAGCGCCAGCATATGCACCCGCAACTGATGGCTGCGCCCGGTCAGCGGGGTCAACCGGACGCGGGTTTCGGTGGGGCTGCGGTCGATCACCTGCCAGTCGGTTTGCGCGGCACGGCCCTTCGCGTGATCCACCTGCTGACGCGGGCGGTTGAGCCAGTCGGCGGCCAGCGGCAGGTCGATCTGGCCATGTTCGTCGGCAATCACCCCCGCCACCCGCGCGATATAGGTCTTTTGCGCACGGCGCTGTTCAAACTCCTGCCCCAGAAACCCCTGCGCGGCCTTGCTCCGCGCAAAGATGATCAGGCCCGACGTGTCGCAATCCAGCCGGTGGACCAGCAGGCTTTCGGGGTGGGCGGCGCGCAGGCGGGTCTGCAGGCAATCGCTGCGGCCTTCGGTTTTGCCCGGCACCGACAGCAGGCCCGACGGTTTGTCGATCACCAGAACCGCCCCGTCCTGCGCCACATAGACCAACGGCCCCATCGGCGGGTCATAGGCGAAGTCGATCATGCGATCTGGTGGCCGGCGGCGCGCAACGCATCGGCCAATGCGCGGATGTGGGCGGGGCCAACCTCGCAGCAGCCGCCGACGATGGTAGCCCCTTGTGCCACCCAACCCATTGCAAAATATACGTATTTCTCAGGGGAAAGGTCGTGACGGTGGGTCAGCTCCTTGACGGTGGGCGCGTCTTTCAGGAAGTTGCCGGAGATATGGGTGAACCCGTTGGCATAGGCCCCGAATGGCAGACCCAGCGTTTTCAGCGCCGCCATGGCATCACCCATCGCCTCGGGGACCGAGCAGTTGGCCAGAACGGCAGCGACGGGATAGGCGGCGATTACGCGGGCAAGGTCGGTCACAGGTTCCCCCGACCGCAGCTTGCCACCGTCATGGTCGTCGACCGTAACCGACAGCCAGACGGGCTTGCCCGCCGCCTGCGCGCCCTTGACAGCGCCTTCGGCCATTTCGACAGACGCCATGGTTTCGCACAGGACCATGTCGACATGGGAGCCAAGGATTGCGGCAATCTCGGCGTATTTCGGGGCGGCGACGGATACCGGCTGCGTCACATCCACCCGGTAGCTGCCGATCAGCGGACCCATCGACCCCGCAATCCGCCCCGCCCCATGCGCCGCCCGCGCCTCGTGCGCCTCGGCCAGCGCGCGCAGGTGCAGGGCGTGGAACATCGGGTCAAGGCCCACCCGTTCCAGCCGGTCATGGTGAATGGCATAGGTGTTGGTGGTGGCCACGCTTGCCCCGGCCGCAAAGTAGTCGGCATGAATGTCGCGCACCAGGCCGGGATGGTCGATCATCACGCGGGTCGCCCACAGCGGCGTCGGGTCATCCCCCGACCGCGCCACCAGTTCCTGCCCCATGCCGCCGTCCAGAAGGGTGATCATCGCAAACTCCTATGTGCTTGGGGGAAGGGGATAATAGTCGCCCGCATCTTGGGTGTGCCAGTGGCTCGTCGTTTGCAACCCGGTTGGCCCGTCCAGCGTGCCTGCGCCAATGCTTATGCGGCCCTCTCCGTGCTTTTCCCAGAACAGGCTGGAACCGCAGGTGCCGCAAAAGCCGCGACGGGCGTGGTCGGATGACGCAAACCACACCAAAGCGGCGCCGTCGATCAATCGAAACCGGTCGTGCGACACCGAGGTTGCCGCCCAGATATGCCCCGAGGATTTACGGCATTGGCTGCAATGGCAGACGATCACATCGCGCAGTGGCGGGTCGGCTGCAAAGGTGACAGCGCCGCACAGACAACTGCCCCGCATCACGATGCCCCTTGAAAGACTTTGGCCAGCAGAGGCACCAGAAACGCCTCGTCCGCCTCGGTGAACGCGGCGGCGGTGTTGCTGTCGAGGTCGAGCACGCCCAGCAGCACCCCCTGACCGTTCCAGACCGGCAGCACCAGTTCCGCACGGGTCGAGGCGGCGCAGGCGATGTGGTCGGGAAAGGCATCGACATCGGGCACGTTCAGAACGCGGCCCTGCCGCGCCGCTGCACCACACACCCCGCGCGAAAACGGGATGACAAGGCAGCCGTGCCCGCCCTGATAGGGGCCGATTTTCAGCAATTCAGGGGCCACCACGCGGTAAAACCCGGTCCAGTCGGCATAGGGATGAGCGTGATGCACCTCGCACACCACGGTGGCCATCAGGGCCACGGCGTCCGTCTCGCCATGGGTCAGGGCGAGGATGCTTTGCTCAAGCGCCTGGTAATCCACCTCAATACCCCACAGCACAGCCATCTTTGCGCGGGTCGGACGCGCCGATCAGCACGCCGCTGTCGTCCATCACGATGGCTTGCGCGCCGCCCAGCGGGACCTCGGGGGTCGCAACGGTATGCCCCAGTTCGGCCAGCGCCGCCCGCACGCCCTCAGGATACCCGCGTTCCACCTGCATTTCGGCCAAAGCGCCAAAGCTGCGCGGCGACTGGAACGAAGTTTGCGGGTCCATCCCGAAATCCACCATGTCGGTGATCAGCCGCGCATGGCCATTGGGCTGGTAGGCCCCACCCATCACGCCGAAGGTCATGCTGACACGGTCGTTCTGGCGGATCATGCCGGGAATGATGGTATGCATCGGGCGCTTGCCGGGACCGGCCTCGTTCGGGTGGCCTTCAGTCAGGGTGAACCCGGCGCCCCGGTTCTGGAAGTTGATCCCGAACTTCGCCGACGCCAGACCGGAGCCAAAGCTGTGGAAAATCGAATAGATCAGCGACACGGCCATGCCGTTGCGGTCAACCACGGTGATCAGGATCGTGTCCTTGTGGACCGCCTCGGACACCGGCGCGGGGTCGGCCATCGCGCGGTCAGGGTCGATCAGGGCGGCCAACCGGCTGGCGGTATCTGGCGACAGCATGTGGTCCAGACGCGGCGACACCTCGGCGATAAAGCGGTTGCGCGCGTCATAGGCCAGTTTAGCGGCTTCCGCCTCGATATGCGCGCGCAGGGCGCCGTGCGGGTCCATCGCGCCCAGATCGAAATGCGACAGGATGTTCAGCATCAGGATCGCCGTGGCCCCCTGACCGTTCGGCGGATGCTCTATCAGTTCGATCCCCTTGTAGGTGCCGCTGATCGGGGCGGTATAGTCGGCGGACACGGCGGCGAAATCGGCAAGACTGTGGGTGCCGCCCAAGGCGTTCAGGCTGGCGACCATATCTTCGGCCACTTCGCCCGCATAGAACCCTTCGCGACCCTGTGCCGCGATGCGGCGCAAAACCTCGGCCTGCCCCGGCGCGCGAAAAATCTGGCCCGGCGTAGGGGCCGAGCCCTGCATCAGATAGAATTTACGCGTATCGCCCGACAGCGTCGTTACAGCACCTTCCCAGTCGGACGCCACACGCGGGGCGACCGGCACGCCTTCGTCGGCATAGCGGATCGCGGGGGCAAGGATGCGGTCGATCCCCAGAAGGCCATAGTCGGCTGACAGTTTGCAGAACGCATCGACCGCACCGGGCAGCGTCACCGACTCGGCCGCGTAGAACGGCATCACGGCATGGCCTGCTGCGCGGATCGCCTGCGCCGAAAGGCCCATCGGCGCGCGGCCCGACCCGTTCAGCGCGAGCACCTGTTGGCTGCCCGCCGGTTTTATCAGGGCAAAGCAATCACCGCCGATCCCGGTCATCTGCGGCTCGCAGATCCCCAGCAGAACCGCACCCGCAATCGCCGCATCCACCGCGTTGCCCCCGGCCTTGAGTGTGTCAATGGCCGTAGCCGCCGCCAACGGGTGCGACGTGGCGCACATTCCGTTGGTCGCGTAAGTAGCCGACCGGCCCGGTACCTGAAAATCGCGCATGTGTTTCCCCTTGTCGCGCCCGATCCTAGGGGGTGCCGGCGGGATTGAAAAGTGGGGGGAAGGAACCTCGGCGCCACGAATTGGGTGGGGGCTTTTCTCCGCAGCGCCGAGTGAAGCTTTATGCAGCTACAGGTTTTGGTATGACGGGTCTGCAAGGCGGAATAAGGGGGAAATTTTGGCCATTTATGGGCATTGTTTATGAAACGGCGGGCTATCTGGTCGCTGCGCCGCTATTCCGCCTCCAACCGAAACGCCAGCGTATTGCGGCCCCCGGAGTGGCGATAGACCATCGTTCGGGTCAGGCTGCGAATCAGAAACCAGCCAAAACCGCCCTCGGGCAGATCGTGCTGACCGTCAAGCGGGATCGGCGTACCGTTCGGCAACCGCCCGCCGGGCATGGGCAAGCCGCTGTCGACCACTTCGCAAGACAGATTGGGGTGTTCATAATCCAGCGTCACCTCGATGACCCCGCCAAACTGGGCATAGGCGTGTTCGACGACGTTGTTCAATGCCTCTGCCAAAACGATTTCGGCGGTGCCGCGCCCATCCGGCGACAGATCCCGCAGCGGGGGCATCGCGAACAGGCGGATCAGCGCATCGCGCACCGCCTTGGGGTCGGAAGCAAGAACGATCCGAGCGCGGGCCGGGGGGGCGATGGGCATGGTCCAGACCCTTTGTGCGTCAGCCGGCATGGCGCAAGTCGAGCGGCAGGTCATCATGGATGGTAAAGACCGAATCCATCCGGGTCAGGCGGAACACCTTTTGCACCGTCGGGGTCAGGCCCGCCAATTCCAGCTTGCGCGCCGGCCCCAGCGCCTTGAGCACGGCGACCACGGCGCCCAGACCGCTGCTGTCGATAAATCCCACCTGTGACAGATCAAGCGCGACACGCGGGCTGGGTGTCTGGGTCAGTTCGCGCATCCGGTCCTTGAATTGAATGGCGCTGGACGCGTCGATACGCCCCTCCAACACCTTTATGATCAGAATGTCCGCCTGAAGCTCGGAAGTTAGTTTCATCAGCCCGTTCCCTGTGCCTGCGATCGACACAGATTACCCCACAGCGGTTACCGATCCGTAACCGCCAGCCGCCTAGTTCATCTGAAATTGCAGGGGATATCGCCCATCCTCGAAATCGCCGAACAAATCGGGCAGATCGGGGTGGGTCACCGGCTCACCAGTCTCGTCCGGCACCAGATTTTGCTCGGACACATAAGCCACATAGTAACTTTGGTCATTCTCGGCCAGAAGATGATAGAACGGCTGATCCTTGGACGGGCGGCTGTCTTCGGGGATGTTTTCGTACCACTCATCCGTGTTGGAAAACATCGCATCCACGTCGAACACCACACCCCGAAACGGGTGCTTGCGATGACGCAACACCTGTCCGATGTGGTATTTTGCATCCGTTCTGAACATGCCCAAAGAACCCCCGGTCACTGGTGATATTATGGGCAGACCCGGTTTGTCCACCTGCTGCGGCACGTTGGGCGGGAAACAGTCTGTGGTCCCTGACCCGACAGTCGCCAAGGGTTGCGCAGCCTGCTCTCGGGAAACTGATGCAGGGACAACACCTTGCCCATTTCCCCCGTCTTCCTTTTCGCCTACACTGATTTCAAAACAAAACGTGCGAGGGGCAAATGAGCAGACTTCTCCGTGCGCTGGTGTTGCTGACGTTTCTGGCCTCTTGCGGGGGCGGCAACTTTTCGGCACCGCGCGATCTGGACAACGCCTGTGCGATCGTTGCACAGCGGCCCGAATATTTGCGGGCAATGCGGGCCACCGAACGCAAATGGGGCATTCCGGTGCACGTTCAGATGGCGACGATTCATCAGGAATCGAAATTCGTCGGCAACGCCCGCACGCCGCACCAGTTTGCCTTGGGGGTCATTCCGATGGGGCGGCAATCCTCGGCCTATGGGTACAGTCAGGCGCTGGACGGCACCTGGGAGGAATACGAGGACGAACAGCGTACGGCACGCGCGCGGCGCGACCGGATCGACGATGCTACCGATTTCATGGGCTGGTACATGAACGCCAGCACGGAACGGCTTGGGATCGCGCGCGCCGACGCGCAACGCCAGTATCTGGCCTACCACGAAGGCCGCACCGGGTTCGCCAGACAAAGCTATCTTGCCAAGCCGTGGCTGGTCGATGTCGCGGCGAGGGTGGGCAGCCGGGCCGAAACCTATCGCGGCCAGCTTGCGGCGTGCGGTCGTTAGACCCGTGCCGTCAGTTGCCGCGCCGTTCAGCCTCGTCTGATATGCTGAACAACGACGGGGGATAGTCGCCCCCGGCTGTCAATTCTCCAAGAATAACCGTGGTTTGCTGACCCAGGTCATCCGTGATCACCCATTGCCGCAGGGTGATAGGGTCGGCAGTGAACACAAGGTCGATGGTGCCGTATTCCGGGTGTTCGGGGTCCTGCGCCTTGACCCGTGTCGACGTGCCATCCTCGACGTGGCCCACCACCATCCTGGCACGTCCAAGGTCCACGTTCGCGGCGAGAATCAGGTTCAACGGCGTCCGCCGCAGCGGGTATTGTTCGGGCGGCTGGTTCGACTTGGCATCGAAGATGGCCACACTGCCGGACGACGCCAGCACAAGGCTTTGATCTGGCGGCGAATATTCGAACCGCACCCGACCGGGACGCTTTATAAAAAGCCTACCCGTGGCGATGGAGCCATCGGCGTTTACTTGAGTGAAGTCGGTTTCTGCGGTCGTCATCCGGTTCAGATAGGACGACACTTCCGCCAGCGGAATTTTCTCGGCCGCCGCAGGTAGGGCAAAAGCAATCACGGCGAGCGGGGCCAGAAGGGCGCGAAGCGGTTTCATTTTATCAATATAGCCAAAAGGCACGATCGTTGCACCCCCTGTCGGCGTCACGATGCAGAGAGTTGCCAGCCTGTCGTCTGTGGCTTTGCGCCGATACTTTACTGCGGTAGAATGCCGCAAATACAACTAGAAACGGATGGGCAGGATGAGTTTGACACGGCGCGCGGTGGCGTTTGGACTGATGGCCACGGGCCTTGTGGCCTGTGCCGGGGGGGCGGTCGGCCCGGTGGGCGGGACGAGGGTCGATCCGGTCATGCGGGCGGTTCCCAATGCGGGTTACGATGCCTGGGTCACGGCGTTTCGCGGGCGGGCCTTGTCGAGCGGCATCAGCGCGGGCACCTATGACGCTGCCTTCAGATCTGCCGGATTCCTGCCGGAAGTCATTAAAAAGGATCGCAATCAGACCGAGTTTAAACGCTCGCTGGAGGATTATCTGGCGATTGCCGCCTCGGAGGAACGGATCTCCAAGGGGCGTGCTGCCCTGGCACAGCAAGGTGGCACGCTGTCGGCGATTTCAGCAAGGTACGGGGTGGAGCCCGAGGTGATCACCGCCGTCTGGGGGCTTGAAAGTTTCTACGGCGAACGACGCGGATCCGTGCCGGTGATCTCGGCCTTGTCGACGCTGGCCTATGATGGGCGGCGGGGGGCGTTCTTTGAGGCACAGTTGATCGCCGCGCTGAAAATCCTGCA
>JBBRVJ010000061.1:0-18788 GCA_038246975.1 Rhodobacterales bacterium | reverse complement strand
TGCTTCAGAACGGTATCCTGCGAGCCGAGGTGATGCCTGGGCTTGGCGGCAGCATCCTGTCGGTGAACCATCTGGACACGGGCATGTCGGTTCTGGGTCGGGTACCGTGGGACCCTTTGCCGCTGCCCGAGCCTTCGGGTGCCAGCCCAGACGAGGCCAGTTGGCTGGCCCGGTTTGGCGGCGGCTGGCCGGTGATGTTTCCCAATGCGGGCGATGCGTGTCGTGATGTCACCACAACCCACGGCTTTCATGGCGAGGGCTCGGTGACGCCTTGGGCAGCGCGGACCGAAGGCGAAGTGCTGGTGCTGACCCGGCGCTTTTTTGCGGTACCGGTGACAATGACCCGGCATATGCGATTGATCGGTGACCGGCTGGAGGTGGCCGAGCAGATCGTGGCAGATGCGGCTTGTTCGGTCATCTGGGGGCAGCATGTGACGTTCGGATCGGACTTGTTGGCGGGTCCGGTGACGCTGACCACTTCGGCGCTGCGCTTGGCCGCCTGCGCGAGCTACGACCCGCCCGCCAATCCGCTGATCCCCGGCAGTCAGGGCGACTGGCCGCATCTGCCGGGCCGGAGGGGGCTGGAGGACCTGTCCAACCCGCCCGAAGGTGCAGCGGCGCTGGCCTGTCTGTGTGATCTTGGGCCTGCCCCATGGGCCGAGGTGCGGCGGGTGGATGGCAGTCTTGCCGTAAGGCTGTCGTGGACCGCCGACCCATGGCCCTTGGCCTGGCTCTGGATCGAGACGGGGGGCACGATGGGCGCCCCGTGGTTCGGCCGTGGTCGGATGATCGGGATCGAGCCTTGTTCGACCTGGCCCGCCACCGGCCTTGCCGCCGCGCGTGCGGCGGGTGGGCAGGTCATCGCCTTGACTGCGGGCGAAGTGCGTACGGCCCACATCGCCCTGACCGTTTTTCGACCCAATTCCTGAGGGCGCCCGGGCGCATAGAAACCGTCGATTTCTTTTACGTCGCAATGCCAGAAATCACCTCCGCCTCCGACGGCAGTCAGGATGCGCTGCCGGTCTGCTTGCCGGGACGATCTTGACAGACGGCAGGGTGTATCGGCATGGACCGCTTTGGACCGGGTCGTCGGATGCGGGCGAAAGCGCGCCAGTCTGGCGGTTGAGGCGGATTGCGGGGGGCGGTGTGACCGAGATCGCGGCAGGCTTGACCATGTCGAACGGCCCGCCGTTTTCGCCAGGAGGGGAGGCCGCGTATTTCGCCGACACCTTTGGCCGTCGCCTGCCGCGCATTGATCTGGACACAGCGGGACCGATCTGCGCGCAGGCCATATTCATGACGATCCCCGCCGACATTGGCTGTCCGGACGGAATGACGGTGGACAGTGCCGGGACGGCTGTGCAAATCAGGCGGGCGGGGATCACCGCAATATCGTATGGATAGCTGGTGATCAGGCCAATGTCAGCCGGTGTCGCTCGGCCAAAAGTTTGGTTGTGGCCGCAATCTCGTCCCTTGTCCGGTCTTCGTCCCAGCCGAGAATACTGGCGGCCAGGACGGCGATGCGGTGAAGCCCCGCCCTGCTCAGGTGGCCGGTCACGGCAAGACTGGTGCGCCGCATCACCAGATCGGCCAGTTGCACCACCCGTTCCGAGTGCAGCAGAAATCCGATCTCCTGCTCCGACCACGCGTCGGCGTCGGGCAAAGAAACTGGGGCCGGACCTTCGGCCTGAAGGATGGGCAATGCGCGGCTGCCATAACGCAAAAGCAAAGCCCCTGCGCGGACATGGGTCGCACCGCTCATGCGCGCGGCCTCCTCAGCCCATCGCGCCGGGTCGGCAGGGAAATCGCGGCCGCCGCCGATGGGCAGGTGACGTGTGCTGATAAGCCGGGGCATATCGAAGCGCGAGAGGATCGTGTCGGCAACCTCTTCGGCAAAGCCGCGGAAAGTCGTCCACTTGCCCCCGACAAGCGAGACGATCGGCCAAGGCCGATCGCCTTCGGGTTCGGCCACCGGGGCGGAATGGTCGCGGCTGATCAGGCCTGGCGCGATTCCGTCGGCATTTGGCAGCGGTCGGATGCCCGAATAGGCGTACACGATCTGGCTTTCGTCAAACCCAAGCCCCGGCAGCAGGCTGCGCAAGCTTTGCAGGAAGTACCCGATCTCGGGCTCATCGCAGGCCACTGTGTCAGGGTCTGCGGCGCGGATGTCGGTCGATCCCACCAGAGCGCGGCCGAGATAGTCGAACACCAGACAGATGCGGCCATCGTCGGCCTCGAAATAGATCATCCGCCCATCCAGTGCGCAAATCAGGTCGGGATGGTCCAGAAGGATATGCGACCCCTTGGTGCCGCCTATCAGCTTTGACGGGGCACCAAGGCGGGCGTTGACCTGGTCGATCCAGGGGCCGGCAGCATTCACCACGATCCGGGGACGAAGGGTATGCAGAGTGCCGTCATGGGCCCGCAGCGTGACGATGCCGCCCTTGGCATCTGTAAGCTCCGCATGGTTCAGAGCCTGCGAGGCCGGGCTGGCCCGCAACCCGTCCAGCACCAGTTCCAGAACCAGACGCTCGGGGTGGCTGATCTTGGCATCGTAGTATGTTCCCGCCGCCACGATCCGTGGTGTCATCGGCGGGATCGCCTGCAAGGCCTGTGCCCTTGACCACAGGGCATGACGCGGCATGACGCGGTGTCGCCGACCGTAGAAATCATAGATCGCAAGACCCGCCTTGATCAGAACGGCCCCCCGGGCGCGGGGGGCCGTCGTCGCGCCGAACAAGGTCCGCAGCGCCGCCGGAATGCCCCGGAACCAGGAAAAGATCGGGATGACCGTTGCAAGAGGCGTCACGCAATGGGGCGCGTTTTGCAACAGCAGGTTACGCTCAAGCGTCGATTGCGCCACCAGCCGGAACTCGCCGGTTTCCAGATACTTGATCCCGCCGTGGATCAACCGCGATGGCGCAGCCGAGGTGCCCGAGCCGAAATCGGCCTTGTCAGCGATCACGCAGGTCAGTCCTTGCTCGCATAAGTCGCGGAACAGACCGGCACCGTTGATCCCCGCGCCAAGGATCAGAACGTCCACGTCGCGCGTCATGTGCCGGCCTCGGGTGCCAGAGCTTCGATGCGTGGCCAGAGCGGAGCGAGTGCGCGGGACAGATCGCCGTGAAGCGCATACCGAACGGTCATCTCGGCCGCGCGGTCCGGATCGGGATGAAACACGTGCGAAACGGTTGCAAGGTCTCGCGGGTCGTCGGTGGGCGTGGCAAAAAGACCGACGCCAGACCCGGCGCAAAGTGCTGCCCCCCAGGCGGCCGCCTCGTCGGTGTCGCGGACCGTGACGGGCACGCCGAGCACGTCGGCGAAGATCTGCGCGAAGAGCGGGCTGCGCGAAATGCCTCCGGTCAGCAGCACGTCGGTCGCACCGAAGCCATCGCGCAGCGCATCGACGTGGAGGCGATGGTTGAAAGCGATACCCTCGATCACGGCGCGCAGCATGTCGCCCCGGTCGTGCCAGCCCCGCAGGCCCACGAACCCGGCACTGGCCACCGGCCCATGCGGCGAGCCGTAAAGGTAGGGATGAAACATCAGGGTCGAGGGGCGGGCCAGCGCGGCTTCGATTTCGGGGGCAAGGGCATCGTGCACCGAGCCCCCTGTCAATTCGGCCACCCGTCGCTCTGCGCTGCACAGCCGGTCGAGAAACCAGTCGTAGTTGGTGGCAGAGGCGGGCGAAATTGCCATGTTGTTCCATTCGCCCGGTCGCAACCCGTTTCGACAGAACCAGCGCGCATCGGGGCGCGGGGCGCGCGACATCGTTTCATTGATCGAATAGGTTCCTGCCACGATGGCCAGCCGCCCGGCCCCATAGCCGCCGATGCCGAGTGCCGAAGCCGTCACATCGTGCAGCCCCGTCACGACGGGCGTTCCGGCCCGAAGCCCGGTCAGCCGGGCGGCTTCTGGCGTCACTTCACCCGCCACGGCATCCGGCAGATTTGCCGGAGGCAGCCGTGGCGTCAGGCCGTCCAACCCAAATAAACCGGGAATATCATCGGCATAGACCTGTGTCGCGACATCGGTGAAGGCTGTGCTTGCTTCGGTCAGGTCGGTGCCAATCTTGCCGGTCAGGCACAACCGAATCCAGTCCTTGCAGGCCAGCACGGTGCCGATCCGGGCATAACGATCGGGGTCGTGGTCGCGGATCCAGGCCAGCAGCGCCGAGGGTGCCGAAGCATGGGGCCGCTGCCCGGTCCGGGCAAGGGCGGTATCCGACACGCCGGACGCCTCCCATTCCGTCACGACGGCCCCGGCCCGGCTGTCGAGCGACAGGATCCCGGGCCCGAGAGGATGGCCGTCCCGGTCGAGCAGATAAAGCCCGTCGCCATGCGCGGTGGTAGCTACGGCGGCGATGTCGGCAGCCCGGCCCGTGATGGCCAGCACCTCGGCAATCGCCTCGGCTGTGGCGCGCCACAGCGCCGACATGTCGCGCTCGACATGGCGGGGCCGGGGCATCTGTTGGGGCAGGCGGCGGCGGGCGACGCCCAGCACCCGGCCCTGCGCATCGAACAGGACAGCCTTGGTCACGGTCAGACCATTGTCGATGCCCAGCAGACACGGAGCAAAAGCGGCGGGCATCGGCAAATTCTCCGGTTGGGCCGACAGGTTCGGCAGGATCGGTCAGATCGTCGCTTTCGCAGCAATGCGCGGGGCGACCTGCACGTTGATTCCCCGCGCCCGCATCCGGTCGATCTGGTGCGGCAGAATTCCGTCATCAACGATCACCACATCGAACTCATCCAGCGCGCACATCGCATACAGGGCGCGTCGCTCGAACTTGGTATGGTCGGTCAGAAGAACGCGCCGCGCGGCGCTGTCGAACATCGCGCGCTTGGTTTCGACCATCTCCGGGCTTTGGTGGAACACCATGTCATCGGTGATCGCCGCCATCGACATGATCAGCAGATCGGCCCGCAGCCTGCGAATCTCTGCCGTGGTCACCGGCCCCATGAAGGCATTGCACCAGTTGTGAAACTGACCGCCGAGGCCCACAAGCGTAATGTCGCGCGTCAGCTTCAACTCGTTCATCAGGCTCATCGAGTTGGTGATGGCGGTCAGCGGGACGCGGGCGGGAAGGTGTGGCAGGATCTGCATGACGGTGGTGCTGTCGTCGAAAAACACCGCTTGACCAGGCTCGATCAACGCAGCGGCAGCAGCGGCGATGGATTGTTTTTCGGCATGCTGGCGCGACGCGCGATACACGTTGCTCGCTTCGATCAGGCTGGTCGGCGCGGCCGATACGATGCCACGCGTTTTGCGCAGCAGGCCCTGATCCGCCAGTTCGTCCAGGTCGCGGTGGGCGGTCATGAGACTGATGCCGAAGCGTTCAGTCAAATCCTCGATCCGCATTGCGCCCTCGGCCATCACCGTCTCGGCGATCATCTGGCGCCGGGCAATCTGGCGGGCGTGGCGGGAATCGGACGGGATCGAGGGCATTGCCGTTCTGTCGTTCCCGGCAAAGGGGGGCCTTCTCATATCGGACATTCTGACGCCTCCTGCCTCAACCGGATATCGCATTCCCGAACCAGGGCCGGATTTTCCGCGCGATGCCGGGAGAGTCCCCGACGAAATCGGGGCGGCGCTGCCGCCGCCCCGAAGAAACACAGATTATTGCGACAAGGTGAAGGGTCCGGTGTACTTGTCCACGTTGTCCTTCGTGATCAGCAGGCAATCGAAGAGCTGCTTTTCAGTCGCGGCCCCTGTGGCCCCGGTCTTGATGAAGTTGTCGGCCTGACGGACTGCCTCGGCCGAGAATACGGCGACCGGCTGCAGGACGGTGTACTGCATCTCTCCGGCCTTCACTGCGGCCACGGCATCGGGCGATCCGTCGAAGCCGCCGACCTTGACCATATCCAGCTTGCCGGCCTCTTTCAGCGCCGCGATAGCACCAAGCGCCATCTCGTCGTTGCCCGCGATGACCCCGGTTATATCGGGATTGGCCTGCAACAGCGACTGCATCTTCTGGAATCCCTGGGTGCGGTCCCAATTCGCGACTTCCTCGCCGACCTTCACCAGATCGGGGTATTGCGAGATCACAGTTTCATAGCCGTTCGACCGGGTGGCGGCGTTATTGTCGGCCGGGTTGCCGAACAGTTCGACGTACGACCCCTTTTCGCCGATGCTGGCAACCCACTGCTCGGCACCCATGGCGGCACCCTGGGCGTTGTTCGAGACGAGCTGTGCCTTTGCCAGGCCTTCCTGGTTGATCTCGGCGTTCACCAGAAAAACCGGAATGCCTGCTTCGATGGCCTTCTTCACGGCACCGATCGAGCCGTCGGCGTTCGCCGGGTCAAGGATGATCGCAACCGATTTGTTGGTGATGGCGGTGTCAATCAGCGTGGTTTCGGTGTTGGTGTCACCCTTGTGGGCCGAGACATTGGCGGTATAGCCAAGGCTTTCGGCGGTAGCTTTGGCCACTTCGCCTTCGGTGAACCAATAGGGGTTCGCCGGGTCGTTGACGATGATGGTGATCAGCCCTTCGGCCGAGGCCGCAAAGGCCATCAGCGGCGTGGCGGCAACCGCGGCCATAAGCGCGCGACGGGTCAATTTCAGCATTGGTCTCTCTCCCATTAGGTTCGTCGGTTTTGCCGTTTTCGGCAGGCTTTCCGCCCGGACCGGTTTGCAGCAGCGGTCCGCGCAGGGAAGTTCGGTGGCAGGGTCAGGTCTTGCGGCCCCCCCTTCCGGATTGGATCGAGTTCATCAGAACCGCGAGCACGATGACGGCTCCGGTAAAGACGGTCTGCCAGTAGGACGACACACCGATGATGACGAGTCCGTCCGACAGGAAGCCGATCACGAAGGCCCCCAGCATGGTGCCCTGAACCGTGCCGCGTCCACCGGTCAGGGCGGCCCCGCCGATGACCACCGCCGCGATGGCCGTAAGTTCGTAGGTGGCACCCGCCGTCGGCCCGGCCGAAGTCAACTGCGACGCAAGCACCAGCCCCGCCACTGCGGCCAGCATGCCCGACAGGGTATAGACCGTGATCTTGACCCGATTGACCGGCACGCCCGACAGGTCTGCCGCGCGTTCGTTCCCCCCCGAGGCATAAAGCCAGCGCCCGAAGGATGACCGCGACAGCATCAGGGCCGTGACCACAGCAGTCGCAGCCAGCACGATGACCGAAATCGGAATGTCCGCCAGCCGGTTGAAGCCGATCCAGTCGAAGCCCGTGTTGCCCAGTTCGGCGCTGCCAGACAGGTTGTTGTAGGTCAACCCATTGGTCTGCAACAGCGCCACGCCGCGCGCCACGTACATGACCCCGAGTGTCGCCACAAAAGCCGGCACCTTGAACCAGGCGATCAGAACGCCGTTGATCGCCCCGACTGCTGCCCCAAGCGCGCAGGTCAACACCACGACGACCCAGACAGGCGGGAACAGGATCACTCCAAAGGCGGGAAGTTCCACCCCTTTCATCAGCGCCCCGGCACAGACGCCAGCCAGCGCCAGAACCGAGCCAACCGACAGGTCGATGCCGCCATTCAGAATCACAAGCAGCATGCCGATGGCCAAGATGCCGTAGATCGCGACATGGCTTGCCATGATCAGAAAGTTCGAGACGGTAAAATAGTTGGGCGACAGGAACGAGAACACCGCGACAATAAGGATCAGCGCAAAAAAGGCTCTGCCTTCCAGAAGCAGGCGCAGCAGGCTGAAAGGCTGCCGGTCTGTCTTGCCTGCACGGTTGACGCTCGTCTCGGACATCCTGCTGTGCTCCATCCGCTTTCTCAGGCCGCCACGGACTCGCCCGAGGCGGCCATGATCTGTTCCTTGGTGACGTTCGATCCGAACTCGGCCGTGATACGGCCCTTGCGCATGACGATGATGCGGTGCGCGACCGACAGGCATTCGCCTACTTCCGAGGTGGAATAGACGACGGCCAAGCCCTGCCGCGCCCCTTCTGCCAGAAGCCGGAACACCTCGGACTTGGCGCCGATGTCGATCCCGCGCGAGGGTTCATCGAGCAAGATGACGTAAGGGTTGGTTGCCATGATCTTGCCGATCACCACCTTTTGTTGATTGCCGCCCGACAGCGACCCGATCGCCGCGTCGCCGCCCGAGGTCTTGACCGTTACCCGGCGTATCGTGTCGTCGACCAGTATCCGCTCGGCCCGGCGATCGGTGAAGAGCCGGCGGGTAAACGCGGAAATCGAGGCGAGCGACAGGTTCTGCCCGACAGTCATTGTCTGCACCAGCCCGTCGCGCTGGCGATCTTCGGGCACCAGCGCCAGCCCTAGCGCGATGCGCCCCGCGATGGTCAGATGCGCCACGTCATGTCCCCGCAACACGATCTCGCCCGCGCTCGCGCGAAGCCGCCCCGCGACGGTTTCCAGAAGCTCGGTCCGGCCGGCCCCCATCAGGCCATAGATGCAGACGATCTCGCCTTCCCGCACCTCCAGCGACAACCGCTCGACCACGTTGTAACTGCCACCCCTGGGTGCCGGCACAGTCAGTTCGCGCACCGAAAGCGCCACGGCACCAAAGCCGTGGCCCAAGGGGGGCGTACCCAGATCGTAGTTGTCGCCGACCATGTTGCGGACGATCCAGGTCAGGTCGATATCGGCGCGCGGGGCCGAGGCCGTCACCGTGCCATCGCGCAGTACAACCGCATGATCGGTGATCTGCAGCGCCTCTTCCAGATGATGCGAGATGTAGACGATCGACACGCCCTTCAGGGACAGGTCGCCGATCACCTTGAACAGCACCTCGACTTCTGCCGCAGACAGTGCCGAAGTCGGTTCATCCATGATCAGGATGCGGCTGTCCACTGAAAGGGCGCGGGCGATCTCGACGATCTGCTGCTGGCCAAGACGCAGGTCCTCGACCAGTGTCAGGGGATCTATGTCCTCCTCCAGTTCTTCCATGAGCTTGCGGACCTGACGCTCTTCCTCGGCGTAATTGACGCCAGTGGCACCAACGATCTCGCGACCCATGAAAACGTTGTCACGCACCGACATGTTGGGCGCCAGGCTGAGTTCCTGATGGATGATCGAGATCCCGCGATTGCGCGCATCGGTCGAGGAGGCAAACACCACCGGTTCGCCATCAAGGACGATCTGCCCCGCACTCGGGCGGATCACGCCGGACAGGATTTTCATCAGTGTCGATTTGCCCGCTCCGTTCTCGCCGAAAAGCGTCGTCACCTTGCCCTTGCGGATGTCAAAATTGACGCCCTTGAGCGCATGGATCTGCCCGTAGGATTTGGCGACGCCCCGAGCCGCAAGCACAACCTCGCCGGCGCGGGGCCGCCGGGCAGTCTTGCTTGGCGCATCGGCAGTCATTTGATTGTGATCCGGACGGGCGTAATCATCCAGTTCTTCGGGTTGACCAGCCGGAATGCGCCTACGACATCAATGGTCTTGCCAGGCAAGGCGGTTGAATCGATCGCATCGAGCACGGCCTTCTTCATGGCGCGGTTGATCCCGGAGCCCGCATCCTGAAATTCGATCTGATTGGTGAACGACCCGAAGGGAATGTCGCCCGGTGCATCGCGCAGATCGGTGCCATTGATTGCAGGCCCGGTCTGGACGCGGACCTTGATTTCCGGCGGCAGTCCTTCGACCGCCAGCACATAGGTGCCGGATTTACCTTCGCCCACGACCCCTGTCACGCGCAACATCATGATGACGCCTGTCGAAGATGCCGTTCCATATGTCTTGCCCGCTGCGGGCTTGTCGGCCAACACCGCCGGTCCAAGCGTCAGCGCATCAACCGCGTTGTCGATGATATGGGCCTGAATGCGGGGAAATTCGCCTTCGCCGAACGCGTCGGGCGAGAAGGCCTGCTTGCGGACATCGCCTTCGGACCCGACGATGACGACCTTTGTGTCAAGCGCCATTGCCGCCAGCAGAACCGTGCCCAGCCCGATCCACATCAGGCTGCTCCGACGCGTCGGGATCGTTGCTTTTGTCGTCGTTGGAGCGGGCGCGGGAGCGCTCATACCCGCATGCTCAGCAGATCGCAACGCAGGGTCTGGCGAAACGCAAGGCCCAGAAGTTCAGCCTGAACAAAACTGCGCCGAAGCGCCCCTTTCGGACACGGTCGCAAACCCAGATGCCGCATGGCTGCCTCCTTGATGTGCCCGATCCGTAACGCAGGCCTCCTCGCCCACTTGCCGACTCGCCGCAGCGAGGCGGTTTTTTAGTGATAGATATACGATATTAATGCGTCAAGTGTGATATCAGAACCGCCAGGATGGTTGGATCCGAGGTGAGGCCGAGGCCGGTCCACGTCAGAATACCCGGTCGTCAGGCGCAGTCAGCGTCACTTTTCTTGATTCGTCTCCATCCCGGCTGCCAAGGAAGCCACGGCCAGGGAATTCCTTGATGCTATGGGATGGTCCGTCCCCGGAAACCCAATAAAAACAACTTTGGATCAAAGCCGAGCGGTGCCGTTACCATCGTGGCGGTTCTTGCTTCTGGCAAAGCGGGGCCAGTCGTGAGGCTGCCAACAAGGGGGCGTCGTGCGCTGAAACCACAGTCCGCGGTTCCCTTTCACATCTTGTGGGTATGGCTGAGCAATTTTTCCACCGGCAGCAGACAAGGTACATTACTTGTGGAATAACTGCGTTATGAACTGCACTGACGTTGGCCTCATTTGGATCAGGTGGCATTCGAGGCTTGGGAAGAATGGGTGCCCGATCTTCCGGATGTCCGGATTCATCTGCGCGAAGAGAGAGACGGCCTTTGGCGACATCTGACATAGTGATCGGCATCGACTCGGGAACGTCGGTCGTGAAGGCGGTGGCGTTCGATCTGCAAGGCAGGCAACTGGCCAACGCCTCCGTTCCGAACCGCTACGACAGCAGTCCGCAAGGCGCAGCAACGCAGCCGATGGACCGGACCTGGAAGGATTGCGTCATGGCGCTTCGGGCGCTGGCGGAACGGGTCGAGGAGTTGGCGGCGCGGACGGCGGCGGTCGCGGTGACCGGGCAAGGCGACGGTACCTGGCTTGCGGACGCAGACAACCGGCCGGTTTGCGATGCCTGGCTCTGGCTTGACGCGCGCGCAGCACCCACCGTCCTGCGGCTTGGCTCGGGGCGTGAGGCGCGCGCCCGGTTCGAGGCCACGGGGACCGGCCTCAACACGTGCCAGCAGGGCAGCCAGATGGCGCATATGGACCGCCACCTTCCCGGACTGCTGGACCGCGCCGCTGTCGCGCTGCATTGCAAGGATTGGCTCTATCTCAAGCTGACCGGTCAACGCGCCACCGATCCATCCGAGGCGAGCTTCACCTTCGGCAATTTTCGCGACCGGCGCTATGATGACACGGTCATCGGTGCATTGGGGTTGGAGCACCGTCGCCATCTGCTGCCCGAGATTGTCGAAGGCACTAGGGTGACCCACCCTCTGACCGCAGGAGCAGCCGCAGAGACCGGGCTTCGGCAATGCACTCCCGTGGTGCTCGGCTATGTGGACATGGCGATGACGGCGCTCGGTGCGGGCGTTTTCGGCGGCGCAGGCGATGTGGCATGTTCGACAGTGGGCTCGACCGGTGTGCATATGCGCGCCGTCCCATGGGACAAAGTGCGGCTGAATGTTGAAGGGACGGGCTATGTGATCTGCCTGCCCTTGCCGGGAGTGGTCACCCAGGTTCAGACCAACATGGCCGCCACGCTGAACATCGACTGGGTGCTGTCGCTGGCGGCGGATGTCCTGCGCTCGTTCGGGCAAGAGGTGTCGCAGGCCGACCTTGTCGCGCGTATCGACGGCTGGATTACCCAAGGCCGCCCCGGACAGATCGCCTATATGCCCTACATCAGTGCTGCTGGCGAGCGCGGGCCCTTTGTCAACGCTGACGCCCGGGCAGGAATGACCGGCCTGTCGGCGACGCATGGCTATGCCGATGTCTTGCGCGGCGTGGTCGAAGGGTTGGGAATGGCGATGCGCGACTGCTATGCCGCGATGGGCGATTTGCCGGGGGAGTTGCGCCTGACCGGGGGGGCGGCGCGTTCGGCCGAGATGCGGCGCATTCTGGGCGCAACGATTCGGGCGCAGGTCCGCGTCTCTGCCCGGGAGGAAGCGGGCGCGGCGGGGGCGGCAATGATGGCCGCCGTGGCGATCGGCGTCTATCCTGACATGGAGGCCTGCATCGCCGAGTGGGTGACCCCGCTTCTTGGGCAGCCCGAACCGCCCGATGCCGCGCTGGTGCAGGTCTATGACCGGCTTTTTCCGGCGTTTACAGCCGCGCGGCATGGCCTTGTTCCCGCATGGGAGGCTTTGGCCATCGCGCGGACCTCAGGTGAAGGAGCGTGACATGACCGAAGATACCGAGATGATCGACCTTTTGGTCATCGGTGGCGGGATCAATGGTGCCGGTATGGCCCGCGATGCCGCCGGGCGCGGCCTGAGGGTCGTGATGTGCGAGAAGGACGATCTGGCCGAGGGCACGTCGTCACGGTCGGGCAAGCTGGTGCATGGCGGGCTGCGCTATCTGGAATACTATGAATTCCGTCTGGTGCGCGAGGCATTGATCGAGCGTGAGGTGCTGCTGCGCGCCGCACCCCACATCATCTGGCCGATGCGCTTTGTGCTGCCACATTCGCCACAGGATCGCCCCGCCTGGCTCGTGCGGCTGGGGTTGTTTCTTTATGACCATCTCGGTGGCCGCAGAAAACTGCCGGGAACCCGGACGCTGGACCTGAGGCGCGACCCCGAGGGCACGCCGCTGCTCGACCGGTACACCCGGGGCTTTGAATACTCCGACTGCTGGGTGGACGATGCGCGGCTGGTCGTGCTGAACGCGCTGAGTGCGAAGGAAAACGGGGCGCTTGTGCTGACGCGCACCGCCGCTGTTTCGGCACGGCGCGATGGCGGGGTCTGGTCGATCAGCACGAAAAACCGCCTGACCGGCGAGGCTCGTACTTTCCGCGCGCGCTGCGTGGTGAATTGCGCGGGCCCTTGGGTCGCCGATGTGATCGGCCGGGTGGTGGGCACGAATTCGCCGCGCAATGTGCGCCTTGTCAAAGGCAGCCATATCATCGTGCCGAAGTTCTGGGCCGGAAGCAACGCCTACCTTGTGCAGAACCACGACAAGCGGGTGATCTTCATCAACCCGTACGAAGGCGATATGGCGCTGATCGGGACAACCGATATTCCTTATGAAGGGCCCGCCGAAAGGGTGACGGCGGATGAGGCCGAGATCGCTTATCTGCTGGCCGCCGTGAACCGCTATTTCAAGGAAAAGCTGCGACGCACCGACGTGTTGCACAGTTTTTCAGGCGTGCGTCCGCTGTTCGATGACGGAAAGGGAAACCCTTCGGCCGTGACGCGGGACTACGTGTTTGACCTGGACGAGACAGGCGGTGCACCGATCATGAACGTCTTCGGCGGCAAGATCACAACCTACCGCGAACTGTCCGAACGGGGGATGCAGCGCCTGCGGCACATCTTCCCGCAGATGGGCGGCGACTGGACGGAAACGGCGCCGCTGCCGGGCGGCGACATGCCGGACGGCGATTACGAGACCTTCGCCAACACGCTGCGCGAGACCTACCCCTGGATGCCGCGCGCGCTGGTGCAACATTATGGCCGCTTGTACGGGACGCGGACGGCGGACCTTTTGGCCGGTGCAACCTCGCCTTCCGCGCTGGGCCTGCACTTCGGCGCGCGCCTCTACGAGGCCGAAGTGCGCTATCTGGTGTCGCGGGAATGGGCGCTGACGGCCGACGACATCCTGTATCGTCGCACCAAGCACTACCTGCACCTGACCCCGCCCGAACGCGAGGCCTTCGCCGAATGGTTCGCCAAGGCGGGCCTTGCGGTTGCGGCCTGAAGGGGATGCGATGACCCTGACGCTCTCGCTGATCACCAACCCGCTGGTGAACCGCTTTGCCGAACCCGACAACCTGGTTCAGACAGCCGTTTCATCTGCAGGGTGAAGCCGTCGAGAACCGCCCCGGGACCGTTGCGCGGTGTTGAACCAGAAACTTGAGCCCAATGGGGTGACGACACGCCGCCTTGAGGCTTCGAAGCTGCGCTCTTCGGCCTCTTGGAACATGGTCTTTAGTTTGACAAACATGATGAGGCGAATGCCATGCGTTCGAGAGTGTCCCCGATTGATCTCGAGGGGGTATAGGGTCCGTTCCGCGATCAGATCGCGAAGGGCAGACCTTGCAATGAACAAAGGGCGCAACCGCGGATCAATTCACTGGGCCAAGATGGAACACTTATGGGTCGTTCTTCCGTTATTGGTTCACTGCTTGGATTGCGCCCAATCCAGAATTTTCGGTTGCGTCGGAAACACCACGACTTTTTCTGTCAACCATGAACTCTGATCCATCTGCCGTGTGACCAGCCTCGGATTTCTGGCGACCGATCAACCCTTTTTCAAACACCGATTGCCCAGCAGTTCGGCAATCTGCACCGCGTTCAGCGCGGCGCCCTTGCGCAGGTTGTCGCTGACGATCCACAGGTTCAGCCCGTTGTCGATGGTCTGGTCCTGCCGGATGCGGCTGATGAAGGTGGCGTAGTCGCCGACGCATTCGATCGGGGTGACGTAGCCGCCGGCCTCGCGTTTGTCGATCACCATGATCCCCGGTGCTTCGCGCAGGATGTCGCGGGCTTCGGCCTCGTCCAGATGTTCTTCGAATTCGATATTGATCGCTTCTGAATGGCCGACGAAAACCGGGACGCGCACGCAAGTCGCCGTCACCTTGATCTTTTTATCCAGGATCTTTTTCGTCTCGGCGACCATCTTCCATTCTTCGCGCGTCTGGCCGTCTTCCATGAACACGTCGATCTGCGGAATGACGTTGAACGCGATCTGTTTCTGGAACAGGCGGGGCGGTTTGCTGTCGGTCGGATTGTAGATGCTTTTGGTCTGATCCCACAACTCGTCCATGCCTTCCTTCCCCGCTCCCGACACCGACTGATAGGTGCTGACCACCACCCGCTTGATCGTGGCGCGGTCATGCAGGGGTTTCAGGGCGACGACCATCTGTGCTGTCGAACAGTTCGGGTTGGCGATGATGTTCTTTTTGGCATAGCCCATCACCGCGTCGGCGTTCACTTCGGGCACAATCAACGGCACGTCGGGGTCGTAGCGATAGAGGCTGGAATTATCGATCACGACGCAGCCCGACGATGCGGCCTTGGGCGCGTAAATCTTGGTCGCGTCCGACCCGATGGCAAACAGGGCGATGTCCCAGCCGGTGAAATCGAAGGTATCAAGGTCTTTGGTTTTCAGGGTCCGGTCGCCAAATCTCACCTCTGTCCCCATCGATTTGCGGCTGGCGAGTGCGACGATCTCGTCGACCGGAAATTCCCGCTCGGCCAGAATGTTGAGCATTTCGCGGCCCACGTTGCCCGTGGCGCCAACGACGACGATTTTGTAACCCATAGCGGTGGTTCCTTGTTCAGACCGGGCGCTGTCTAGCCCCATTGCGGCGCAAGGAAAAGGTCAGTCTGTGCGGTCGGTCGCAAAGGCATAGATGGCCAGCCCGGCAAGGGTCAGCAGGGCAAAGGTCAGGAACAACACGCCATACGCGCCGCTGACCGGTTTCATCACCTGATCGGCAGCATGGAATAGCGGCCCGGTGGTGAACTGCAACAGCCCCGCCCCGCCAATCCCGAACAGGTTGACCAGTGTCACTCCCCGCCCCGTCAGATGTACTGGAAAGAACGCCCGGGCGTGCGCCACGACCATCGGAAACGACGACCCTGCGAACCCTATCAGCGCCAGCAGTGCGGCCGACAGCCACAGGCCAGTGTCGGCAACCGCCCAAAGTGCCAACAAGGCCAGCGCCCCGACCGCGTTGCCGCCAAAGATCACCCATTTGCGGGTGCCGAACACCCGGTCCAGCGGCCCATAGGCGAAATTGCCCGCCACCATCGCCAGCCCCATGACCAGCGTCACGTTGCCGATCGTCAGGGCATCGGCCCCGAACACATCTGCCGTATAGGGCCCCACCCATAGCCCGCGTAACGACGCCGCAGGGCCGTAGCAGACGAACATCATTGCGAATATCGGCCAAAGCGCGCGGATTTTCAGCAGGTCGAAAACCGATCCGCGTTGTGTGCCATCATGCTGCGCCGGGTCTTGCACCGTCAGCCAGATCAGGGCCGCGACCAGCAGGGTGACGGCGCACATCGCCATCATCGTTTCGCGCCAGCCAAACGCCTGCACGGCCCATGCCAACGGGGCCGATCCGGCGATGTTGCCAAGGCTGCCGATGCCGATGGTCACGCCCGCCAACGTCGCGAAAACCGCCACCGAATAGACCCGCGCAAAAATATAGTAAGCGGCCATCAGAACAGGCGAACAGCCGACCCCGATCAGGGCCATCGCGATGCTGACATGCCCCGGCGTGGTAGCCAGCCCGAACATCGCGGCCCCGCCACCGCCACCAACGGCCAACAGCACCGCCGCCGTCCGGCGCGGCCCGACCCGGTCGAGCAGGGCACCGACCGGAATCTGCATCACGGCAAAGGCCAGAAACCAGAGGCCTGATGCAAACGCGAGGTCTTGGGCCGTTGCGCCGATATCGGTGAGCAGAGTGGGTGCAAGAACCGCCAGAAACGCGCGGTAAAATTGGGACAGCACATAGCCCAGCACCAGACAGATCAGACCGATACGCATGATGATATTCCCCCGCCGGGGCGTGGTCGCATGGGGCAAAGGCAAGTGCAAGGCGGCCTTGATCCTCCATGCCCGAGCGCGCATTCTGACCAGATGGCCAACCCGCTTTACGACACCCTGATCGCCCCGCATGCGGCCAACGCCGCGCCATTCCTGATTGGCGACGATGGGACGGTTCTAACCTATGAGAGCTTTGCGCGGGCAGTGGGGCGGATGGCCCATGCGCTGACCGGGGCGGGGGTGCGCCCCGGCAATCGGATCGTGATGCAGGCCCCAAAGTCGGCGCAGGGCATCGTCCTTTATGCCGCAGCAATCCAGACTGGCGCTGTCTTTTTGCCTCTCAACACCGCCTACACGACAGCCGAGGTCGCCTATTTCGTAACTGACGCGACGCCTACGCTGCTGGTCTGCACCACCGCAGTTCTGCCTGCTCTGACCTTCGTCGCGGCATCGGTCGGCGCGACCGTTTTGACTCTGGACGCAGATGGGGCCGGCACCCTGACCGACGCGGCGCAGGGCCAGCCCAATGATTTCACTACGGTCCCGCGCCGCCCCGATGATCTGGCTGCCCTGCTGTACACCTCCGGCACTACCGGGCGATCCAAGGGGGCGATGCTGACCCACCTAAACCTGTTGTCCAACGCTCAGGCGCTCCTCGATCTGTGGCAGATCACCGCCACCGACCGGCTGATCCACGCGCTGCCGGTGTTTCACACGCACGGCCTTTTCGTGGCGATGAACACTGCCCTTCTGGCGGGTACATCGGTGCGGTTCATGGCACGGTTCGAGCCTGACGTAATTATCGCCGCTCTGCCGCAATCGACCCTGATGATGGGCGTTCCGACCTTTTATTCCCGCCTGCTGGATGACTCCCGCCTGACCCGCGACGCCTGCGCCACCATGCGTCTGTTCGTGTCGGGATCGGCCCCGCTGCTGGCCGAAACCCATGCCACCTTTGCCGACCGGACCGGGCACCGCATCCTTGAACGCTATGGCATGACCGAAACCAACATGATCACCTCGAACCCATATGACGGCCCGCGCGTTGCTGGCACGGTCGGTCTGCCGCTGCCGGGGGTCGAGGTGCGGCTGGATAGTGCTGACAGCACCGGCGACATCGGCATGGTACAGGTGCGCGGCCCCAACGTGTTTGCCGGCTACTGGAACATGCCCGACAAAACCGCCGAAGACTTGCGCCCCGATGGTTGGTTCATCACCGGAGATCTGGGGCGGATCGACGGGCAGGGGTATCTTGAGATCGTCGGACGCAGCAAGGATCTGATTATCTCGGGCGGCTACAACATCTACCCCAAGGAAATAGAGGACGCGCTGAACACCTGCCCCGGCGTCGTCGAATCGGCAGTCTTTGGCGTGCCGGACAAGGACATGGGTGAGGTGGTGATGGCCGTCGTCGTCATGCAGGCCGGTCAGGTCTGCGACTCTGACGCGCTGGGGGCGCAGATCGGCGCGACGCTTGCCCGGTTCAAACTGCCACGCCGGATCGTTGCCATGACCGACTTGCCCCGCAACGCGATGGGCAAGGTCCAAAAGAACGTATTGCGGGCTGATTGGGCGAATTGACAAACCTGACTGAATTAGTCAGATAGACGACAACAGCCCCAGATGTATGATCGAGTCTGCCGAAGAAACTTTCCCTGATCGCCATTGCCAGCCTGTTTGCCATGCCCGCTTGGGCGGTGGAAAAATCGGACGTGGTGACGACCTACGCCAATATCGCCGCCGCTGCCTACGCCGACAGCCTGATCACGGCAAAGACGCTGCAATCGGCCATCGACACGTTTCTCGCCGCCCCGTCCGACACGACCCTCGCCACTGCCCGCACCGCATGGATCGCGGCTCGCGTCCCTTACATGCAGACCGAGGTCTACCGGTTCGGCAACCCCATCGTCGACGATTGGGAGGGCCGCGTGAACGCTTGGCCGCTGGACGAAGGGCTGATCGACTATGTTGATGCCAGTTACGGCGGCGCGACCGACGACAACGCCTATGCCGTACTGAACGTCATCGCCAATCCCAGCTTTGAATTGTCCGGGCGAACCATCGACGCCGGCACGATCACGCCTGCCTTGCTGTCGGACACGCTGCAAGAGGCTGACGGCGCCGAATCCAACGTCGCCACCGGCTACCACGCCATCGAATTTCTGCTTTGGGGGCAAGACCTGAACGGCACCGGGCCGGG
>JBBRVJ010000060.1:0-19006 GCA_038246975.1 Rhodobacterales bacterium | reverse complement strand
GCGATGGCGAGGCTGACAAAATGACGAAATACTTTTCACCGGCCCCTGGCGAAGGCGGCTGAGACAAGGCGATTCGCGTCAGCCTTCCTGCAGTTTCGGAATGGCGTGTCCGACAGATTGAAATTACGTCGGAAAGACTGGTATTCGCAGCGAATGCCAGTGTTGGAACCGTGGCTTTTTTGTGCTATACAGTTGTTACAAACACGCAAGGATGCCGATATCCACCCCCAGTGCTGCTCGCCTCGGGGCAATTTCCAACGGAAAAATGAACCTGATCGACGCGGCAGCTTGCGGCGTTTGATGAATTTTTGTCGCAAACGGCTGCCAACCGAGGATATGACTGCATGACCAAATCCAAGAAGCCTGACTTTCGCCCGAATGAATTCGTGGTCTATCCCGCGCACGGCGTGGGCCGGATCATTTCGATCGAGGAGCAAGAGATTGCCGGCCTGTCGCTGGAACTCTTCGTGATCTCGTTCGAGAAGGACAAGATGACGCTGCGGGTGCCAACCCACAAGGCGACCGAAATCGGGATGCGCGGTCTGTCGACGCCCGACGTCGTGACCAAGGCGCTGGACACGCTCAAAGGCAAGGCGCGGGTCAAGCGCGCGATGTGGTCGCGCCGGGCGCAGGAATACGAACAGAAGATCAACTCGGGCGATCTGATGGCGATTGCCGAAGTGGTGCGCGACCTTTACCGCACCGATGATCAGCGCGAGCAGTCCTATTCCGAGCGTCAGCTTTACGAAGCGGCGTTGGAGCGACTGACGCGTGAAGTCGCTGCTGTGGCAGGGGTCGACGAGGCTGGGGCGCAGAAAACCGTCGGCGCGGTACTGATCGGCCGCGCAGCCTGATCTGATCCGATGAACACGAACGGCGGGCCTTCGGGTCCGCCGTCTTGCATTACAGCCCCAGCCGGTCACGCATCGAATACCACGTCATCGCCGCCACCAGCAGCGGCCAACGCATCGTGGCCCCCCCCGGAAAGCGGGCCTGCGGAATGTTCGCAAAAACGTCATACCGTTCGGCCTGGCCCGCCACCGCCTCGGCCAGAATCTTTCCGGCCAACGTGGCGAGAGCGACGCCATGCCCAGAATACCCCGACACAGACAAGACATTAGGCGCAGGCCGCGCAAAGCACGGCATCCGGTTGGTGGTGATCGCCAAGGTTCCACCCCAGGCATAATCGATCCTGACGCCGCGAAGCTGCGGATAAATCTCCAGCATCGGCTTGCTGACGGTCCGGGCGATGTCAGGAAAGCGATACCCATAACTTTCGCCCCCGCCAAACAGCAGCCGGCCGTCCTCCGACAACCGCCAATAGTTCACGACGAATTTGGTATCGGCCACTGCCACATTCTCGGCCAGCACATCGTGTGCGCCTAGCCCCAAAGGTTCGGTCGCGATGATGAAATTGTTGATCGGCATCACCCGCGCGGCGACTTTCGGCTCCAGCCCCCCGAGATAGCCGTTACAGGCCAACACGACGTGATCGCAGACCACCCGCGCGTCCCCACAGCGCACGACAGGTTTCGCCCCATGGACAATCGCCGTGACCTCCGACCGCTCGAATATCCGCACCCCGGCCTTGATCGCCGCGGCCGCCAGTCCGAGCGCATAGTTCAGCGGGTGAAGATGCCCCGCTCCCCGGTCAATATCGCCCCCGGTGAACACATTCGACCCGATGATCCGCCGCATCGCAGCACGGTCCAATGACTCGATCTGGTCATAACCATAGTCGCGGCGCAGCTTGTCGACATAAGCGTGCGCCTGTCTTGCCTCTGTCCCGGTCCGGCAGGCATGGGCCACACCAGGGTGAAAGGGGGCGGCAATCGCGTGGTCGGCAATCAGGCTGCGGACCAACGCCTTGGCCTCCTCACCAAACCCCCAAAGCCGCTGCGCCATCTGCAAGCCTACGGACTTTTCAAGCCAGTCCTGATCTTGGCGCATCCCCGATCCGACCTGCCCGCCATTGCGCCCCGACGCGCCAAAGCCGACCCGGTGCGCTTCGATCAGAACCACTGAAAACCCGCGCTGCGCCAGATGCAGCGCGGCTGACAGGCCGGTGTAGCCGCCGCCCACGATACAGACATCGGCGCGCACCTCGCCCTGCAAAGGCGCAAGTGCGGCCATGGGGGTTGCGGTCGCGGCATAAAAGGACGCGGGGTATTTCCCCGCGCGGTCATTGGCATACAGCAGGTTCATACGTTCAGCAGCAGATGTTCGCGTTCCCAAGGCGAGATGACCTGCAGGAATTCTTTGTATTCGTTGCGTTTGACCGAATCGTACACCTTGCAGAATTCAAGGCCCAAGACTTCGCACAGGGCGGTGTCCTCTTCCAGCTTGTCCAGCGCATCGCCCAGATTGGCGGCGATGTCGTCACTGTCGATATAGGCGCTGGTGGTAAACTCGGGCCTCGGCATCTTGCCTTCCTTCAGGCCCAGATAGCCACAGGCCAGCGACGCGGCGATGCCCAGATAGGGGTTGCAATCCATCCCCGGCAACCGGTTCTCAACCCGCCGCGCGGCGGGGGTCGAGATCGGCACCCGCAGCCCCGTGGTGCGGTTGTCACGTCCCCACTCCAGATTGATCGGAGCGGCAAAGTCGGGAATATAGCGGCGATAGGAGTTCACATAGGGGGCCAGCAGGGCAATCGCGCCGGGCAGGTGGTTCTGCATGCCTGCGATGAAATGCTGAAAATGCTCGGTCTCGCCGGTTTTCTTGTCGGCAAAGATGTTCTTGCCGGTCTTGCTATCGACCACCGAGTGGTGAATGTGCATCGCCGACCCCGGTTCGCCCTCGATCGGTTTCGCCATGAAGGTGGCAAAACAATCATGGCGCAACGCCGCCTCGCGGATCAGGCGTTTGAAGAAGAACACCTCATCGGCCAACCGCACCGGATCACCATGGGCCAGGTTCAACTCGATCTGCCCCGCGCCGCCTTCCTGCAGGATGCCGTCAATCTCCAGCCCCTGTGCCTCGGCAAAGTCATAGATGTCGTCAATCACCTTGCCGTATTCATCCACCGCCGACATCGAATAGGCCTGCTTGCCCGCTGCCCGCCGCCCGGACCGTCCCATCGGCGGCATGATCGGCTGATTGGGGTCGATGTTGCGGGCGGTCAGGAAAAACTCCATCTCGGGGGCCACGACAGGCGACCAGCCCTCGGCGTTGAACAGCGAAACGATCCGTTTCAATACGTTGCGCGGCGAAAAGGCAATCGGCGTGCCGTCTTGATTCATCGCGTCATGGATCACCTGCAAGGTCACATCCGCCGACCATGCCGCCGCTGTCGCCGTCGTGAAATCGGGAACCATCACCATGTCAGGCTCGGTGAACGCGTCAAACGGGTTGTCGGCCCATTCCCCGGTGATCGTCTGCAGGAAGATCGAGTTTGGCAGGTAATAATTGACCTGCGTGGCAAACTTGGAGGCCGGCATCGCCTTGCCCCGCGCCACCCCTGCAATATCGCCGATGATGCATTCCACCTCGTCGACGCGGCGATTGCCGATGTATTCACGGGCGGCTTCGGGCAGTTGGTCGGTCCATTTGGCCATGAGATTCACGCTGATTTACGGGTTGCCGTGAGACGGGGTTGCTTGAAGAAAGCCGCGATCCGGGCGGCCATGGTCGTGTCCTGAAGGGGGGCGTCCAACCGGGTTGCGGCCTTGGCCAGCAGGTCATCCGGCACCACGCCCTTGCCGCGCGTCTGCATCAGACCCTTGATGAAGTCCGCCCGAAACTCGGGGTGCGCCTGCACGGTCAGTGCGCGGTCGTCATACAGCAAGGCGGCGTTGGTGCAGAACTCGTTGGTGGCAATCACCGTGGCCCCGATGGGTGCGACGGTCACCTGATCGCGGTGCCATGCGTTCAGCGTCAGGGTTGTGCCGCCGAAATCGTAATCCGTAGCCCCGACTGCCCAACCGCCCGCATAACGCTCGACGCGGCCCCCCATCGCTTGGGCGACAATCTGGTGACCAAAGCAGATGCCCACGACAGGCACATGTGCGGCAAAGGCCGCGCGGATAAAATCCTCCAGCGGCGGGATCCAGGGGTGATCCTCATAAGCCCCATGCCGCGATCCGGTGATCAGCCAGCCGTCACAGGTGCCGACCGAGACCGGAAACTGGCCTTCGACCACGCGGTAGGTGACAAAGGTGAACCCGTGCCCGTCCAGCAGGCGTGCGAACATGTCGGGATAGTCGCCCATCGTCTCCGAAAGGCCGTCTGGCGCCAGACCCGTTTGCAGGATGCCGATCCGCATGGTGTGTCCATCTTCTTCACAAAGGGTAACTCAGCGCCCCCCCGGTCGGTCAAGGGGGCAGGTCGTTTTTCGTAAGTCCACGACCAGGATCAGAAAAATCTTCGCACGAAGATTTTTCCGTCCAAGCCGGGTCATCAGGATCTTTCGCCGAAAAATCCTGGCTTTGCCCTACACCGTGTCGAGATACAGTTCGATCCGCTCTGAATCGCTCAGTTCTTCGATATAGTGCAATTCCTGTCGCTTGGTCGAGATCAGGTTCTTGATCAGTTCCGGGTGCAGGAAACGCGGCACGATCGGACTGCTTTCCAAGGCATCAATCGCGGCCTCCCAGTTGGTGGGAATCTGTGGCAGACCTTCGACGGCATAGGCATTGCCATTGATCGGCGCTGCCGGCTCCTCTTGATCCTCTATCCCGATCAAGGCTGCACCAAGAATGGCCGCCAGCATCAGATAGGGGTTCACATCGCCCCCCGCCACGCGATGTTCGATCCGTCGCGCCACGGATGACCCCGCCGGTATGCGAATCGCCGAGGTTCGGTTCTCGTATCCCCAGGAAATCGCGGTGGGGGCAAATTTGCCGGGGACCAGCCGTTCATAACTGTTCTGGTGCGGTGCAAAGATCAGCGTGCTGTCGTGCATCGAGTTCAGGCATCCGGCCACCGCATGGCGCATCGTCGTCGTGCCCTTAGGGCCATCGCAATCGAACACGTTGCGCCCGTCGGCATCCAGCAGGCTGAAATGGGTGTGCAGGCCAGACCCTGAATATTCCGGGTAAGGCTTTGCCATGAACGACGCGGCAAAGCCGTGCCGCCGCGCCAGACCCTTGACCAGCATCTTGAACAGCCAGGCATCATCTGCTGCGCGCAACGCATCGTCGCAATGCATCAGGTTGACTTCAAACTGCCCCAACCCGGTTTCCGAGGTCGAGGTGTCCGCCGGAATGTCCATCGCCTCGCAGGCGTCATAGAGGTCGGTGAAGAACGTGTCGAACGCATCCAACGCCCGGATCGACAGCGTTTCCGCCGCCTTGCGCCGCTTGCCGGACCGGGGGCTGGCGGGGACCTGCATGGTTTTGCCCGAGTCGTCGATCAGGAAGAATTCCAGCTCGATGGCACATACAGGGGTCAGGCCGCGTGCCGTGAACTTTTCCAGCACCGCCCGTAACGCGTGGCGCGGGTCCCCCTCATAGGGTGTGCCGTTTTCGCGAAACATCCAGATCGGCAGCAGCGCCGTCGGTGCCTCCAGCCACGGCATCGGCATGAAGCCACGTTCGGTGGGCTTCAGCACCCCGTCCTGATCGCCCTGTTCAAACACCAGCGGGCTGTCGTCGATATCCTCGCCCCAGATGTCGAGGTTCAGAACCGAAAACGGGAACCGCGTTCCTTCCTTTACAACCTTGTCGGCAAATCGCGCCGGAACCCGCTTGCCCCGCGCCTGACCATTCAGGTCTGCGGCGGCGACGCGGATGGTCCGGACGTCCGGATGCTTTCTCAGCCAGTCTTTCATATGTCACATCAGGCTGGGCATGCCGTCCTTGCAAGGCCAAACGGCCAGCGAGGCGGGTTCTGGATCATGCCCTTGATCCTATCCCCTGTTTTGCGATCAACGGGCGAAGACCGATCGGCCCCCACAATTTGATCAAATTCACGGTACTATCGGATGATCTGTGGACGCAAGCGAATTCTGCTTCGCATGTTTTGCGGCAGATGCCGGTTCAACCGCCGGTTCAGCGCGTTGAACAGTGCCGTGATGCACAGTGTCAGAAAGATGAAATAGAACGCGACGATGGGATAGGCCACAAAGGGGTTGAAAGTCTTGTCCGCGAAGTAACTTGCATAATACAGGGCGTCGCCGCGTTGCTGAAACGCCGGAAAGCCGGAAAAGAACACCAGCGTCGTCGCGTGAAACAGAAAGATCGCCTCGTTGGTATAGGCGGGCCACGCCAGCCGCAGCATGGTCGGCCATTCGATCCGCCGGAACCGCTGCCACCCGGTGATGCCATAGGCATCGGCCGCCTCCAGATCACCCTTGGGGATCGACTGCAACGCGCCATAGAAAATCTCGCCCGCATATGCCGCCGTGTTCAGAAACAGCACGAACAGCGCCCCGGCCCAGGCTTTTGTCATCCAATCGGTCTCGATCGTGATCCCGAACACGTCGATCCCGGCGCGCGGCAGTAAAACCAGCGTCTCGTAGGCCAGAAAGAACTGGATGAACAACGGCGAGCCGCGAAAGACAAAGATGAACCATTCCGCAGGTTTGCGGGTCCACGGGCTGCGCGACGCTTTGGCCAGCGCCACCGCATTGGCCAGAAAGAACCCCGCCATCAGGGCAAGTGCTCCGAAATAGATGTTCCAGATCATCCCCGACCCGATCAGGGTGAACTGCTGGCACAACGTAAAATCGCTGCGTGGCAACAACCTCTCCCCGTAGCCGATGGACCGGAAGGCGTAGTCGCCGATGGTTTCCCAGCAACTCATGCGCCCGCCTTCCGCATCGCTTCGCCCGCCGCCGTGGCTTGCCCGCGCGACAGGTTCGCCGTAAGCCGGCTCAGCACCTTTTCAGAAAGATAGGTCGCGATCAGGTAAAAGATCAAAAGTCCAAGGAAGTAATACAGCCGCCAATCCGGGTGGGGATATTCAAAAACACTCGTTTTGGTCCCGCCCAATTCGCGGGCCCAATAAACGATATCCTGCACCCCCAACAAGAAAAGCAATGGCGTCGCCTTGATCAGGATCACCCACAGGTTCGACAGACCGGGCAGGGCAAACACCCACATCTGCGGCACCAGAACCCGTCGGAACACCTGGCGGTTCGACATTCCATAGGCTTCGGCGGTTTCCAGTTGCGCTTTCGGCACCGCCTGCATCGCGCCAAAGATCACATTCGCGGCAAAAGCCCCGAACACGATGGAGAACGTCACCACCGCCAGCGCGAACCCATAAGCCTGATACCAGCCCGCCGAGGCAGACGAGGCAGGCACTTTGGCCTGCGGACAGACCCGAAACTCCAGCCCCTGACGGATCGGTTCCGTCCAGTCGGGGCAGACCACCTGATGCAGCAGCCATTCCATCCCCTGATCAAGGGCGATGACGAAGAACAGGAAAAATACGATGTCCGGCACACCGCGCACCATCGCGGTATAGGCGCGACCCAGCCAGCGCAGCGGCAACACCGGGCTGCGCGCAGCCATGGCCCCCAGAAACCCCATGCCCAAAGCCAAGGGGGCGGTGCAGGCCAACAGCAGCAATACCACAAGGAACGACCAATAGAAATCAAAGTGCTTGCCCGTGGTCAGGTAACACGAAAGCCAAGGCAGGCCGTCAAGGCTGGAAGGATCGGCGCAATACGCGAACATCCGGGGCAGGGGCGGCTTTCATCAGCCGCCCCGGTCCTTGTCAGAACGTCACGCCCGTTTCGCCGAAGTATTCCTCGATCAGGGCATTCAGCGTGCCATCGGCCTTCATGGACTGAATGGCAGCGTCGAACTTGGCCTTCAACTCGGTATCGCTCTCACGCATGCCCAGACCTACGCCGTCACCGATCGGCACTTCTTCGGCCAACATGACCAACGCGCCGTTGGACTCTGCCGCGATCGGGGCCAGATAATCCTTGTCGGCGAACACGGCATCCGCTTCGCCGTTGCGCACGGCGGCCACGCTTTCATCCGGGGTTGCGAATTCCAGCAAAGTTGCACCCGACGCTGCCACGTAACCCGCCTGGGTGGTCGAAATCTGTGCGGAAATGACACCGGTCTTGACATCAACATCCGGCGTCAGCGCCATATAGGCCGACATCGTCGGCGGGATGTAGTTTTCGCTGAAGTTGATGATCTTTTCCCGCTCGTCGGTGATCGTCATGCCGGCAATGATCACGTCGTAGTTTCCAGATTGCAGGTTCGGGATGATGCTGTCCCATTCGTTGGTGGTCCAGGTGCAGGTCAGCGAGGCACGTTTGCACAACTCGTCGCCGACCTTGCGCTCGAACCCGTCGACCTCGCCCGCGTCGTTGATGAAGTTGTAAGGCGGAAAGGCACCTTCTGTGGCCAGACGCACGGTTTGGGCAGAGGCCACACCGGCCCCAAGTGCCAGCAGCGCAGTTACAAGCATAAGTTTCTTCATTTTTGTCTCCCTGACAAGTTGGTAGGTGCTCAAGCCGCAGCGGACAGAAAGCCGCGCAACCGTTCCGTTTGGGGGTTGCCGAACATCTGGTCCGGCGCGCCCTGTTCCTCGACCTTGCCCTGATGCAGGAAGATCACATGATCCGACACATCGGCGGCCAGTTTCATGTCATGCGTCACAAGGATCATGGTCCGACCTTCCTCGGCCAGCGCCTTGATCACCCTGACGACTTCCTGTTCCAGTTCCGGGTCCAGTGCCGACGTCGGCTCGTCGAACAGCAACGCGCGGGGTTCCATGCACAAGGCGCGCGCAATCGCCGCGCGCTGCTGTTGACCGCCCGAAAGTTGCGCAGGCCAGGCGTCGCATTTCTCGACAATCCCGACCTTGGCCAGATACTTGCGCGCGGTGGATTCGACCTCTTTGGGGTCACGCTTCAGAACCGTGACTGGCGCCTCCATCACGTTTTGCAGGATCGTCATGTGCGACCACAGGTTGAACTGCTGAAACACCATCGACAGGTTGGTGCGCATCCGCGTCACCTGAGCGCGATCCGCCGGATGACGACCAAGGCCCTGACCCTTCCAGCGCACGGCCTCGCCCTCGAACCGGATCTCTCCGGCCTGACTGTCCTCCAGCAGGTTGCAACAGCGCAGCAGCGTCGATTTTCCCGACCCTGACGATCCGATCAGGCTGACGACATGGCCCTTGGGGGCGCGCAGATCGACGCCTTTCAGCACTTCCAGGCTGCCATAGGACTTGTGCAGCGCATGGATGTCGATGACCGGCGTGTCGGACTGGAGGCTTGTGTTTTGCGTCACTTTGGACCGTTGATTTCGCTATTGCTCCGACTAGGGCGCAATTCGGCGGGTATTGCAACCGGGTTGATGGGGCAGGCGGACTGCCCTGCGCTGGTTTTGATCACATCGCGGGCGCAATCGCCTCTGGCGCAAGCGGGATGGGCACGGCGAGATAATCGGCGGCGGCAATCGCGACGATCCCGCGCAAGTGCAGCCGCCCCCGGTCGGCGTCCGACAGTCCGGCAATCGCCTGCGCCACCGCAGCGAACGTCGAAGTCTGATCTGCGCCAAGCGCCGCGATATAGGGCAACCCCGGCGTCGGGTTGGTATAGCCCACCACCTTCAGCCCCACAGCAAACTGCTCGTGTTCCGTCAGCAATTCCCAGGTCAGCGCGTCGATCGCCGCCAGATCGGCCTGACCGTCGGCAACCGCCAGCGCGGACGAACGATGCGCCCCGGTCTGAACGGCAGGCGGCAGGTGTAACCCAACCCCGGCGGCATAAGCCTGCGGCGCGGCCCAACCCGATTGCGACAGCGGCTCGTTAAAAGCAAATCGCGCGCCGGAAAACGCCGCCAGTTCGGCCCGAAGGTCATCCTGCCGTGCGACAAAGACCGACCGGTAGTATCCCGGCGGGCAACCATCCAACCCGTAATCGGGTGTGCCGATCAGCGTCACCTTGCCGTGCAGCCGCGTGCGATACGGAAAGCCGCAGGTCTGCGACAGCACCAGATCGGGGGCTTGCCAGGCGTCCCAATAGGCCCCCGCTCCACGGGTCAGCGTCTTGGGGGTCGCAACCCCCCGCACCCGCAAGCCCGTCCTGATCCCCGCCCAAAACCGGTCATTCGCCGCGTGTAACGGCCCCGGATCATACATCCCCAGCGACGCGATCATTCCGCCTCGGCCCGCCGACGCGCCAAAGCCGATTCGACGTCCGTCAGGCCCAGCAGATTTGCCACCAGCCGCAACAACCGATCCTCATCCGCGTCGCGCAAGCCATCGGCCAGCGCCACCGACCACATCGCCTGCATCAACCCGTTGCGGGCGTCCAGTTCCACCGCCTCTTTCAACGCGCGGGTAAAGCGGACGGTGTCGGGGGCCTCAACCTCCAGCGCCTCGGCCTCCTGGCGCAGGGCAGAGGCCGCGAAAGCGTCCAGCCCGTGGCGGATCATCAGAACCCGGTCGATCCGTTCCACCTCTTCGGAACTGTACAACCCATCGGTGCGCGCGATGCGCACCATCAGGGCGGCCAAGGCCAGACGGGCATCGGCTTCGGGCAAACGGGCGGGAGCGGGGGCCAGCAACTGGCGGAGCAGATTGGCGATCATCGGCGCAGACTAGGCCCGAATGCGCCCCTTGCCAACGCCAGAAAACCAACTCTGCAAAACAAGGCGACAGGGATTTCATCTCGGCCCAAATATCTCCGCCGGAGTTTCCTGCGCCTGACCGCGTCACGCCCTCGCCAGGAACGACCCGGCAATCCGCGCAGCTTCGTCCGCCATGCCGAACGGCGGGTTGACCACGAACAATCCCGACCCCTCCATCCGGTGCCCGTCCCGCGCGGGGGGGAAACGGACTTCAGCGCGCAAGCCGTCGGGAAAAGCACCGGCCAGGGCCGCCAGCATGGGACGGTGCGGCGCAGCCGCCAACAGCGCATACCACAGACAGATCACGCCGACGTTCCACTTGCGATTGATCTGCCCGATCACCTTGGGGATCAGATCGTAATCCGCCTTCACCTCGTAAGACGGATCAATCAGCATCACCCCGCGCCGCGGGGTCGGGGGGCAGACCGCCAGCGCCATTTCAAACCCGTCGCGCGCCTGAACATGCGCCCCCCAGGGGCCGAGGTTCGTGACCAGCGCGCGGTGTTCCTGGGGGTGCAACTCGGCCAGGTGCATCACATCGCCGTCACGCAACGACAGCGCCGCCACCATGGGCGATCCGGGATAGGCTTCGGGGCCGTGCGCCGCGCGCACTTCGGCCAGACGGCGCCGGAAGGGGTGGTCAGCGGCGAACCACGCTTCGGCGACGGCAACCCCCGCCGCCGCCTCGCCGGTCTTGACCGCCTCGTCGGCCCCCAGATCATACAGACCCCGACCTGCGTGGGTTTCGATGTAGGACAGCGGCTTGTCCTTCATTGTCAGATAATCGAGCACCCAGGCCAGCAGCGCGTGCTTGTGGACATCGGCCAGATTTCCGGCGTGGTAATGATGTTGATAAGACAGCATCGGGTGGCTTTAGCGGGGGACGGGCGGCAAAGCAACGGCGGGCATCTGTCGGGACGGATGCCCGACGCATGGCCTACGTTCAGCCGACACTTGTCCGACGTCGATCTGCCAGACGCGGGGGCGGGCGGTGCGTGCAAGCACGCACCCTACGCCTAGTACTTCTGCGGGACATGGAGGTCCGGCGGCAGGACCGCGCGTTCATAGTCGGGGTTGAACACGCGGTCGGGCAGAATGACCTCGTCGTGCGGGACGGGCCCGTAGGGGATCAGCGACAGCAGGTGATCCATCAGGTTCAGCCTTGCGCGCTTTTTGTCATTGCCCTCAACGATATGCCACGGCGCCTCCGGGATCGAGGTGCGCATCAGCATCTCTTCCTTGGCTTTGGTATACTGCTCCCACCGCACGCGGGCCTGCAGGTCCATCGGCGACAGTTTCCACTGTTTCATCGGGTCGTGGATGCGCATCAGAAAGCGCATCTGCTGTTCTTCGTCGGTGATCGAGAACCAGTATTTGATCACCCTCACCCCGGACCGCACCAGCATCCGTTCGAACTCGGGGACGTCGTTGAAGAACTGTTCGACCTGATCGTCCGAAGCAAACCCCATGACCCGTTCGACGCCCGCGCGGTTGTACCAGCTGCGGTCGAACAGCACGATCTCGCCGCCTGCCGGAAGATGCGGCACATAGCGTTGAAAGTACCATTGGGTTTTCTCGCGGTCAGACGGGGCGGGGAGGGCCACGGTGCGGACGACGCGGGGGTTCAGGCGCTGGGTCAGTCGTTTGATTGCGCCGCCCTTGCCCGCTGAATCGCGGCCCTCAAAGATCACCACGACCTTTTCCTTGTGATACTGCACCCAGTCCTGAAGCTTGATGAGTTCGGACTGCAACCGGATCAGCGCGTGAAAATACGTTGCGCGGTCAATGGTATCGGGGTGCTTCTCTTTGTAGATGCGCGCGATTTCCAGCGACAGCGTGGCATCTTCGAGGTCAAGTTCGAAGTCTTCGTCAAAGCTGTCGGCCAGTTCCGCCTCCAGCCAGTCGCGTCCGGGCAAGATTTCGGTGGGGGGCATGGAGGTATCCTTTATTCGATTTTCGCGGTTAAACCATGGGAGTGTGACAGATTTGTAAGGGGTGCGGGTTTGGAAAGGACACAGAAACCGCAGGGTCTTGCCGATCGTCAGCCCCAAAAGCATTCAGGGTGTCAGGAACCCCGGCCTTGACGGAAATCTTTACGCCTGAGGGCTTTACCGCCCTCTTGACGGTTATTGGCATCGACCTTTTGCTGGCGGGCGACAATGCGATCGTCATCGGCCTTGCGGCGGCTGGGTTGCCGAAAGAGCAGCGCAACAAGGCCATACTTGTCGGCATCATGGCGGCGACCGCGCTGCGGATCGGCTTTGCCGCGATTGCCTTACGGTTGCTGGCCATCGTGGGGCTGTTGCTGGCCGGGGGCATCTTGCTGATGTGGGTGTGCTGGAAGATGTGGCGCGAGGTGCAGGCGGGGTATTCCCATGACCGTGACGCTGAAGAAGCCTTGTTTGATCAGGACCTTAATGCTGATGGCAAGGTCGCGGGCGGGGCCAGAAATAAGACCTTTGCCAAAACCGCATGGCAGATCGTCATCGCGGATGTTTCGATGTCCCTGGACAATGTGCTGGCGGTTGCCGGGGCTGCGAAGGACCATCCGATAGTGCTGGTGATCGGGTTGATCCTGTCGATTTCGTTGATGGGGCTGGCCGCGACGTTCGTTGCGCCGCTGCTGAACCGGTATCGCTGGATCGCCTATGCCGGGTTGCTGATCATCGTTTATGTGGCTGTCAAGATGATCGTGGAGGGCTGGCACGAGGTGGAGCCATTGATGATGAGCTATCTGACTTGAGGCCGGTCTGACGGCAGGACAGTTTCTTGAAGCGCGCCTTCGGGGGCGCTTTTTTTGGGACAAGGCGTCGGATCAGCGTCGGGCATTCGTCCCGAAGTTTCTCTGGCGCAGTTTTCGGCCGGGGTCAGCGTCCGGTAAGCCAGTTGCCCAGTCGGCCCAGCCGAGACGGCGGGCCCCGCTGGGCGGTCTCGCGGCGGTCGGCGGCGTTCAACAAGGCGTACATGCCGGTGACGCCGAGCCAGCGGAGGGGTTCAGGTTCCCACGAACGCACCCGGCGGTTGACCCATGGCAGATGCACAAGGTCTGTGTCGCGCCGCAGCGTCAGGTCGGCCAGCGTGCGGCCCGCAAGGTTCGAGGTTGATACGCCGACGCCAACATAACCGCCAGCCCAGCCCATGCCCGTCCTCGGGTCCAGACCCACCGTGGCGCACCAGTCGCGCGGCACAGCCAGAGTACCGCACCAGGCGTGGTCGATGGCAAAGGGTTTGGTCGCCGGAAAATGGCGGTGCAGGATGTCGGTCAGGCGTCGGATGGTTTCCGCGTCGGGCGCGCCGTTGGTATCGAGTTTCGAGCCGAACTTGTAGGGAACCCCGCGCGCGCCGACGGTGATGCGGCCTTCACGGGTGCGCTGGCAGTAGCAATAGGCGTTGGCGAAGTCGCCAAAAATCTCGTGCCCGTTCCAGCCGATCTGTTGCCAGACGGTGGCGGGCAAGGGTTCTGTCGCGATCTGCGCCGAATTGAGCGGCAGCCACTCGCGTTCAAGCCCCGGCAGGGTAGCGGTGAAACCTTCGGTGCAGCGCAGGATCGTGGTGGCGCGGATGGTGCCGTGGGGGGTGGTGACGATGCCCGGTGCCAGGGTCAGGGCGGGGGTGGATTCGGCGATGCGCACACCTTGGCCCTCGACCATCTTGGCAAGGCCCCGGACCAGTTTGGCGGGCTGGATGCGCGCCACATTCTGCACGATCATGCCGCCCAGAATGCCGGGGACGTTGACGCGGGCGCGGGCCTCGGCGTCGGTGATCTGGTGGACGCGGGTTTCCTCGCCCCAGTGGCGGCGGTGGTTCACCTCGGCTGCGACGCGGGTCAGTTGGGCAGGGGTGGTGGCGACCATCAATTCGTCGGTGCGCAGGATGTCGGCGTCGATGCCCTGCGCTTCGGCCACGCTGATCACCTCGTCCACCGTGCCGTTCATGGCGCGGACCATGTCGCGCAGGCTCGATTCGGTGGAGGTTTGCAGATAGCGCGCGTGATTCCAAGCAAAGCCGCCGGTCAGCCAGCCGCCGTTGCGCCCGGATGCGCCGTAGCCTGCAAAATCTTTCTCGACGATCAGGATGTTCAGGTCGGGCGCGTGGATTTTCAGGTAATGCGCGGTCCACAAGCCGGTAAACCCCGCGCCGATGATACAGATATCCACGGTCGTGTCGCCTGTCAGGGCAGGGCGGCAGGTGGTGGGCAGGCCGATGTCGGCATACCAGAACGACAGATCGCCGATGGTTTTGGGGGTCATGGTTTGGTCCTTGCGCTTGGGACAAGGGTAGCGGTGCCGCGGGGCAGCGTCGAGGGTGCCGGTGCCAAATGTGACATTCCATCGCCCTGCGAAACCTGCGATAGATATGATCAAATGCTATCCGCAGGAGACCCGCCATGTTCGACCAGCCGAAACTGAAGTCCAAGGATGCGCCCGAACTGGCGCGGTTCGACTGGCAGGACCCGTTCCGGCTGGACGATCAGTTGACCGAGGAAGAGCGGATGCTGCGGGATGCGGCGAGGGCCTATGCGCAGGAAAAGCTGCAACCCCGCGTGGTTGCGGCCTACCGGGAAGAATCGACCGACCCTGCGATTTTCCGCGAAATGGGCGAAATGGGTCTGCTGGGTGTGACCGTGCCCGAGGAATACGGCGGGTTGGGCGCGTCTTACGTGGCCTACGGTCTGATTGCGCGCGAGGTGGAGCGGGTCGATTCGGGCTATCGCAGCATGATGTCGGTGCAGTCGTCCCTCGTGATGTATCCGATCTACGCCTATGGCACCGAGGCGCAAAGGGCGAAGTTTCTGCCGAAGCTGGCATCGGGAGAATGGATCGGCTGCTTTGGTCTGACCGAGCCCGATGCGGGGTCGGACCCGTCGGGCATGAAGACCGTCGCGCGCAAAACCGCGACCGGCTATGTTCTGAACGGGGCAAAGATGTGGATTTCGAATTCGCCGATTGCGGATGTGTTCGTGGTCTGGGCGAAGTCCGAGGCGCATGGCGGAAAAATCCGGGGCTTTGTGCTGGAAAAGGGGATGGACGGTCTGTCGGCCCCCAAGATCGGCGGCAAGCTGTCGTTGCGGGCGAGCGTGACGGGCGAGATCGTGATGAAGGATGTGGCGGTGAGCGACGAGGCCCTGCTGCCGTTCGTCGAGGGGTTGAAGGGGCCGTTCGGCTGTTTGAACCGCGCACGCTATGGCATTTCCTGGGGGGTGATGGGAGCTGCGGAGTTCTGCATGGCGTCGGCACGGCAATACGGGCTGGACCGCAAGCAGTTCGGCAAGCCCTTGGCGCAGACCCAGTTGTTTCAGTTGAAACTCGCCAACATGATGACCGAGATTGCGCTGGGCTTGCAGGGGTCGCTGCGGGTCGGGCGGTTGCTGGACGAGGCGAATGCCGCGCCCGAGATGATCTCGATCGTCAAGCGCAACAATTGCGGCAAGGCCTTGGACGCCGCCCGGATGGCGCGGGACATGCATGGCGGCAACGGGATTCAGGAAGATTACCAGATCATGCGGCACATGGTGAACCTTGAGACGGTGAATACCTATGAAGGCACGCATGATGTGCACGCGTTGATTCTGGGGCGGGCTGTGACGGGGTTGCAGGCTTTCTTCTGAATGGCCTGCCGGGGCGGGGGGCCTCCGGCGGGGATATTTGGGCCAGCTGGAAAGGGCTGTTTTGGATCGCGCTGACATCGTGCACGAGAATTTCATGCGGCGGGTGGCGGCGGGGGATTTGCCATCGGGGGCGGCTCCTGCGGGGCCGCTGACCGGGGCGGGGGCGCGGGCGGTGTACCGGGCGGCCTGTGTCAGTCGCGCGCTGGACCGGCAGGCGCGGGTCATGCAGCGGGCCGGGACCGGGTTTTACACCATCGGATCGTCGGGCCACGAGGCGATGGCTTCGGTGGCGCTGGCACTGCGCCCCGATGACATGGCCTTGCTGCATTACCGCGATGCGGCGTTTCAGATCGCGCGGGCCGGGCAGGTGGCGGGGCAGGACCCGGTGTGGGACCTGCTGCTGTCGTTTGCCGCCAGTGCCGAGGACCCGATTTCGGGCGGGCGGCACAAGGTGTTGGGGTCACGCGAGCTGATGATCCCGCCGCAAACCTCGACCATCGCGTCGCATCTGCCCAAGGCGGTGGGGGCGGCCTATTCCATCGGGCTGGCGCGGGGAGGGCGGCCGGAGCATGCGCTGCTGGCGGCGGATGGGGTGGTGATGGCATCGTTTGGCGATGCGTCGCTGAACCATTCGACCGCACAGGGGGCGCTGAATGCGGCGGGGTGGGCGGCGTGGTCGGGGGCTGCGATGCCGCTGCTGTTCGTGTGCGAGGACAACGGGATCGGGATTTCGACCAGGTCGCCGAAGGGTTGGGTTGCGGCAGTGTTGGGTTCGCGTCCCGGAGTGCGGATCTTCTCCTGCGACGGGTTGAATTTTTACGACACCTATCGGGTGGCGTCCGAGGCTGTGGCTTTCGTGCGGCGGGCGCGCAAACCTGCGGTGCTGCATCTGACCTGCGTGCGGCTTTACGGTCATGCCGGGGCCGATGTGCCGACCACCTATCTGTCGCGCGCCGAGGTTGAGGACGACGAGGCGCAAGACCCGCTGTTGCATATGGTGCGGTTGATGGGGCAGGCGGGGGTGATGTCGGGGGATGCCGCCCTGTTCGACTATCTGGCTTTGGCAGACGAAGTTGCGGCGCGGGCGGCGGAGGCGGTTTTGCGGCCCAGGTTGGAGTCGGCGGCCGCGGTAATGTCGGCGATTGTGCCGCCCGCGCGCGTCAACCGGGTGGGGAACGGGCCGTCTGCCGAGGCGCGGGCCTTGTGTTTTGGCGGCGATCTGAAGGCGATGGCCGACCCGCAGCCGATGTCGCGGCTGATCGGCTGGGCGTTGACCGACTTGCTGCTGGCGTATCCCGACTGCGTGGTGATGGGCGAGGATGTGGGGCGCAAGGGTGGAGTATATGGCGTCACGCAAAAGCTGCAGGCGCGGTTTGGCGGGCGGGTGATCGACACGCTGCTGGACGAACAGACCATTCTTGGGCTGGCCATCGGCATGGCGCAGAACGGGTTCGTGCCGCTGCCCGAGATTCAGTTCCTCGCCTATCTGCACAATGCCGAGGATCAGCTCCGAGGCGAGGCGGCGACGTTGCCGTTTTTCAGTCAGGGCCAGTTTGCCAACCCGATGGTGCTGCGGATTGCGGGGTTGGGGTATCAGAAGGGCTTCGGCGGGCATTTCCACAATGACAACTCGCTGGCGGTTCTGCGAGACATTCCGGGCGTGATCGTATGTTGCCCGTCTTTGGGGGATGAGGCGGCGCTTTTGCTGCGTGAATGTGTCAGGCTGGCGCGGGTCGAGCAGCGGGTGGTGGTGTTTGTCGAGCCGATTGCGCTGTACGGCGTTCGGGATTTGGCTGTGGCGGGGGATGGGCGGTGGATGACGCGCTATCCTTCGGCGGAGCGGCGGCTGGGGTTCGGCGAAGTGGGGGTGTCTGGAGACGGGGCGTTGGCGATCGTGACCTATGGCAACGGGCGCTATCTGGCAGCACAAGCGGCGGAGCGTCTGGCCGAGGCGGGGGTCGCTGTGCGGATCATCGACCTGCGCTGGTTGGTACCGTTGCCGTTGCTCAGTCTGAAACGGGCGCTTGCAGGGTTTGCGCGGGTGTTGGTGGTCGATGAATGTCGGCGGTCGGGGAATGTGTCCGAAGGCGTGATGACATGGCTGGCTGAGGCCGGGTTTGATCGGTTTGCGCGGATCACCGCCGAGGACAGTTTCATTGCAACCGGGCCCGCCTACGCGGCGACGTTGCCATCGGTCGACGGAATAGTCGCCGCTGTGCTGTCGTTACATGCCGCGTGACAGCGCGGCGACCCCGGTCCGCGCCATCTCGACCAGACCCAGAGGGCGCATCAGATCGCCGAATGCGTCGATTTTTTCCGGCGTTCCGGTCATTTCGAACACGAAGGACCCCAAGGTCGAATCCACCACATTGGCGCGGAAAATCTCGGCCAGTTGAAGCGCTTCGATCCGCGCCTCGCCCTTGCCCGCGACCTTGAACAGTGCCAGTTCGCGCTGCACTGCGGGGCCTTCGGTGGTCAGGTCGTGGACCTCGTGGACCGGGACCATGCGGGCAAGTTGCGCCTTGATCTGCTCGATCACCTGCGGCGTGCCGGTGGTGACCACGGTGATGCGGCTGCGGTGCCCTTCGTGGTCCACTTCCGCAACCGTCAGGCTGTCGATGTTGTAGCCCCGCCCCGAAAACAGCCCGATCACCCGCGCCAGCACGCCGCTTTCGTTATCGACGACCACTGCCAGGGTATGCGTCTCGATCACCGGTGCGTTGGGGTCGCGCAGGTCATAGGCCGAATGGCTGGTAGAGCCTTTTTTGATATTGAGCGGCGACATGGCCTGCGTCCTTCATTTTCTGTCTCTAAATATCCCACGGGGGTGCGGGGGTGTGAAACCCCCGCT
>JBBRVJ010000059.1:0-19040 GCA_038246975.1 Rhodobacterales bacterium | reverse complement strand
TCCAAACATCATCCGCATCTCATCACCCCATTAATCTCAAAGCACCCGGTGCCTCGTTTCCGTCGTTCAGTTGTTGCCGTAGCCGACCGGCAGGCTTTCTACATAGATTGACAGATCTGCCGTCGAACTGGTTGTGCTGAAGGCTATGGGTTGCAGCACGACCATGCCCATCCCGATAACCGCGGCGCACAACACCACCCAATCCACAGTCACCGCACCATCTTCGTTCAGCAGCCACGTCTTTGCCTTCGTCATCAACATGATCGCGTCTCTTTCTGTTTCGCGGACCGATGACGCATTGGACGCACCGCAGGCCGAACTCGCTCGTTTCCTAGTCTGTTCTTCGAATCGGACCGAAATAGGGCGGCAATCTGTTCCGACCGTGAACTGAATCAGAAATCGGTCGCCGTTATGCCAAAAGGCCGCGATCCTTTTGGATCGCGGCCAAAGAAGCTAACGACACGTCAGATTACTGGGTTGCTTCGAAGCCCGACGTGCGTGAACCTAAGTCAATGACGACTTCGTCGCCCAAGCCGGTGATGCCGCCGCCAACAGTAGTCATGACGACCATGCCCAAGCCGACGATTGCTGCGGTCAGCACGACCCAGTCAACGGTCACGGCGCCGGATTCGTCGTTCTTAAAGGATTTGAAGATGTTCAGCAGTTTCATGGTTGTGTGTCCCTTGGGAGTTGCTCTGGTTTCTGTTCCAACCGCTCCGTGTCTTCTCGTCCCGGCCTCTGTTCCGGGTCGATCTCCGTCTCGGTATGTCCCTATATGGCCCTATGATCATGGCGGGACTTTGGAACGATTGCGGTATTTTCAGATAATCTGCGTCTTTCCGATCAATCCTGCAAAACCATGAATTGTAACAATAAAATATCTTGTCACTTCACGTGCATCGTCGCAGCCGTTGCCAATTCGCAGCGTTCGTCATGCAAAAGCCACGATTGATACCGCGGCAGTAGCCAGGCGCGGGTTTCTCTGGCATGGTCATCCACAACAAGAATAAACGAGCAGTCAACCTCCAATGCGCATTTTCGGCCTTGTCCTTGTGGCAGCCCTGTCTTTGCCTGTGCCGGTTCCGGCATGGGCGCAGGACGCAACGGAAGACACCGGCTTTACCTTTCGCCGGGTGAAGGTGGGGCCGGGGTTGCCGGGCAAGCGGATCACCGTGCAGATCGACCCCGCCGAGCAGGCCCGGTTGCTGGCGTTGCTGCCCAAAGTCGATCCCGAAGGGGTGACAGAGGACCCCGCCCCGGAAACCCGGAACGCGGCGCTGACCCCGGTGGTGCCCACCACGGCAACCTATGACTGGTTCTGGAACAGCGTACCGACGGGCCAGGGCGCGGCAGACGGGCGATTCGATCTGGCGCTGGCGACACTGTCGCAAGGGCCGGGCGGGGCGGCGGTGCGCGCGCCGCGTTTGCAGCACATGCAGGAAATCGCCGCGAGCTTTGGCACCGACATTCTGAAAGCGACCATCGGCACCCAGGTCTCGCCCGCGCTGGTGCTGGCGGTGATCGGCATCGAAAGTGCAGGGCGCACCGATGCCGTCAGTTCCGCCGGGGCCGAGGGGCTGATGCAGCTGATCCCTGCCACCGCCGAGCGGTTCGGCGTGACCAACTCCAAGGACGCCGCCCAGAACATCAAGGGTGGCGTCGCCTATCTTGACTGGTTGATGACCGAATTCGACCGCGATCCTCTGATGGTTCTTGCCGCCTACAATGCCGGCGAAGGCGCGGTTAAGGCCAACGACGGCGTCCCGCCCTATGCCGAAACCCGCGACTACGTCCCCAAGGTGCTGGCGGCGTGGGCCGTGGCGCAGGGCCTGTGTCTGACCCCGCCCGAATTGGTGACCGATCCTTGCGTGTTCCGGGTGATTTCCGCAAGCAACTGAAGTCTAGCCTAAGTGTCGCTGGCCGGGGCGCGAGAGGTGGAACTTATTCCTGCCAAGGGCGTTGCTTGCACAGGTCGATCACAAGGTCGGCTGTAAGACCAAAGGAATGCACTATGGCCGATACCAAGAAGCCTACTGCTGCAAGCACTCAGGGCGGCACGCATGATCAGCACGTCGCGGCTGGCAAGCAAAGCCACAAGAACGACGGCAAGGATACCTCCGCCAAATCAGGGGACAAGTCTGCCAAGCCGGGGAAAATGCCGTCCCCGAAGGACCAGACACACGAGCAGCATGTCGCAGCCGGCAAGCAAAGCCACAAGAACGACTGACGGTTGATGCAGGCTGGGGTAGCTTGGCCTGCTCGCCCCCCTTAACAAGCGCGATGTATCAAGTCATGTGGTGCATTTGGTCCGCAGCAGCCATCATTTGACCAGCGTGGCCTCCGTCGCAGCACGCAGGTCGGCTTCGGACACGCCTTCGGCACACTCCACGATCCGCAGCCCGCCCGGCACGACATCCAGCACCCCCAGATTGGTGATGATGCGGTCCACCACACCCTTGCCGGTCAACGGCAAGGTACAGGCGCGCAGCACCTTGGACTCACCATTTTTGGACGTGTGATCCATCACAACCACCACACGGCCCACCCCAGCCACAAGGTCCATGGCACCGCCCATGCCTTTGACGAGCTTGCCGGGAATCATCCAGTTCGCGAGGTCACCATTCTCGCCCACTTCCATCGCGCCCAGAATCGCCATGGCGATCTTGCCGCCCCGGATCATCGCGAAACTTTGCGCGGAATCGAAAAACGCGGTCTGCGGCAGTTCCGTGATGGTCTGTTTTCCGGCGTTGATCAGATCTGCATCTTCCTCGCCTTCAAACGGGAACGGGCCCATGCCGAGCATGCCGTTTTCCGATTGCAGCGTGACGTTCACGCCCTCGGGGATGTAGTTTGACACCAGCGTCGGAATGCCAATGCCGAGATTCACATAAGTGCCGTCCTGCAGTTCCTGCGCAGCGCGCGCGGCCATCTGGTTGCGATCCCAAGGCATTTTCTTCTCCCGACTACTTGAACTCGATTGCATTCACGATTCCGCTTAATTCTCAGTCGAGAACATTTGCGACTTTCCCGGTACGGTTGCCGATTGTAACCGCCGACGCGATTTGAACAATGAGCACAGGATCATTGCAATCAAGCTCCTGTTTCGCAATGGTTTTTGCAATCCCAGGCATGGCTGTGAAGCCTTCGGCACTTTCTTCCAAAGAGGTCGATCTGCGAAAATCAATTCCCTGCTGCAGGTGATCTGAATCTTCCATCAGACGGACTCCCTCTTGCGCACGGTCCTTTGTTCGATCCGCTTCTCATGATACCCCTGCACGATGCGGTGCACATAGATGCCGGGCAAGTGGATCGTATCGGGGTCCAAGGCCCCCAAGGGCACGATCTCTTCCACCTCAACCACGCAAACCTTGCCGCAGGTTGCAGCCGGTGGATTGAAATTGCGGGCGGTCTTGCGGAACACGAGGTTCCCCGACGGGTCCGCCTTCCACGCCTTGACGATCGACAGGTCGGCCACCAGCCCACGTTCCAGAATATAGGTCTTGCCGTCGAAATCCTGATGCTGCTTGCCCTCGGCAATCACCGTGCCGACGCCGGTCTTCGTGAAAAAGCCGGGGATGCCGGCTCCGCCCGCGCGCATACGTTCAGCCAAAGTGCCCTGCGGGTTGAACTCCAGTTCCAACTCGCCCGACAGGTACTGACGCATGAACTCGGCATTCTCGCCGACATAGGACGAGATCATCTTCTTGACCTGCCGTGTCTCCAGCAGAACACCCAACCCGAACCCATCGACGCCTGCGTTGTTCGACGCCACCGTCAGACCCTTGGTTCCGGCATCACGAATGGCCGCGATCAGCAATTCCGGGATGCCGCAAAGCCCGAACCCGCCGGATGCGATCAGCATTCCGTCAAACAGCAGCCCGTCCAGCGCCGCTGTGGCGTCAGGATAGATTTTCTTCATCGACAACCCCCGCAGACCTTTGGCACATATAAGGGCCCCGGTTTTCGGTGAAGTCAATTGCCGCAGCGCGGCAGGACTTGCGCTTGTCACCCCCCGCCCCGGCTCTGCTGATCGCGCCCGCCTGCGGAGGGAAAGGGTAGACACCGGGGCCCTGAAATTTTGGAGCAGTTGATATAAAGTGAAATCATATCATGTGCTTAGACTTTACTCTGTCTGCCGGGGGCCGAAATGGGGCGGAAAAGGATCTTGAGGCGCGCTCCGGCGGGACTTAAGAGGAAGATGATGGCCAATGCTGAACCGGGTAGACGAAAGACACTGAGAATCCTGGTTTCTTGTCCGGGAAGCGCATTGTTTTCAGCGCCTTAGGGCGGTAGGTATCTTTGCAGGCCCGAACCGGGCCAAGTTTGCGCCTGTGCGGGCGTGGTGGAACGGTAGACACAAGCGACTTAAAATCGCTAGGGCTTAGCTCGTGCGGGTTCGACTCCCGCCGCCCGCACCACTTCTAAGTTCGACTGTTCCAAGACCCGTAAAGCCTCGCAAGGAATCCCCGCCCAAGTCACGCAGAGACGAAAACGCATGGGGTGAACCAAAGGTTCGTGCCGCGAAAGTGCGGGGCCTGCGCCGCACGGCGCGGGACTTCGGCCAACAGGTCGCCGAGGTCCGGATTACCGCGTCGCAACAGACCTTGCCATCCGGCCCCATTAGGCCCGAAAGTGCCCCAAAAGCCCGAAAGCAGACTCCCATGATACAGACACTTACCGCCCTTCTGGCCACAGCCGCCCCCGACGCCCCCGCCATCGGCGCGCCTGACAGGCCTTGGCTGACCTACGCTGGACTGACCGATCAGACGGCCCGCTCTCTGGCCGCCCTGCACTCTGCCGGCGTGGGACGTGGCGACCGGGTGGCCATCGTGCTGCCGAATGGCCCGGAGATGGCGTCGGCCTTCGTCACGATTGCGCAGGGGGCGGTGACTGCGCCGCTGAATCCGGCCTACACGCTGGACGAATTCGACTTTTACCTGTCCGATCTTCAAGCCCGTGCCATCGTGCTGCCCTCAGGGGACGACGGTCCGGCAGCGCAGGCAGCGGCAAAGCACGGCCTTGCTGTGCTGCGCCTGTCGTTTATGGCGACACATCCGGCCGGAAAGTTCACGCTGACGGCTGAGGGGGCGACAGGGGCGACGCCAGACACCATCCCCGCAGGACCCGACGATATCGCGCTGATCCTGCATACCTCGGGCACGACGTCACGCCCCAAGATCGTGCCTTTGCTGCAGTCGAACGTCGCGGCCTCGGCGCGTCACATCGGCGCGTCGCTGGCGCTGACCCCGGTGGACCGCTGCCTGAACATGATGCCGCTGTTCCACATTCACGGCCTGATCGCTGCCGTGTCGGCCAGTCTGGCCGCCGGGGCCTCGGTGTGGTGCGCGCCGGGATTCGATGCGATGCGGTTTTTCGGCTGGCTCGATACCGCGCGGCCAAGCTGGTATACGGCGGTACCGACGATGCACCAGACCATCCTGCAGCGCGCACCCCGCAATGCCGAAATCATCGCCCGTGCGCCGTTGCGGTTTGTGCGCTCGTCTTCCGCCTCGCTGCCCGCGCAGGTGATGCTGGAACTGGCGCAGACCTTTGATGCCCCGGTGATCGAAGCCTACGGGATGACCGAGGCGGCGCATCAGATGGCATCCAATCCCCTGCCGCCGCGCGCCCAGAAACCCGGCGCCGTCGGGATTGCCGCAGGCCCCGCCCTGCGCATCGCGCATGAGGTTGAAAATCATGTGCTGGCGGGCGGCATCGGCGAGGTTGTGATCTCTGGCCCCAACGTCACCCCCGGCTATGAAAATAACCCGGACGCCAACGCCAAGGCCTATTTCATCGACGCAGGTCAACGCTGGTTCCGCACCGGCGATCAAGGCGCGCTGGACGCCGAAGGCTATCTGACGCTGACCGGTCGCCTGAAGGAAATCATCAACCGGGGCGGCGAAAAGATCAGTCCGCTGGAGGTGGACGGCGTGTTGATGGACCACCCCGCCGTCCAGCAGGTCGTGACCTTTGCCGTGCCGCACCCCAAGCTGGGCGAAGAGGTCGCCGCAGCGGTGGTGCTGCGTGAGGGGATGACGGCGGGCGAAGCCGACATCCGTGCCTTTGCCGCGACCCGCCTCGCCACGTTCAAGGTGCCGCGCCGGATCGTGATCCTGCCCGAGATTCCCAAGGGGGCCACCGGCAAACTGCAACGCATCGGTCTGGCTCAGAAACTGGGTCTCGCATGAAGATCTGCATCTTTGGCGCGGGGGCCATTGGCGGATACATGGCGGCGAAACTGGCGGCGGTCGGGGCGGATGTTTCGCTGGTCGCGCGCGGGCCGCATCTTGCTGCCTTGCAATCCAGGGGCCTGACCCTGATCGAGGATGGCCGCGCGCAGACCTTCAAGGTCAGCGCGACCGATGACGCCCGCAAGATCGGTCCGCAGGATTATGTGATCCTCACGCTCAAGGCCCATTCGGTGCCCGCCGTGGTGGGGCAGATCACCCCCTTGCTGGGCGAAGAAAGCACCCTTGTCAGCGGCGTCAACGGCGTGCCCTGGTGGTATTTCCACCGACTTGGCGGCCCGTTGGAAGGGACCCGGTTGGCCTCGGTCGATCCGGGCAATGTGCAGTGGGACGGTTTCGGCCCCGACCGGGTTCTGGGCTGCGTCGTCTATCCTGCTGCCGAGGTTTCCGAACCCGGCACCATCACGCATGTAGAGGGCAACCGCTTTTCCCTGGGCGAGCCTTCGGGCGAGAAATCGGCCCGTGCGCAGCGTCTGTCCGAAGCGTTGACGGCGGCCGGGCTGAAGGCCCCGGTCCGTCCGCGCCTGCGGGACGAAATCTGGGTCAAGCTGTGGGGCAACCTGTCGTTCAACCCTATTTCCGCGCTGACCCATGCGACGCTCGATGTCCTGTGCACCGATCCCGGCACCCGCGCCGTCGCCCGCGCCATGATGGTCGAGGCGCAGGCAATTGCCGAAAAGCTGGGCGTCAGCTTTCCCATCAACGTGGATCGCCGCATCGACGGCGGGGCGGCAGTCGGCGCGCACCGCACGTCGATGTTGCAAGACCTGCAGGCCGGTCGACCGTTGGAAATTGATGCGCTGACAGGCTCGGTCGCCGAATTGGGGCGGCTGACCGCAACACCCACCCCGAACATCGACACAGTGCTGGCGCTGGTGCGGCTCCGCGCAAAGACGGCGTCAGCGCAGGCTTAGCGGTGCTGGGACGCATCCACCCGTCTTGATTTTCTCCATGAGCGAAACCCGATCCACGGTCATCGGAAAAGCCAGAGCCTGCTTGTGCCGCAGTTACGTCTCACACGAAAACGTCACCAGTATAACGGCTGCATCATGTCATGGATCAATACGGGGAACTCGCCTTGCAGGCATCGTCTGGCACTGAGTAGGGAGCACTGCCATGCAAACCACGAGTCGAACCTTGGTCAACGACACGCCTGCTTACGTGATCGTCATGCGAGAGGCGCTGATTTCGCAAGACCTGTCTTTGACGATTGCCGACCATGATCCCGGAGCCCGTGTCGTATTTGCCGCCAACCTGCGCGACGCCGAAACCGTCGTGGCGGGCCTTACCCACATCGTCATGGCGTTCATCGTCGAGGGGCCCAAACAGTTCCTCCAGTCCGACCTGTCGCGTGCCATCAGGGCGCGGGGGGGACGGGTGGTATTGCTGGGCGATGATGCCGAGGAGGTCGGCCCCACCCCGGATTGGGACGTGTTGTATCGTCCGTTTTCGACCGAAGAAGTGCTGGCGCGGCTGACCCGCCGCAGTCGGCCCCTGCTGGGGGCCGCCTGACGCCCCGCCTCAGGTGACAAGGGTTTCGGTCGAGGCAAAGAACATCGCCTGACTGACTGCCGAGGTGACCTGCTCTTCGGAAAACGGCTTGGTGATCAAGAAGGCAGGCTCAGGCCGCTTGCCGGTCAGCAGCCGTTCGGGGAAGGCAGTGATGAAGATTACCGGGATATCGTCGAACTGCGCCAGAATGTCGTTGACCGCATCAATCCCCGACGAATTGTCGGCCAGTTGAATGTCCGCCAGAATGAGGTCCGGTCGATCCGACGCCGCCAGCGCCACTGCTTCGGCGCGGGTCCGCGCGATCCCGGTCACCGAATGGCCGATCTCGGTCACGATGGCCGAAATGTCCATGGCGATGATCGCCTCGTCCTCGATGATCATCACGCGGCCCGACACCGACGCTGCCATTTCCGCTTTGGCCAATCGGATCAAGTTGGCCACGTCGTCTGCATCGGTCTGCATGATGGTTGCGATTTCGCTGGGGTGAAACCCCTCGATGACATTCAACAGCAGCACTTCGCGGGTGTTCGGCGTCAGGTCGTCCATATGGGCTTGGGCAATGGCGGACAACCGCGTGTCGGGCTCGCCCAACGGCGCGCCTGCGCTGGACCAGACCAGATGAAACGCGCCGAACAGGGCCACTTTTGGATCAACGCCGTTCGAAAATGCCGCGTCATCCTCAAGGATCGCCTCCAGCGTCGCGGCAGCAAAGCGGTCACCGGTCACCTGACTGCCGGTAAGGGCGCGAGCATAACGCCGCAGGTAGGGCAAATTGGCCCCGATCGCCTCGGAAATGACTGGCCTTGCCTCGTGCGCTGTCGACTGTGCCATCGGCAAGTTCCTCCATAAAAGTTTGTCTTCTTGGGAACCAACGCGGTGGTCAGGCGTTTGGTTCCGTGCAAAGAGTTAGGCTGGCGCAAAAAACATGTATCAGGATATGGCCGAAGAACCCAAGAAATCACGCGTGACCGAACAGATCGATGAAAATCTGAAGCGGGTCTACGAGAATTTGCTGAAAGAGCAGGTTCCCGACAAGTTCAGGCAACTTTTGGACAAGCTCAAGGAAAAAGATCGTCGAACATGACCCAATCGTCCCAAAATCGCGCCACCGGTGGCCGGACATCACAGCCGCAAGACGTTGATCCCCGCGACGAGATCATCCGTTATCTGTCTCCGATGCGGGCCTTTGCGATCAGTCTGACCCGCAACATCACGGCGGCGGACGACCTGGTACAAGACACCATCGTCAAGGCCTGGACCCATATCGACAAGTTTCAGGCGGGCACGAACATGCAGGCTTGGCTGTTCACAATCCTGCGCAACACGTTTTACTCTGACCGCCGCAAGCACCGCCGCGAAGTGCCCGATCCCGAAGGCATCCATGCCGCCTCCTTGTTCGAGAAACCCGAACATGACGGCAAACTGGCCTTCTCCGACTTCCAGCGGGCGTTTGACAAGCTGTCAGCCGAACACCGCGAGGTGCTGATCTTGGTCGGTGCATCGGGTTTTTCCTGCGAAGAAGCGTCCGAGATGATGGGCGTGGCCGTCGGCACGGTCAAAAGTCGGACCAGTCGCGCGCGCAAACGTCTGGCCGACCTCATGGGTCTGGCCGAAGGGGAAGAGGTCTTGTCCGGCAGCGACCGCATGATCGACGCCGTGATGAGCAGATCGGGGATGCACGCTGCATGATACAACCCGTCGTGCGGCCGGGGCCTTTTGCTCAACGCCTCGGGGTGCGGCTGGCGTTAGCCCTGGCGCTCTCGCTTCTGCCGCTGGGCATCATCTCGGGCCTGCAATCGCGGTCCTTGCTGGAAGAAGCCCAGGCTCGCACGCAGGCGGCCTTGCTGGGGGAAACCCTGCTCGCCTCGGCGCGGGAATCTAGTCTGATCCGGGGAGCGCGCGTCACCGCAAGTGCGCTGGCCGCGACGATTTATGAATTGCGCGACAAGCCCGAGGAATGCAGCGCCGCGATGCGCCGCATCCTGACACAGGCGGGTGGCACCTACTCCTATGCCGTACTCGTGCCGCCATCGGGTCTGTCGACCTGCACATCCAACGGCACCCCCATAGACCTGTCCGACAGCCCGCGTCTGGAACGTCAGAAAACAAACCCGAATCCCGATGTCGTCGTTATCTCGCAGGCAACCCAATCCAAAACGTCGGTGTTGGCGTTCGGACATCCCTTGCTGGACGATCGGGGCGGATTTCTGGGGTATGTTTCGGTGTCGATGCCACATTCGACGCTGGATCAATCCGACCTCGCCGGTTCTGGCCAAGGCCCTTCGCAACGGCTGGAACCGATTGCCCTGATCACTTTCGATGCGGACGGTGTGATCCTGACCTCTTCCACCGGGTTCAAGGACGCCCCTGCACGTCTGCCCGCCGGAATGGACCTCGGCGCGTTTGTCGCCGACAATCGGGCCAGAACCTTTGCAGCAATGGCAGCGGACGGCAACGAACGGATTTACGCGGTTTTTCCGCTGGTAGATGACACGATTTTCGCGATTGGCAGTTGGCCGATCGTGGTGGCGCGGGGGCCGATGGGCTATTGGGTCTCGCCCTATCTGATGCCGGGATTGATGTGGCTGGCAAGCCTGTTGGTGGGGATGCTGGCCGCAGAACGGCTTGTGACGCGGCATATCCGCACTTTGCGCGCCTCGATCACGGCCTTTGCGGCAGGGGGGCATTGGGTGAGGGATATCGACGTGAAAGATGCCGCCGTCGAGATTCGCGATGTCGCGGACGCTTATCTGTCGATGACCGACACGATCATGCGCAACGAGGCCGAGCTTGAAAACATGGTCAACCAGCGCGAAGTGTTGCTGCGCGAGGTGCATCACCGGGTCAAGAACAACCTGCAACTGATCGCGTCGATCATGAACATGCAGATGCGTCAGTCCCACAGTGTCGAGGCGAAAACCCTGATGAAGGGCTTGCAGGATCGCGTGATGAGCCTCGCCACCATCCATCGCGGTCTGTATCAGACCAGCGGTCTGGCCGATGTGCGGGCCGATGAGTTGCTGTCGGACATCGCGCGCCAGATTCTCAAAATGGCCACCGGGCCGGGGCGGGTTTTCGATGTCGTGACCAGCTTCGACGATCTGCGGCTGACCCCGGATCAGGCCGTGCCGCTGTCACTGTTGCTGACCGAGGCGCTGACCAACGCGATCAAATACGCAGGAAGCGTGCCGCCAGCCAGACCGCGCCTTGAAATCAGCGTAAAGTGCGACGGCACCGATGCCGTTCTGACCGTGTCGAACAGCGTCGCCGAGCACAATGTCCCCACCGAAAAAGGTACTGGGCTTGGATCGCAGTTGATGACGGCATTTGCCCAGCAACTCGGGGCGGAAAGCGCACAGATGATCGAGGATGGCCTTTACAGCCTGCGGGTCAAGTTTCCTGTGCGCGTTCTGGTCGATCAAGACGAGGGCGTTGACGCCGAATTTGCCGTTGAATCAACTGCGTCTCCCTAGACTTGCAGGCGGTCGCATCGCGGGCCAGTCCGGGGGTCAGATGGCGTCAGGTTGACGCAGGGGTGCTGCCTAGCAGAGCCACCAACTCGTCCCGCATTGCGCCGATGTCCAACGTCTCTGCCGGTTCCAGGGGCTGCATCAGGGCGTTGTCGAACGCCGACATTACAGTTTCCTCACCGTTGCGGATCGCTTTCATCACGTCCGCGTCGATGTCATCGAAAAACGACCGCACAGCGACGACCGCCCGATTGACCATGCCCATCATCGAGCCTTCGCCGTCAACCGGTTCCCCCCGAGCCGCAAGAATCGCCGCGAGGTCAGCGGCGTGCCGTCCATGCAAGTCGCGAAACCGCGCAACCACCGGGCGAAACTCGGGCTCGGCCTTTTCCAGCATCTTGTCATAGCCGGGCAGGGTGTCGACCGTTCTGGTGTACAAGGCGACCAACGCGTCAAGCGCCGGGTTCGCAATATCGACGCTGTCGGAGATTATGGTCAATGGCAGCATGGCAGGGCCCTTTCGAACATGAATATCTGTCCCGGCAACGCCGATCACCTTTCTCCGGTTCCGAAAGTCATAAAACCGTCAGGCCACGCGGGCCGCGAAGTTGCCCGACCCGTCGCACAAAAGACTGCCGTTGTCGCACAAAAGACTGCCGTTGGCGACAATTGTCGGCAAAACGGCGCAAATCCCGTCCGACCCCCGCAACAGACCCCTGCCAGCATCGACTTTTCCCGCTGAATCGGGGCGGTCAACGCGCGCGGGTCAAAGGTCATCGTTGGCACTCATGTCCGCCAGCTTGGCGCAGGGGGCAGGCGACGTACCCGGTTACCGCGACGCCGCCAGAACCAGCATCCCGCCCGCAATCGCCCAGTTCTTGACGAAAATCGACATCTGCCAGCCGTCGCCGGGGATGAAATGGAACACGCTGGTCAGCATGCAGTAGGCTGCCCCGGCAAGTGCCCAAAGCCTTACCTTTGGTCCGAACACCAGACCGTAGGCCAGACATGCATCAAACACCAGCGCAGGCCAGACCAGCCAGCCGGGCAGACCAAACCCCCCCAGCAACCCCCGCACCTGACCCGGATCGACGGCCTTCTGCACTGCCCCCGCCGCAAAAAGGGCTGACAGCAACATCCGCCCGATCAGGTCAACCCATGCCATGACACACCCCTTGTTGCCTGAACCAACGTCTGCAAACGCCGATCAGTTTCCCTCTTTGACTGCCTCCATCGCCACATAGGTCGAGGTGGACGCTACATGCGGCAAGGCCGAGATGTGTTCGGCCAGAACCCGGCGATACTCCGCGATGTCGCTGGTCCGCACCTTCAGCAGATAGTCGAACCGCGACGCGATCATGTGGCATTCCTCGACCTCCGTCACCGCCAGAACCGCGCGGTTGAACGCCTGCAAAGCCGCCTCGCGGGTGTCCGACAGCCGCACCTCGACAAAGGCGACATGCGCCAGCCCGATGCGGACCCGGTTCAGGCGGGCGTGATAGCCGGTAATCACCCCCGTCTCTTCCAGCCGTTTCATCCGGGCCTGGGTCGGCGATTTCGACAGCCCGATCCGCCGCGACAGGTCCACCGCCGAAATCCGCCCCTCGCCCGCCAGAACCCGCAAGATCGCTTCATCCAGTCTGTCCAGTTCCATGCGGTCCGTTCGCATCGCTTATCCCTTTATCTTCAGGCGAAAATCCTGCCTTCGATTCGATCTTCAGGGCAAACGCCCGTCGATCCCGATGTATCATAACCGATGCCGCACAAGGAATCCCCCGATGACCGACGCCTGGACCGTTCTCGACCGCCACGCCCTGATTGACGAGACCGCCCTCGTGACCCGCCTTCTGGCCGAGGCGGACCTGCCGCCCGAAGCCCGCGCTCGGATCACAGCGTCCGGTGCCGATCTGGTGTCGCGCATCCGGGGCAGCGCCAAGCCGGGGCTGATGGAGGTGTTCCTGGCCGAATACGGCCTGTCGACCGATGAAGGCATCGCCCTGATGTGTCTGGCCGAGGCGTTGCTGAGGGTGCCCGATGCCGAAACCATGGATGCGCTGATCGAAGACAAGATCGCGCCGTCCGACTGGGGCCGCCATCTGGGCAAATCGGCCTCGTCCCTGGTGAACGCTTCGACCTGGGCGCTGATGCTGACGGGCCGCGTTCTGGACGACCGCGAACCGGGCGTCGTGGGTCATCTGAAAGCCGCCGTGAAACGGCTGGGTGAACCGGTGATCCGGGGCGCGGTCAGCCGCGCGATGAAGGAAATGGGGCGGCAGTTCGTGCTGGGCGAAACCATCGGGTCCGCGATGAAACGCGCGCGGGACCTTGAATCCAAAGGCTATACCTACAGCTACGACATGCTGGGCGAGGCGGCCCGTACCGAAGCCGACGCGCGGCGCTATCATCTGTCCTACTCCAAGGCGATAACCGCCATCGCCTCGGCGGCCCACGGCGATATCCGCGAAAACCCCGGCATCTCGGTCAAATTGTCGGCGCTGCATCCGCGGTATGAGGTGGCAAAGACCGAACGTGTGATGACCGAACTGGTGCCGCGCGTCCGCGCGCTGGCAGGGTTGGCCCGCGCCGCAGGCATCGGCTTCAACATCGACGCCGAGGAGGCTGACCGTCTGGTGCTGTCGCTGAAGGTGATCGAGGCGGTGCTGTCTGACCCCAGTCTGGCGGGATGGGACGGGTTCGGCGTCGTGGTGCAGGCCTATGGCCGCAGGGCGGGGGCGGTGATCGACTGGCTTCACGCGCTGGCGACACGGTTGGACCGCAAGATCATGGTCCGGCTGGTCAAGGGCGCCTATTGGGATTCCGAGGTCAAGCGGGCGCAAGTGCTGGGCTTGTCCAGCTTCCCCGTGTTCACCCGCAAGCAGGCGACCGATGTGTCCTTCATCGCCAATGCCCGCAAACTGCTGGGCATGACCGACCGCATCTATCCGCAATTCGCCACCCACAACGCCCATACCGTGGCGGCGATTCTGGACATGGCGAGCGACAAAAGATCGTTTGAATTCCAGCGCCTGCACGGCATGGGCGAACGGCTGCACGACATCGTGCTGACCGACCGCGCCACCCGTTGCCGGATCTATGCCCCTGTCGGCGCGCACCGCGATCTGCTTGCCTATCTGGTGCGGCGTCTGCTGGAAAACGGGGCTAACAGCAGTTTCGTCAACCAGATCGTGAATGAGCAGGTGTCGCCCGAACGCGTCGCTGCCTGCCCCCTGACGGCGATCGAGGCGCTGCATCCAGTGGCCAGCCCCGCCATCCTGACCGGGCCGCAACTGTTTGGCGCGCGGGTGAACTCCAAGGGGTGGGACCTGACCGACACCGCCGATCTGGAAACCATCGAGGCGGGCCGCACCCCCCACATGACCGCGCAGTTTGCCGCAGGCCCCCGGCTTGACGGACCGCTCAGTGATGGGCCTTCCGATCCGGTCCTGAACCCCGCCACCGGCAGCATCGTGGGGCATGTCACCCCCGCGACCGCCGCGGATGTTGAAACCGCGTTTGCAGCCGCCCAGCCTTGGGTCGCGACCTCCCGGGATCGCGCCAACACCCTGCGCCGCGCCGCTGATCTGTATGAAGAAAACTTTGGCCCGATCTTTGCCCTGCTGGCGCGCGAGGCGGGGAAAACCCTGTCCGACGCGGTGGGCGAGTTGCGCGAAGCGGTTGATTTCCTGCGCTATTACGCGGATCAGGCCGAAACACATAAAGCGCCCCCGCGCGGCACCTTTGCCTGCATCAGCCCGTGGAATTTCCCCCTCGCCATCTTCACGGGCCAGATCGCCGCCGCTCTTGCCACCGGAAATGCCGTCCTCGCCAAACCCGCCGAGCAAACCCCCCTGATTGCCGCCCTGGCCGTCGATCTGCTGCACAAGGCGGGCGTCCCTGCTGCCGCGCTGCAATTACTACCCGGCGGCGGCACGGTCGGTGCTATCCTGACCGCCGACCCGCGTCTCCATGGGGTCGCCTTCACCGGATCGACCGCGACCGCCTTGAAAATCCGTCAGAATATGGCCGATCATCTTGACCCGACTGCCCCGCTGATCGCCGAAACCGGTGGGCTGAACGCTATGCTGGTGGATTCGACCGCGCTGCCGGAACAGGCGGTACGCGATATTCTGGCTTCGGCGTTCCAGTCTGCGGGTCAACGCTGCTCCGCCCTGCGTTGCCTTTATCTTCAAGAAGATATCGCCGAACCCGTGCTTGAGATGTTGAAAGGCGCGATGAATGACCTCACTATGGGCGATCCGTGGGCGCTGCAAACCGACATCGGCCCGCTGATCGATGCCACGGCAAAAACCGCCATCGCCGCCTACATCGAGCAGGCCCGCACCGAAGGCCGCCTGATCAAGACCCTGACCGCGCCGCCAACCGGCCACTTCCTCCCCCCCACCATCCTGCGCGTGCCCGGCATCGCCGCGATGCCACGCGAGATTTTCGGGCCGGTCCTGCATGTCGCCACCTTCAAGGCGTCCCAGATCGACGCCGTGATCGACGCGGTGAATGCGACGGGGTATGGGCTGACGTTCGGTCTGCATTCACGCATCGACGACCGGGTGCAGCGGATCGTGGACCGCCTGCATGTCGGCAACACCTATGTGAACCGCAACCAGATCGGCGCGGTGGTCGGCAGCCAACCCTTTGGTGGCGAGGGTCTTTCCGGTACGGGTCCCAAAGCGGGCGGTCCCGGCTACCTTGCCCGGTTCACCCATACCCCGGCACCCGTCGCAGGCACGCAAGACCGCAGCGACCCGGAAGCGCAGATCGCCACGCTGCTGGAGCACCCCCACCAGGCCCACCCGACGACCCATGACCTGCCCGGCCCCACCGGCGAATCGAACCGGCTGACCACGACGCCCCGCGCGCCCCTTTTGTGCCTTGGGCCGTCTGCCGCCGCAGCCATGGCGCAGGCGCAGGCCATCCGCGCGCTGGGCGGGATTGCCATCGAAGCGCCGGGGTTGGCGGCGGGTGCGCTGTTGCGGCTGAACGGCTTTTCGGGGGCGTTCTGGTGGGGAGATGCAGCCGAGGGGCGACCCTATGCGCAGGCTTTGGCCCGCCGCAGCGGCCCCATTCTGCCGTTGATCGGGGGGATGCCGGATGCGGGCCATGCGCAGTTGGAGCGGCATGTCTGTATCGACACCACGGCGTCGGGCGGCAATGCGGCGCTGTTGGCCGAGGTTTCCGGCGCTTGACGCCGGACGCCGGATCGGAAACGCTGCGGCCATGTTTCCGATCCGCGACCATAACCCCTCGGGGCGAACGCCGTTCGTCACCTATACCCTGATCGCGGCCAATATTGCCGTGTTTCTGGGGTATTGGCTGACCTTGCCGGACGACATCGCGCTGGGGCGGTTCTATCAGTCCTGGGGTCTGGTAGCGGGCTTTGTGACCCAAGGCGTGCACCTTGACACTCTGATTACCCATATGTTCCTGCACGGTGGCTGGATGCATCTGGCGGGTAACATGCTGTTCTTGTGGATTTTCGGTGACAACATGGAAGATGAGATGGGCCATGTGCCCTTTGCCGTCTTCTATCTGTGTGCAGGCTTTGCTGCGGCCGCCCTGCAAATTGCCGCCGACCCCGGATCGCCGGTGCCGATGGTCGGCGCGTCGGGGGCGATTGCTGGGGTGATGGGGGGATATCTGTTGCTGTTTCCCCGCGCCAAGGTCGATGTCCTGTTCATTTTTGTCGTGTTTTTTCGCGTGTTTGCAATTCCGGCGTGGATCGTGCTGGGCATCTGGTTCGGGCTGCAACTGTTCAACGGCGCCATGACGCCGACCGATGGGGGCGGGGTGGCGTATCTGGCGCATGTCGGCGGATTTGTGGGCGGGTTGATCCTGACTGTTCCGATCTGGCTGCGCCGGGGCGGATTTGGGTTCTGGAGCCGCACCAAAGGCCGCCCGCCGCATCCCGAAGCGACTTATCCCCTTGCAAAATCGACGATTCCCAAGGTGCCGCGCCGATGAGGGGCAAATGCCATTGCGGCGCGGTGGTGTTGGACGTCGCGCTGTTTGATGGGTTGGCCACCGCGCGGCGGTGTGACTGTTCGTTCTGCCGCCGACGGGGGGCCATTGCGGTGACGGCGCCGCTGGCGGGAGTAACGGTCCTGCAAGGTGCTGATAATCTGACGCTTTATCAATGGGGGACGCAGACGGCGAAACATTGGTTCTGCAAAACCTGCGGGATCTATACCCACCATCAGCGACGGTCGAACCCTGACGAATACGGGGTCAACGTCGCGATTCTGGAGGGAGTCAACCCGCGGGATCTGGGCGACATTCCGTGGAGTGACGGGGTGAACCACCCGTCTGACCGCAACGCCAGCCCCTGAATTTGCGGCCTACTGGTTGCGGATGATCTTGCTGAACGGGGTGAACAGCGCATCGTTGCAGCAAAGAATATCGCCTGTTTCCAACGGGTTGTCGCCGTCGCGGATTGGGCCTGTCATGCCCCCCGCTTCTTTGACCAACAGGATGCCTGCGGCGATGTCCCAAGCGTGCAATTCGCGTTCCCAATAGCCGTCGAACCGCCCCGCCGCGACGTAAGCCATGTCCAGCGCCGCCGCCCCCCAGCGCCGCACTCCTGCGCAGGCCGGCATCAGGCGCGCGAGGTCGCCCAGCATGGCTGGCAGGGTCTTTTTGGCCCCAAAGGGCACGCCGGTTCCGAATACCGCGTCCTGCAGGACCCGCCGCCCTGACACCCGCATCCGGCGGTCGTTCATCCACGCGCCAGCACCTTTTTCGGCCCAGAACAACTCGTCCTTGGCGGCGTCATAGACGACACCGGAAACGATTTCTCCCTTATGTTCCAAGGCGATAGACACAGCCCAATGCGGCATGCCATGCAGGAAATTGGTGGTGCCATCCAAAGGGTCCACGATCCAGCGCCGGGTCGGGTCCGCCCCGTCGGCAGCCCCGGTTTCCTCGCCCAGCCAGCCATAGGTGGGGCGTCCGGTCATCAGGTCTTCCTTGATCAGCCGCTCTGACTCACGATCTGCTTTGGTAACGAAATCGCCGGGGCCTTTGGACGAAACCTGCAGGTTTTCGACCTCGCGGAAGTCCTTGACCAACGCGCGACCGGCCTTGCGGGCGGCCTTGATCATCAGGTTCAGGTTGGCACTGCCTTGCATCATAGCACTCCGGGTCGGATCAAAGGTGGGGCTTTACACGGGGGCGGGGCGGATGGGAAGGGGCGGGGCGCTGGTTACGGGGGGAGGGGCCCCGTTACGCCTGCATCTGGGTACGAAAGAATGGCTCGGGTCTGTCGACCTCAGTCAGCGGTTTTTCGTCGATCTGCCAGAACCTTGTGCCGACCTTGCGCACAAAGCTGTTACTGCGCCCCGGGCGCAGAAACAGGGTGCGGGTGGTGGCCTCGTCCAGAAAGGCGCGGTCGTGGCTGGTCAGGATCGCGCCCGTATCGTGCGTCAGGGCGGCCATCCAGCGGTGCAAGAGGCCGCTGCCAGCGCCAACGGCAGGCCCCGCGCGCGGCTGATGTCGCCCGATGCAGGTTCCAAAAGCGCGGTAAGGCAAAGCAGCAGTGCCGATCTCGCCCGGCCATTGGCCGCAACAAGGCCCCTGCGGTCGTCGCGCTTTACGGCGAACGCCAGGTCGGGAAACAAGAGTTTGCCGAGGGTCAGCGACAGGGATCAGACCGCAAGCAGGGTCAAGGGGGGCCGGCATCACGGGGTCGACCAAGTGCAAGTCGCCGGGAGATCGGGCAGCCCAAGGGGGGGTTCCCTGCGGTCAGTCCTGCGGGGGGCGCAGGGTAAAGAAGGGGCCGGGGCAACGCTCTCGATGG
>JBBRVJ010000058.1:0-19110 GCA_038246975.1 Rhodobacterales bacterium | reverse complement strand
TAACCTCGTTCCACGCGGTCAGCATGACCAGCACCGCACCGGACGCGGCGGCGGGTGCGATCAGCGGCAGGTCGATGCGCCAAAGCCTTCGCCAGAACCCGGCACCCGATACCCGCGCTGCTTCTTGCAGGGCGGGATCAAGTGCGGCAAACGCAACGCCGACCGGTTTCAGCCCGATTGCCAGAAATGCAGAAAGATAGGCTCCAAGAATAATTGCATGCGTGCCATAAAGCGAGATGCCAAGAACGGGCAACGGCTTGATGAAGGCAATGATGAAGGCGATGGAAATCACCAACCCCGGCACGGCATAGGCAATCTCGGCCAGCATGGTGACACTCCGCACCCCTGCGGACAATGGCCCCCGCAACAGCGCCCCGACCGCGAGGGCCAGAGCGGCAACCCCGATCCCTGCGGCCAGCGCCAGCCCTGCGGAATTGGCAAAGGCGCGGGCTGTCACGGACTGGGTAAAGATCACCTCGTGAAAATGTCGGAAGGTCACCGTATCCGGGCCAAGCGGCACGCCATAGGTCGGAACCACCGCCGTGGCCAGCATGGCCAGCATCGGCGCCACAACCAGCAGCATCAGCAGCGTCCAAAGCCCCGCCTCGACAAAGGGCCGGGCGCGCCCCAGACGCAGGCGCAAAGGCTGTTGCGCCGCACCGATCAGAGCCACGGACATCGCGCGCGACAGCCGCATCTGACCCCAGACCGCCACCACCGCAACTGCCCCGATCAGGGTGGCCAGAACTGCCAGATCCGCCAGCACAGACGGCCCGCTTGATGCCAGACGCTGCCACATCAAAACCGGCAGCGTCACATAGCGACCCGGAATGCCCAACAAGGCCGGCACCCCAAAATTTCCAAGGGCGGAAACGAAGGCCAGCGCATAGCCCGCCAGAAATGCAGGCCCCATCACCGGCAGGATGACCCGGCGCAACAGCATCCATGGCCCCGCGCCACTGACCCGTGCGGCTTCAGCCAGATCGCGCGGAAACGCGCGCAAGGCGGCGCGCAGGGTCAGATAGACGATCGGCACTTGTTGCAAGGCCAGCAGCGCAATAACCCCTTCGCGCGAATAAAGCGGATTGGTGCTGCCCGGTGGGGGGGCGGCGCCAAGCATCTGCAACAGCACGCTGGACGGTCCCAGCATCTGCATCCAGGCAATCGCAGTGACATGCGGCGGGATCATCAGCAGCATCAGGATGGCAAAAGACAACGCCACCCGACCGCGAATATCCGTCAGCCCGATCAGCAGTCCAAGACCACCGCCCAGCAGAACCGCCAGCGCAGCGGCAAGTGCCGCGCTTTCCAGACTATGCCATAGCGCCCGCTGCACTGATCGGTTCGAGAGGGCGGCAGAAAACGCCTCGACGCCGCCACCCGTCGCGAAAAACGCCAACCTGCCCACAGCGCCCAAAGGCACGACAAACAGGGCTACCGCGGCCAGAACCACAATCGCCAGCAGCAGCGGTTCCTTTGCAAAGTGGCGCAGCCCCGACCATCGGGCCGGGGCTGCGCGCAGGTCATCAGGCACCGGCTGATCAGCCACCGAACATTTCGGTGAAACGGGCCTTGTTTGCGGCTTCATCGGCAAGGGCCTTGGCCGGGTCGAACGGCAGGATCTTGATGGTGTCGCGCGCCGGGAAACCCGCAGGCGGGGTCACGGCGGGATGGGCGGGCAGGTAACCCATGTCGGCGGCTAGCTGTTGGCCTGGCTCGGAAATCAGGAAATCGACGAAGGCTTTGGCCGCGTCAGGGTTCTGGGTGTTGGCCAAAATCGCAACCGGTTCGGATACTGCCGACACTCCCTCCGTCGGAAAGACGAACTGGATCGGTGCGCCATTTGCCGCCTCGCGGATGGCAAGGAAATCGACGAGGAAGCCATAGAGCTTTTCGCCTCCAGCCACGGCCTTCAACACACCGCCATTGCCACCGTCGGCCACGGCACCCTGCTTGGCGAGCGTCTCGTAGAAGCCCCAGCCCAGATCCGGCACATTGGTCAAGGCAATCATGTGGATCGCCGCTGCACCCGAAGCAAGCGGCGACGGCATCATGAAGGCCGCCGTCACTTCCGGTTCGCTCAGGTCCGCATAAGACGCCGGTTTGACCGGGGCCGCTGTGTTGTAGACGATTCCTGTGGTGATCAACTTGGTGGCAAACCAGGTTTTGCCCGCGTCCATGATGCCCGGCTCATAGGCCGAGATATCGGCATCGGGGTGTGCCATCAGCAGACCTTCGCCTTTCAACCCTTCCATCGTCACACTGTCGGCGATCAACAGGACGTCGGCCTGCGGGGCACCAGCTTCCAGTTCAGCGCGGAATTTGGCCATGATCTTCGGCGTGCCATCGCGCACCCATTCCACCGTGACGCCTGGATTGGCGGCCATGAAGGCGTCAACCGTTTTCTGTGCGTCTTCATTAGGTTGCGAAGTATACAGCACCAGCTTTCCAGACACTTCGGCAAAGGCAGCGGTGGTAAGGCTCAGGGCGGCAAGAGCAGACAAAATCAGACGGCGCATGGTTGGTTCCTTTTCTGCAGATTTAGTTTGGAAACTGTCGGTGCCAGTAACGAGGCTTGGATGGTCGGCTAGGTTTTACATCCCGGATGGTGGCACGGCCGATTTGTGAACAGGTTCGGCTTCAGTGGATTTCAGTCCTTCCGCGTCCGCAATGGCGTCCTGCTGCCCAGGCTCTCACCTTCTTACCATAGCGCATCAGACGTAAGCCGCCTAAGCAACAGCCGTGTGACGAACCACTGCAAAGACTGAAATGAAAACACTGTCCATTCGTGACGGATCGAGAATTAGTAGAAACTCTTCACGTGCGTTCAGCCTGTGGTTCACCTAGGCATCTGAGCAGCGAGAGGGGCCAAGTGAGATCAGCGCTGCCGAAACCTGAAAAAATGTTCCGTCCCAACCCGGCTGGTGCAAACTGCGTCCCGGTCACCACTAATCGTATTTTCTAAGATTTCGCTCTTCCCAAGATGTTGCACCCAGTCCCTACCCGACGCGTCAAATCACGCGCGGTATCACGGTGATACAGAGAAACCGGAATGGAGACACCGTGAGCAACCCACACCTCAATACCCCCGCCGCCCTGTTCATCGCGGACCGCGTGCGTGACCTCAAGCACCGAAAATCGCAGAAGGAAATTGCGCAGGAGGCGGGCTTCGTGAACGCCAACATGCTCAGCCTTCTGCAGTCAGGTGCCACCAAGGTGCCGTTGGACCGCGTCCCGGCGTTGGCTCGTGCCCTTGAGGTCGATCGGGCTTACCTGATGCGTCTGTCGCTGGAACATCTGTCGGCGCCACGGCAGCGAACGCCATCGTCGACTGCTTCGGCAAGCCCGTGACCGAGAATGAGCGTGGTTGGCTGGATTAGATTTGCGACGCGTCCCTGAACAGCGACCCGCGTCTGACCGCCCGGTCGCAGTCCACACTGCGCGCGATTTTCGGGAAGTGAACGACAGCATATTCAAGATTCCCATGGCCACAGTGGAACCGTGTGACCAGTTGACCGAAAACGAGATGACGTGGATCGAATTCATCCGCGTCATCTCGAACGGCCGTGATCCGGGCATCACCGTGAAACGGGTGCAGGCACTGCTGGAGTTGCTGGACGCAGGGTGATGCTTTTGACCCGGTCGAAGCTGATGTCGCCAGTGACCAACTGAAGGACGTGATGAATCCAGCAACAAACTGGCTCTCGTGCTTCAGCAGGTCCGACACCTTCCAACGCGTGGATCCTGGCCCGACACGGACGGATGCAGGAAGTTCTCCGTTGCGCTTCCAGCGCCAGATGCTGTCGACGACTACACTGTAACGTTCGGCGACTTGTGCCACAGTGAGAAATACGTTTTCGAGATTGACGGTGACGTTCATGCTTGACCTGAGTGTTTGACGAGGCAACGGACATCGCTGCCTAACTCAGACTTAGACGCAGTCGAAGCTGGACTGTCGCAAAACCTCCGAACGGGATGAGCAAATGCGTTCTGTGCTTGCCAACCAAGCAAGATAAGAATGCAGCCCCGATGTAGCCCCGATGTAGCCCAGTGTTCGCCAAAGATCAACTATCCGGCTTACAGGAGAAACATAAGTCAACGATTTCAAGTAATTAAGTGGTGCCCGGAGCCGGAATTGAACCAGCGACACGCGGATTTTCAATCCGCTGCTCTACCAACTGAGCTATCCGGGCACACCAGAGAAAGGCGGCAACCTTTCGGGTGGCCGGGTGATACGTCAGGCTTGCGGGGCTGTCCAGAGGCTTTTGACGAAATCCGGTTTCGCTCTACGACGGCCTTATTGCGGGCGTGTCGGGGCGGGGTCGCTGGCGTCGTCTTCCTCGGGTTGAACGGGGATCGCGTAGCTGCCGCGCAGCCAGTGGGCGAGGTCGAAATCAGAACAGCGACGTGAACAGAACGGGCGGTATTTGGGGTCGGTATCGCGGGCGCAGATCGGGCAACTCATGCGTCCTCCTCCAGCATCCCGGCCTGCAATACCTCGGACAACGGCAACCGATCCCGCTTGCGCGTCAACTCGAACAGGCCAAGTGTCGTCCACCCGGCAAGGTTCGCCTCGGCTTCCGCCTTGAATGCCGCGCGGATCACCTGATCCAGAATCGCGCGTTCCTTCTTGGGCATCGGGGCAAAGTCCACCACCACCTGGCCGCCCAAGCCCCGCAGCCGCAACTGGCGCGGCAATTCCCGTGCCGCTGCGATGTTGACCTTGAGCGAGGCCGCGGGCGAGGTGTCGGGCCCCGTGTTCACATCCACCGCGACCAGCGCGCGGGTCGGCTCCACCATCATGTGCCCGCCGCCCACCAGCCCGACGCGCGGCTGCAGCAACTGGTCGATCATCTCGAAAACGCCGTGCGCGGCAAACCCGCCCTCCACCACTTCGTCAGGCTCGGGGTCGGCCCATTCGCGCCACGCGGTTTCCTGCGCGCCGGCGCCTTCGACCAGCAGTTCCGGCCCACCCTCGGTATCGGCCAGCACGACAACCGCCAGATTGCGCATTGCTGTCACATCCTCTGCTACCGCCTCCGGGTCCGCCCCCTCGGCCGCCGAGCGGATGATCAGACCGAGGTCTTCGGCAGCCCCCGCCATCGCTTCAGCCGCCAAGGCCTCCAACCCCGCCCGCACCTCTTCGTCCTTGATCCGGCGCGAGATGTTCAGCCCGGGCGCGCCCGGCGTCACGATGGCATAACGCGATTTGAACAGCAGGCGCAGCGTCACGGGCAGCGCCTTGCCCGGTTCCGCAGGCCCCGTCACCTGCACCAGCAACCGCTGACCCGGCGCAATCCCGGCCGTCTGGCGCAGAAATCCCGACCCAGCGGGCAGTTTCACGAATAACCCGCCCTGCCCCTTCATCGGACGATCCGCCACCGCGCGAAAAATCGCCCCCGGCAACGCGGCATCGCCATCGGGGTCAACCGCCAGATCCTCCAGCCGCCCGTCCACCACCAAAGCCGCCGCCGCCCGGTCGCCGATCACATCCAGATGCACCACCCGACCGATCATTGCTGCCTCCATACGGGGTATCCCGCCGCCACCAACAGGGCCGCCGTCTCGGCCAGCGGCAACCCGACTATTCCGGTAAACGATCCGGAAATCCACGGGATGAACGCGCCCGCCGCGCCCTGAATGCCGTAGCCGCCCGCCTTGCCCTGCCAGTCGCCGCTGGCCAGATAGGCGTTCAGTTCGGCATCCGACAGCCGCTTCATCTTGACCGCGCTGACACTTTCGCGCGTCCAGACCCGCGCACCACGCCGCACCGCCACCGCCGTTATCACCTGATGCCGCCGCCCGCCCAACGCCAGCAGAAACTCCGCCGCCTGCCCCGCATCGGCGGGCTTGCCCAGAATCCGGCGCCCCAAGGCGACCGTCGTATCGGCGCACAGCACGATGTCATCATCCCCCGCCGCCACCGCATGGACCTTTTCCAGTGCAATACGCGCCGCGTAGGGCCGGGGCAATTCAGCCTTGCGGGGCGATTCGTCGATGTCGGGGGGCAGAACGGCGTCAGGGATCACGCCCAGTTGCGCCAGCAACTCCCGCCTGCGCGGACTGGCGGACCCCAGGATCAGCTTCACTTGAACCGGTAGTTGATGCGGCCTTTCGACAGGTCATAGGGCGTCATTTCGACCTGCACCTTGTCTCCTGCCAGCACGCGGATGCGGTTCTTGCGCATCTTGCCCGCCATCACCGCGATCAGTTCATGGCCATTGTCGAGTTCGACCTTGAATGTCGCGTTGGGCAGCAGTTCCTTGACGACACCGGGGAATTCGAGAATGTCTTCTTTGGCCATGGTCACTCCAATAGGGTTTCGCCCGCGTTTTGAACGCAGGCTTCGCGTGGCCTATGCGCCCAAGCCGCCGTGATTTCAAGCGGATTCGCGCGGACTGACAGTCAGGTGAATGCCGTCTTTGGCCCGCACCGTCAGATGAGCAACCGGAACCGGAATCCGCCCCTCGACCGGGTCAAACCGGAACGCACGAGCCAACAGCGCCAGCAGAACCACCCCCTCGACCATCGCAAACCCCGCCCCGGTGCAGACGCGCGGCCCGCTGGAAAACGGCATGTAGGCGTGGCGGGCACAGGTCTTGTTCTCTTCGCGTCCCCAGCGGTCGGGGTCAAACTCATCGGGGGCGGACCAGATCCGCGTATGGCGGTGCAGATGCCACGGCGACAGGACGATCTGCGCCCCGCGCCCCACGCGCCGCCCCCGCATCTGTTCGACCTGTACATTTTCGCGCACCATCATCGGCACGGGCGGATACAGCCGCAGCACTTCGCGAAACACGTCGCGGGTGTATTTCAGTTTGGACAGCGCGCTGAAGGCAGGCGCATCGCCCAAAGCCACAGCCTCCGCCGCGACCCGGTCCTGCACTTGGCGATGGGTCGCCAGCAGATACAGCGCCCAAGCCAGCGCCGACGCACTTGTTTCATGCCCCGCCAGAAAGAAGATCGCGACCTGATCGACCATTTCCTCGGTGCCAAACCGCTGCCCCGTCACCGGGTCCACCGTCACCATGATCTTGGTCGCGAGATCGTCGGGTGCAGTCCCCGCCGCAATCGCAACCGCGCGGTCCTCGGTCAGCCGGGTGATCAACCCCCGGATTACCGCGGCCGACCGTTTCGTAGCCCTGCGGTGAAAGCGCGGCATCCAGCGCGGCAAGGGCAGGAACGCCGCCAGATTGAGAATCGGTTGGGTCCGCTGGTAGGTGCGAAACTCGTCGAACACCGCCGTCGCAATCGCATTTTCGATCGGGATCGAAAACAACGTGCGGAAGATCACGTCCGCCGCCGCGTGGCTCAGCACTTCCTCGACCTCGACCACCCCGGGCCGCAGCCGCGCCACCGCCGCCTGCCCTGCCGCCACAATCGCCGGGAACGTGTCGCGCAGACGGCCGCCCTCGAAGGCCGGGTCGATGATCCGCCGTTGCCGCTTCCACACCTCGCCATTGGTCAGGAACACCGAATTGCCCAGCAAGGGCATCAACCCCTCGGCAATCCGCCCCGACTTGGGAAAGTCATCGGGCCGTTCGTTCAACACCCGCGTCACCAACGCCGGGTCGTTGCACAGGTAGCTGCGGAAAAACGGCGTGCGAAACTCGGCCATCCACGCGCGATACAGCCGCGCAGGCTGCGCCGACAGGATATCCGCGCGGAACAACCGCAAGTAGCGCCACAGCGATACCCGGTCCGGCCGCGAGGCAGGCTTGGGCGGCGTCACGCCATCGTCCTGTAGCCCGAAAGCGGCGTCTCGATCCGGCTGCCCGACGGTTTGCGCCCCCGGTATCGGTCGGCCAGCGTCATCGGCCCCGCCGTGATCTGGAAATAGTCATAATGCCCCGGCCGATCAAACGCGCAGAGATACTGGAAATGCAGCCGGAAAAACTTCCAGCGCAACTCGCGCCATCGCTCGGGGCTCAGCGTCCGCGTGAAGGCCGCCGAAACCACCAGCGGCCACTTCTTGCCCGCAGGCGACACCCCCGTCACCGCCACCGGATCGCACAGCGCAAAGGCACAGCCATCGCCGGGGGCCGTCACATCGACCCAGGTCACCTCGTCCCGCGCGGCCAGATAATGCAGATCGGCCCTGAGCCGCGTGGCCCGTGGCAGAAAAGATACCATCGGCATCACCTGCCCCAGCGACAGAAACCCCAGGGCAGGCCGCACCTCGGGCAAGCCGCCCCGGATCAGGTCCGCAAGGATCGACACCGCCAGATGCGCCCCGGAAGAATGCCCAACCACCAGAACCTCGTCGTAATCCCCGCACAGCGCCTCCGCCACCGCTTGTCCAAATACAACCATCCGGGCCTCCAACTCAGGCGGAATGGCCCCCTCTGATTGAGCGGAATAGGCAAAATCATGCATCAGGTAATAGGCGAACAGCCGATTGTCATACCGGCGGAACGTCCGCAGCACCCCATAAACCACCCCCAGCCCCGCAGTCCAGCCGACCAACGGATGCACCAACGCCCCCAGCATCCCGACACCCCACCCCGCCAGCATTGCCATCCCCAACTGCGCCAGCAACATGCCAATCGGATACAGCGCCGCAATCATCGGCCCCTTGCGCAATCGCATCAACCGAAACAACGCCCCCGACCCGACATAGGCCCATGCCGTCCGCACCAGTTGCAGATAAGTCGCCGCGATCGACGGGTTCATCGAGCCTTTGACGATGTCCGACCACACCAACACCTCGACATCCGCCTGACCGCCAAGGTCGGACGTCACATGCCAGCCATACGGCCCCTTCACCATCTTGGGTTTCAAATCAAGCGCATAGCCGGAAATCTTTGCCTGCGCCGCGCCCTCGCGCCGATAGAGCTCGCGATAGCGTCGCGGATGGATCGGATCATATCCCGGAATATAGAAAACCCGCCGCCGGAAAACCCGCGCATCTTCCGCCGTTGCCGTCTGCTGATCGCTCATGCGTCCAGTATGGCGGCGGATTCCGGCAAATCTATGGGCAAATCACCCCATCATCCCCAGCACCGGCACGTTTTCCAACAGCCAGAAGGAAAAACTGGAAAACCCGCCCGTCAGCATCAGCAGGCCAACCGTCCACAGAAGCAAGCCCATGATCCGCTCGATCCGCTCGGCATGGCGCTTGAAGAACGCCATCACGCCCACCAGCCTGGGAAAGAACGCGGCGACCAGCAGGAACGGAATCCCCAAGCCCAGCGCATAAACCCCCAGCAGCGCCGTCCCCCGCACCATCGACGCCTCCTGCGCCGCCAGCGTCAGGATCGCCCCCAGTTGCGGCCCGATGCAGGGCGTCCAGCCAAAAGCAAAGGCCAGCCCCAGCACATAGGCCCCAAAAGCCGACCCGCCCTGATCGCCCGCATCTACCCGCACCTCACGCGTCAGAAACCCGATGCGGATCACACCCAGAAAATGCGCGCCAAACACCATGACCACGATGCCCGACAGTATGGAAAACGTATCGGCATTGGTCAGGAAAAACATGCCGAACGCCGACACCGTGAACCCCAGCAGCAGGAACACCGTCGACAGTCCCAGCACAAAGAAAACCGCCGCCAGCATGGGCGACCGGCCCTCGCGCAATTCGCCAACCGTGATCCCGCTCATATAGGCCAGATAGGGCGGCACGATGGGCAACACGCAGGGCGACAGGAACGACAGGATTCCCCCCAGCAAGGCCACCGTCATGGCGGGCAACAGACTTGCGTCGATGATCTCGATGCCGAACATGACAGGCTCCTTTTCTTGCCCAATACCGGGTTCGGAGTGCGGCGTCACCCCGACTGTACGTCACATTGGTGTGCAGTCGCGTTTGGCACTGGCGGCGGAGCCTCCGGCGGGGATATTTGAACCAGTTGGAATGGGACAGTCGATGGTCTGGGATGTCGAGGTTGATTGTGTGGGGATGCTGTGCCCGCTGCCGGTGATGAAGGCGCGCAAGCGGCTGATGGCGATGGACCCGGGGCAGGTGCTGGCGGTGCTGGCGACCGACGCGATGGCGGCGGTCGATCTGCCCCATTTCTGTGCAGAGCAGGGGCACCGGTTTCTGTCAGCCCAGACCGACGGGAGTGCCACCCGCTATCTGATCCGGCGCGGCTAGGAAACGGGCGGCAGGTTGCCCTGTCGCCCGATGGTTTCTAGCGACCCAGCGACCACCAGCCACGCCGTTTGGGCTTTGGCTCGCCGTCGTCGGCAGACGTTTCCGGGGTGGGCGTTTCCGGGTTGGGCGTTTCCGGGGTTGGCGTTTCCGGGGTTGGCGGGGCATCCTGCGCAATGGGTTCAGCAACGGGCACGGGGTCAGCAACGGGCACGGCGTCCGCGAAGGGCTCAAGCTGCTCGACGACTGCAGGTGCGGTAAACGTGTCAGCTTCGGCGACCGGCGTGGCCTCGGGCATGACAACGAGGGCTTCCTCCATCTGGCTCTCGGGGACCGGCGCCGCCTCGCGCACCGGGGCAGGCTTGGCCACCACCTTTGGCTTGGTCGTCCGGCTCCGGGTCGGTTTCGGCTTGACCTCGGGCGCGGGCATCTCTGCCGCCTCGGCCAGCGCCGCCGTCTTGGCTTTGCTGGTCCGCGACCGGGTGGTGGGTTTCTTCAAAACCGGCTCGGCGACCACTTCGGGCGCTGCGACAACCGCTACGGACGCCTCGGCCACATCGTCAGCCTCGTCGCCCTCGTCATCGCCGTCTTCTTCCTCGTCGCCCTCGTCATCGCCTTCAACCGCACCCCCGGCGACACCGTTCACAGCCCCGCCTTTCTTGCGCCGCCGACGCCGGCGTTTTTTCTTGCCCGGCGTGCCGGTGCCATCGTCCTTCGCGGCCTCGGGCTTGGCCACGACCACCTCTTCGGCCTCGTCCACCTCTTCGATCTCGCCGATCTCTTCGATCTCGTCGCCGAAATCCTCGTCCTCATCGACCGCAGCCCCCATCAGGCTGGCATTGCCTGAAATGACCGAGGCTGCATCGGGCACGACCCGCGTCGCGGTCTTGAACTTTTCGATGGAATAGTCAGGCGAGATCATTGCCGGATCGCATTCGATCCGCACGGACATGCCATAGCGCGTCTCGATCAGCGCGATATGCTCGCGCTTGCCGTTGATCAGGAAGTTGACGATGCCGATCGGCGCGCGCAACAGCACCTCTTTCGACCGTTTCCGCGTGCCTTCCTCTTCCAGCGCGCGCAAGACCTGCAAGCCAAGCGAGTCGTCCGACCGGATCAATCCCGTCCCGTGGCAATGCGCACAAGGCTGGGTCGTGCTCTCAAGCATCCCCGGCCGCAGCCGCTGACGGCTCATCTCCATCAAACCAAAGCCCGAGATGCGACCAACCTGAATCCGCGCGCGGTCGGTTTTCAGCTTGTCTTTCAACCGCTTCTCGACCGACGCATTATTCTTGCGCTCTTCCATGTCGATGAAATCGATCACGATCAACCCGGCCAGATCTCGCAGCCGCAACTGGCGGGCCACCTCGTCACAGGCCTCAAGGTTGGTCTTGAGCGCGGTGTCCTCGATCGAGCCTTCGCGCGTCGACCGACCCGAGTTCACGTCGATGGCGACCAGCGCCTCGGTGATCCCGATCACGATGTAGCCGCCCGATTTCAACTGAACCGTCGGGTTGAACATGCCGCCCAGATAGCTTTCGACCTGAAACTTGGCGAACAACGGCATCTGCTCGGCATAGGGCACCACGACGCGCGCCTGACCGGGCATGATCATTCGCATGAAATCGCGGGCCGTGCGATACCCCACCTCGCCCTCGACCAGAATCTCGTCGATCTCGCGGCTGTACAAATCGCGGATCGACCGCTTGATCAGATCGCCTTCCTCGTAGATCGCCGCCGGGGCGATGGATTTCAGCGTCAACTCCCGGATCTGCTCCCACAGCCGCATCAGATATTCGTAATCGCGTTTGATTTCCGGCTTGGTCCGCTTGGCCCCCGCCGTGCGGATGATCAGACCTGCACCTTCCGGCACCTCGATCTCGCCCGCGATTTCTTTCAGCTTCTTGCGGTCGGCCGCCACGGTGATCTTGCGGCTGATACCGCCCCCACGCGCCGTGTTCGGCATCAACACGCAATACCGACCGGCCAGCGACAAATAGGTGGTCAGCGCAGCGCCCTTGTTGCCGCGTTCTTCCTTGACCACCTGCACAAGCAGGATCTGACGGACCTTCACCACTTCCTGAATTTTGTAGCGACGGGCCCGCGGACGACGCGGAGCCGAGATTTCCTCGGCCACATCCTCTTCGGCGATCGATTCAATCTCGTCATCGGTTTCCGAGGCGTGGTCGATTGCCCGGAACGGCGCATCGCCCTCTTCGGGGTCAGAAGCCGCAGTTGGATCTGCCTGCGAATGACCACCGTGATGATGCACACCCTGGTCATGCGGCAGATGCACCGCTTCTGGCTGCGCCTCCATCAACGCATCGGCCCCGGTTTCCTCGCCCAGATCGACCACGTCCATGCCGTTGATCCCGGAGGATTGCACCGCATCGCCCCGAGCCGTCTGGGTCGCAGGGCGGGACTTGGGCGCAGACCGGCGCGGACGGTTGTCTTCATCGTCCTCGGCGCGGTTGAACGCCCGCTCTTCCTCCAGCAAGGCTTTGCGGTCGGCCACCGGGATCTGATAATAATCCGGGTGGATCTCGGCAAATGCAAGGAAGCCGTGGCGGTTGCCGCCGTAATCTACAAAGGCCGCCTGCAATGACGGCTCGACACGCGTCACCTTGGCCAGATAGATGTTGCCCGCAATCTGCCGCTTGTTCAGCGTTTCAAAGTCGAACTCTTCAACCTTGTTTCCGTCCACCACGACAACCCGGGTCTCCTCGGCATGTGTCGCGTCGATAAGCATTTTCTTTGACATTTGGGTCCATAGCGCCCTGAACGCAAGACATCCCCCGGTAGACCGGAGGCAAGTTCATCACGGGAAGGGCGGCTTGTTCGGGCAAGGCGCGGCGATAGCAAAAAACGGGCCGTGCCCTGTGGGCACCCCTCGCCTTTCGCCAATTTGGTCGCACGCGCCATCGCGGTTCTCTATCCAACCCCCTTGCGGAGGCACACGAAAGCCCGCGTTGTCAATGACTTGGCGGGCAATAAGTCGGCCTTGCGGCCGATCCGGCTGCCCCCTCATTCGGCGCGCGTCACCGCACCAGTCCCAGAAGGCAGAGAATTTCTGCGTGGGCAAGACCCCACGTCGGACGACGATAGCGGCAAAGCCTGCGCAAGGGCAATGGGTCATTTGCAACCCGCCACCCGTATGGGTTGTGCAAAGACGTATCGGCGCAGACAGGCCCGGATAACCCGCCACCTGCGAACCGCTCCGTGCGTTGCGTTATTTGCGCCAACCGCCGCCAAACGCAGGGACGGATGCCCGACGCTTAACCGACGCTTATCCAGCGGGCATTTTCCGCCAAATCAGCGCGTCAATCCCTGATCCGCCACATCAAACATAATCCCCTCGCGCCAACCCGTATTTCGCCATCTTCTCGTTCAGCGTCCGGCGTGGTAGGCACAACTCATCCATCACCGCCACGATAGACCCCTTGTGCCGCCGCATCGTGTTGTCGATCAACATCCGTTCAAAGGCTTCCACGTAGTCCTTCAACGGCTTGCCCTCGGTCGTCATCGCCGGGCCCGACGACTCGTTGTCCGCCATCAAAAGCGACGCGATCGACCCCGACCCACGCCGGTTCTGCAACACAGCGCGCTCGGCAATATTGACCAGTTGCCGCACGTTCCCGGGCCATGGCGCCTGCAACAACTGCGCCGCCTCTTGTGCCGTCACCTGCGGTGCATCACAGCCGTATTCCTCCGCAAATAGTTCGGACATCCTTGTAAACAATGTTAAAATGTCCTCCCCCCGCGCCCGCAGCGGCGGCAGCAAGATCGTCATCGCACCCAACCTGTAGTAAAGGTCGGGCCGAAGCGCATCTTCCACCGTCTTGTCAGGCACATGCTGATTGCAGATCGCAATGATACGCGTATCGGGCGGCGTGCCCTGTTCGTTGATCAGCGTCAGCAACCTCGATTGCAGCGGATGCGAAAGCGCCTCGATGTCCTCCAGACAGATCGTGCCACCCCGCGCCTCTTCGACCATGGGGATCGCGCCATCCTCGGCAGGGCCGAACAGCTTGGCGGTCAACTGATCCTCAGACCAAGCAGCACATGAAACCGTGACGAACTTACGCCCGGCGCGCGGCCCCACGGCATGCAGCGCATGGGCCACCAGGGTCTTGCCGGTGCCGGTTTCTCCGTCGATCAGGACATGACTGTCTGCCTGACCCAAATCAAGAATATCCTCACGCAACCGGTCCATCACAGGACTGGTGCCGATCAGTTTCTTCATCAGGATCGTCCCGTCCGACAACTCCCGCCGTAAGGCGCGGTTGTCCAAAGTCAGCCGCCGCAACTGCGTGGCGCGCTTGGCAAGTTCGGTCATCCGGTCGGGGTTGAACGGCTTTTCAAGAAAATCAAATGCCCCCACCCGCATCGCCTCGACCGCCATCGGCACGTCTCCGTGACCCGTGATCAGGATCACCGGAAGGCCTGAATCCATCCCCATCAGCCGCTTCAGAAACGCCATGCCGTCCATGCCGGGCATCTTGATATCGCTGACCACCACGCCTGGAAACTCGGGGCCGATGGATTTCAACGCTTCCTCGGCGCTGGGGTAAGTCTCTGTATCGAAACCGGAAAGCGCCAGCCACTGGCTGATCGACTGCCGCATGTCGGCTTCGTCATCGACAATCGCCACCTTCATTGCCCGCGCCATATCGTCCTCATTCTGCTGCTTTTACGTCTGCGCCCAGGATGGGCAGTTGCACTTCAAAAACCGCGCCGCCGCCTTCGGCATTACGCGCGGTCAATCGTCCGCCAAGGTCAGTCACGATGCCGGAACTGATCGCCAGCCCCAACCCGACGCCCTCGCCAGGTTTCTTGGTGGTGTAAAACGGCTCGAACAGGTTCTCCAGATCCGCAATCCCATGCCCATTGTCGCCCACCGACAACGTCGCGGAAACGCCCGCCGACAGGATCAGATCAATCTGCGGCTTGGCCCGGTCCTTGGTGGCATCCAGCGCATTGCGCAGCAGGTTGATAATCACCTGCTCCAGCCGCAAACGGTCGGCCATCACCATGACCGGACTGCGCGGCAAGGTCCGGGTGATCTTGACGACGCGCAGTTTCAATTGCGGCTCCATCATGGACAGCGCTGATGACAGACAGGCGCGAACATCAACCGGTTCAAAGGCTTCGCCGCCTTTCCTCGCGTAAGACTTCAATTGTCGCGTGATGGCGCCCATCCGCTCGATCAGGTCATCGATTCGCTGAAACGACGACAAAGCCTCTTCGGGGCGCTTGCGCTGCAACAGCAGACGCGCGCCGGCCAGATAGGTTTTCATCGCGGCCAAGGGCTGGTTCAACTCGTGGCTGACCGCGGCCGACATCTCGCCAAGCGCCGCCAGTTTCGATGACTGCGCCAAAGTCAACTCGGCCACCGCAAGGTCTTTCTGCACCTTCTCGCGGTCCGCCACCGCCCGTTGCAACCGCGCGTTCAGCAGGCGCAACTCGGCGGATTCGCGGCGGAACGACATGTTCTGCGACCACGCCTGCCGCGACATCATGTAGAATGTCAGGGCCGCTAGAATGGCGAAGCCCATGATTTCCAACGCCAAAATGCCGTTAACCCGCTCTCGCACGGAATCGTAGGTGGTAAAGGCCACCATCCGCCAACCCCGGAACGGCACGCGGGCATCGGTGCGCAGCACGCCCTTGCCACTGACATAGGCGTCAGGCGGGTTCTGCGCCCAGTCGGTCGCCCCCTGCAATGCCCGGTTCAGCGCGGAAGGAGCCTCGCGCGCTTCCAGTGCCTGATCCAGCGACACTCCCCGCCATCGCGGATCGGTGGCCAGAATGACGATGCCGCCCGAATCCGTGACCAGAACGGCATCCTGCAATCCGGCCCAGGCGCGCTCGTATTTCAACAGATCAGCGGCCACGACAATAACCCCGGCGGCCTTGCCATCAATGATCACAACGCGCGAATATGTAAAGTCGAACCCCCCGCCGTCGCGCGGCGTCGCGGCGAAAACCGTCTCTCCACTGCGCAGCGCATCGACGAATAAAGGCTCTGATCCCAAGGACTTGCCCAAAAGATTGCGGTTTGTGGCCCCCACCGTCCGCCCGCTTTGATCCAGCAGCAGGATCGACGCGACGCCAATTTCCGACTGCACCTGCATCAGCCGCAGGGTGGTCCCGGAATAGTCCCTCTTGGTCAGAGCAGAGGAAATCGCGGGGTCGCCGGACAAGAGCAACGGCACAACCGAGGTGCGCTGCAACTCGGACGTCAGGTTGCCGGTGTACAGCGCCAGCCGCAGTTCGGCCCGGTTGCGAGTGGTTTCGGTAAAGCGTTCCGACAGCCAGCGGTTGGTCACCAGAACCACGCCGACGGCCACCAGAATCATCGCGACGGCAACCAGTTTGACCCACCACGACGTGCCGGGTGCGGCATCCTTGACGATCGGGGGGCGAAGTATATCGTTCATCGAAAAACGTTAGGCCCCGCCCCCCGCAGCCTCAAGCAGACCGGGGAAATCGCGGGTCAGGCCAGCGCCATCCCGCCGATAAGCCCCGCAAACATCGCGGCCCCATCGGTGCCGCCATGCGCCGGATCTACCGCGCGTTCGGGGTGCGGCATCATGCCCAGAACCCGCCGGTTGGCCGACAGGACACCGGCAATATCGTCCATCGAACCGTTGGGCGTCTGGGTGTAGCGCAGCGCCACCAACCCCTCGCCCCGCAACCGCGCCAAGCCTTCCGCGTCGATGATATAGTTGCCATCGTGATGCGCCACCGGCAGCGCGATCCGCTGCCCCTTGGCATAGCCTGCGGTGAAGGCGCTGTCAGCCTCGACTGTCAAGCCAACGATCTTGCACAAGAATTTCAATCCGGCATTGCGCATCAATGCTCCGGGCAGCAGCCGCATCTCGGTCAGGACCTGAAACCCGTTGCACGCGCCCAGCACGTACCCCCCGCGCGAAGCATGGGCCGAAACCGCCGCCGCAATCGGCGACTGCGCCGCAATCGCACCGCAGCGCAGGTAGTCGCCGAACGAAAACCCGCCCGGCACGCCAACGACATCGACCCCGGCAGGCAAGGCCGTGTCCTTGTGCCAGACGCGGGCAACCTCGAACCCCGCCCGCGTGAACCCCACCGCCAGATCGCGGTCGCAGTTCGATCCGGGGAAGGTGATGACGGCGGCTTTCATGCCAGATCTCTCCAATTCAAAGGGAATTGTCCCTTTCCTTTTAGCCCAATAGCCCATCGGTGCACACATTGGTCCGCCATTGGTTCAAGAACCAATCTATGCGCGGGGGTGTAAAACCCCCGGTAATTCCACGTCAGACCATCTCGACCCGGTAGCTTTCGATCACCGTATTGGCCAGCAACCTCTCGCACATCGCCTTGACCTCGGCCTCTGCCACCGCGGCATCCGGCTGCGTCAGGTCCAGTTCGATCACCTTGCCCTGCCGCACGCCCTGTACGCCGTCAAATCCCAAAGAAGCCAGCGCATGGCGCACTGCCTCGCCCTGCACATCCAGGACGCCTTGTTTCAGCATGACGGTCACACGGGCTTTCATCGTTGGTCTCCGGAAAGGGATCAGTTGATCAGGGTCGGCTTCGAGGTGTGGGTGACGTTGGTCGGCAACACTCCCAGACGGCGGGCCAGTTCGGTATAGACGTCGGCCAGCGGGCCGGGGTCGGCGGGCGGCTGGCCATCGCCGCGGTCCATCACGGCGCGCATGTCCCACAACCGGCAACTGTCGGGGCTGATCTCGTCCGCGACGATCAGGCGCATGAAATCGCCCTCCCAGATGCGGCCGACTTCGATGCGGAAATCGGCCAGACGGATGCCGACGCCCATCATCACCCCCGACAGGAAGTCATTGACCCGCAACGCCAAAGCCACAACGTCATCAAGGTCCTGCTGGGTCGCCCAGCCGAAGGCGATGATGTGTTCTTCGGACACCAGAGGCGACGACAACCGGTCGTCCTTGTAGTAATATTCCACGATGGGCCGGGGCAGCGGGGTGCCCTCGGGGATCCCCAGCCGCGCCGAAATGTCCCCGGCGGCAAAGTTGCGCACCACGACCTCCAGCGGAATGATCTCGGCCATCCGCACCAGTTGTTCGCGCATGTTGATGCGGCGGATGAAATGCGTCGGCACCCCGATGCTGTTCAACCCGCTCATGAAGAACTCTGACAGGCGGTTGTTCAGAACGCCTTTGCCTTCGCTGGCCGTCTGGATCGGTGTCGCCTGGCCGGGTGTGGCATCGTCCTTGAAATACTGGATCAATGTTCCCGGTTCCGGGCCTTCATACAGGATCTTCGCCTTGCCCTCGTAGACCTTCTTGCGACGTGCCATGAACGCTCCGTTACCAATGGCGTCAGGCGGGTGCCGACCACGCGTCCCGCCCATTGATCCCGCGCTTCTACGGCAATGCGGACGGGCTCGCAAGGTATGGTCCAGCGCTGCCCTTGCGGGAAAGCAAGCCGCATAGCATATGGGGGGCAGGAGTAACCATCAGACCCCGGGGGCCTGCCATGACCACATTCGACGACCGCGCCAATGCGTTTGAAAACAAATACGCCCATGACGCCGACATGCAGTTCCGCATCGAGGCGCGTCGCAACAAACTGCTGGGGCTGTGGGCTGCCGGATTGATGGGCAAGTCGGGCGATGATGCTGCCGAATACGCCCGGTCCGTCGTGATCGCCGATTTCGAGGAACCCGGGTTCGAGGATGTGGTCCGCAAGGTCGTAGGTGATCTGGACGGCAAGGTCACGGCAGACGAGGTGCGCGGCAAACTGGGCCTGATGATGATCGAAGCCAAATCGCAGTTGATGTCAGAGCTCTGACCGGCCTTCCTGACAGAATGGCAAGCCGCCCGCCGCCAGGCGTGGCGGCTTTTCCACCAGCGCAGGTGCGCAGGATTTGACGGCAATTTGATTCGTTAAGCGAACCTGAACCATCGCGACGGCAAGACTGGTGGCCTGGAATAAGGCAAGGGTGCGCTGATGCAGAAAACACCGAACACCGAACTGGCCCTGGCCTTGCCAGCGGG
>JBBRVJ010000057.1:0-19132 GCA_038246975.1 Rhodobacterales bacterium | reverse complement strand
TCCAACGCCGTCGCGATGTAGAAAATATGCTCGGTCGTGCCCCCATCAATCACGACATCGAACTGCCCTTTGAGATGATCCGGACAGGGCTTGTTCAAATCGTGAATGTGCTCGGCCCCTTCCTTTTCGGTGAAATCCAGCGCCTCGACCCTGGGGTAACCCAACCGGGTCAGCAGCGTTTCGGTAAACCCATCCTCTTGCGTGATCTCGGCCTCGGTGACAGAAATTCCCATCGCTGCCAGCGACTTGAGGAACCGCAGCATCCGGCGCTCGGTCAGGTGAATCTTCTGCCGCCCCAGGATCACGCCCCGCTTGGCTCCGGCCACAGCCCCCGCATGACGCGCCAGAAACAGGCCGGGGATCAGACTGATCCCCATCACAATTCCCCAATGTGAACGATCATTCTTCCAACGCCTTGGCCGGATCGACCCCCACCTCGGCACACATCCGCGCCGCATAGGAATTGGCCAACGGCACATTCTTGCGCCACCACGGCTTGGTGCCGTTGGTATACAGATGCACCGACAGCGTATGATCGGTAAAATGCCCCTCGACCCGGCCATGGGGGTCATAAAATACATCGTTCAACTGAAACGGCACGGGATAAAGATAATCCGCCGACAGCGCCTTTTCATAGTCCCCGGTCTGTTGGGCAAAGTAGGTGAATGCTTGCGGGCCAAAAGCCGTGCGTTCGGCATTATAGATCCGCACCGCAGGCGGCAGGTGTTTATCCTGCTTTTCCAGCCGCTTGCGTTGTTGCTTGTTGAACCAAGCCGGGGCGTCGGGCAGGTTGTCATAATAGTCGAGCAGTCGGTGGATCAACTCCCCCTCTTTCGGAATGTAGACCACCCCGCAATTCAAAGCGCCGCGAAAGCCGTGACCCGCGTAGATGTTCTGCATCTCATCGGGGAAGGGCCGCTGACAGAACGCATCGCAATCAATCCATACCGCGTCGGTCGCCTGAATCATCTTGTAGCGAAACACGTTGGACAAATAGCTTTCCGAGGTTTGCCGCACGATCTCCATGTCGATCGTCATGATTTCCGACGCAGGCCGCACGGTGATCCCGTCAGGCACATTGGTGACCGTATCGGTGCAATACAGTGTGGTCGGGTGCCCGTGCCGCACATGGCTCAGCAGGCACAACTGGTTCAGATAATGCAGTTTTTCGCCGATCCAAAGCGAGGCGACGGGTCTGCGGACGGGGGAAGTCATGTCACCTCACAGGGCCCATGCGGGCGCTTTTGTTTCGTTATGCGTAACAATGCCGCAGGTCATGCGGCCTGTCCAGTCAGGGCAGATCAACCCCGCCCAACCCATAGCCGCGCGTCAGGTTGAGGTCGAACCCATAGCCCGCCACATAGCCCATTCCGGCGAACATTTCGTCAAACCGGGCCAGCGCATCGCGATGCGCCTCCAACAAGCGGCCATACAGGAACACCTGCTTCGGCAACGCCGTGGCAAAGGCCGCCTGCACCGCCTCGGGCTTCAATCGCCCATCCGCCAGGCACAGCACGTCAGGCTGATAATCCCCGACAATCTGCGTTAAACCCTGCTCCGGATCATCGCCCAACGTCGCGTCCAGATAGGAAAGTGAACGATTGTTCCGTTTCAGAATGACCGCTCCGGCAATTCGTAACCCAACATCGTCTTCCTGCATCAAAATCGTCAAATCAGGCCGAACGATCGCCAGATGCGCGGCCAGAAACCCGACCCCCGCCCCGACTTCCAGTATCCGCGCCGCAGGGGCCACCACCTGCGGCATCCGCCGCGCAAGGCCACGATCGAACTTGCCCTTGGCAATCGTCTTCAATGCCGGTTCGCTGAACACACCCGGCGCCATCGGCAGCAGGATGTTATGGTTCGCAACCCATTCGACATGATCCAACCCCGCCAGATCGACGCGGTCCACTACGAAATTCCCCGTCGGAACCGTCTCGACCGGGTCGCGCGGGGTGGCTTTGCGCGCGTCCTTTGCCTTGGATCCCAGCCGTTTCTCAACCTCCGACATCTGCGCCGCGATCTTTTCCTTGTCGCGTGCCTGCGGTGGTTTGGCGACGATCTGGCTGATCGGAATGGCCGAGGCGCGGCCCAGATCGGCGACCAGATCGGTATAGGCCTGTGTGTCGCGCAATTCGGCCAATCGCGCCTCTGCCCGGTCGACCGCCATATGGTGCAGGCGGGAAAGCTCCGGGTCCGTCAGCAGCACCGCGATGATTTCATTGCGCTTTTCGGTATAGCGCAGCATCGTGTCGTCACGTTCCTCATTGCGGTCCTGCAAGGCCCAATAGTCCGAATTGTACTTATCCTTCTTGTTGTTCACATTGCCACGCATCTTGCGGATCGCATAGCTTTCGACCGATTTCACGGCATAGTGATTCAACTGCACCCAGTCATAACCCACGGTCCGGGTGATCGACCGCCAGCCGCGAAACTTGAAGTAATCCTCCATCACCCGCCCCGACCCGTTCAGCCATTTGACCGTGTCGGGGAACGTCGTGTCGATATGACGGTTTTTCATCTTGGGGCGATGAATCCCCAACTTCCAATAATCGGCATCAAAGGTGAAAAGCGTTTTCACCCCCCAGCCCTTGTTCCAACTGGTGGGCGCCGCCATCAGATACTGCTCGCTGACCGGCGCGCGTGACCAGTCGACCACGCCGCCCGACCCGAAAATCCGCCAGGTTACCACGATCCCGGTCGCATCCTGTACCTTCATCGCCGCGATCAGATCGTCCAACGTCCCGTCGCCATAGCGGATCGACAGGAACTCGTCGGCGTCGAACACCATCACCCAATCGGACTGCTGGACCACAGCTTCGTCCTGCGCGTGGTTCAACGCCGAAGGTTGCGGGCGAATGCCTTCCGGGATCACGTTGCGCCGATGGTGCGCCAGACCCAGCGCCTCCAGCCTTATCAGCATGTCGTCGGTGCCATCTGAACAATCGTTCGTATAGACCACCAGATCGGTGAACCCGACTGCCAGATGATGCGCCACCCATTCGATCACGAACGGGCCTTCATCCTTCATCATCGACACGGCGGTCACCTGACCGTGCGGGCTGACGTGCCGCTGCAAGGCGAAATCCACCGTCCCCCACAAGTCTGACGCGCCCATCGGGCGCAGTTTAGCCTTCGACTTGGTCGCCACCTCTGCCCCCGCCCCGCTTTGCGCCGGATTTTCACCACAGCATAGGCCAGAGGCCCGCCCTGCATCAAGTCTGCGTCCGACCTTGAACTCCGCAGATTGTTTCGATTTTTGCCACAAACCTGCACCAAAATCCCCTCCGCCTGCGCGTGGGCTGGTGACAGCGCGCACAGGCCCCGGCATAATCAAGGCAAAACAAGAGGCCGGGTCACCAACGGCACCGCCCGAGCATCGCAGGAGACCACCATGCAGGCCGCAGTCGAGCCGACCATCGTCGCCACGTTTTACGGCATCGAAGTGCCCGCAGCGCCGCATCTTGGCCGGGGCATGATCGTGTCGCTGAACGAAGGCAAATATGAACGGCGCGAGGTCGAGGCCGGGTTGAAGGCCATCCCCCCCGGCGCGCGCATTCTGGAACTGGGGGCGGGGTCGGGTGTGGTCGGCGCGGTGCTGGCACGGCATCTGAAGCCCGCCGCGATGCTGTCGATCGAGGCGAACCCCAACCTGTTGCCGCATATCCGCGATCTTCACGCCCACAACGGGCTGGCGGAGGCGATCACGGTTCGTCATGCCGTGGTGCTCAGCGCCCCCGACACGCCGGATACCGTCGAATTCTTCATCCACGGCAATTTCCTCGGCTCTGGCCTTGTGGCGCGCAATGCCGGGAAGGCGCAGGCGGTGCAGGTGCCGGTGCTGCGCTATGCCGACCTGAAAGCGGAATTTCCGCATGATATCATCATGATGGATATCGAGGGCGGCGAGCTTGATTTCCTGCGCCATGCCGATCTGACCGGGGTCGACACTTTCATCGCTGAAATGCACCGCGACATTTATGGCCGCGAAGGCATGCGCGAATGCCGCAACCTGATCGAGGCGCAGGGCTTTGCGCTCGATCCCTTGTCGCGCGCCGGCGTCCACGTCTATCGGCGCGCGGTCTGACGCATGGCGAAGACAGCCCGCAAGACCGACACCCCGCCCGTAGAAGAAGCACAGGTCGCGCCACAACCCGCCCTGCTTCCCCCGCCGCCCGAGGTTGCCACCGCCAGTCAGGCCGTCCAGACCGACAATTTCCTGTTGCGCGGCGGTCTGGTCGATGCCTGGTTCCTGCGGCGGTCGGATGTGCTGCTGGTGACCTTCGACAACCTGTCGTCGGTCGGGGAATATGACCCGCCGCAACCGTGGCTTCAGGTGCGCGCCGCCAATATGGGCCTGTCGATCCTTGGCATTCTGGCCAGCCGCAAGGACTGGTATCGCAACGACGATACCCCGGCGCTGATCAGCGCCTTGCGCGATGCGGGGCTGTTTGCGCAGTTTCGCCGGGTGGTGTTCGTCGGGGCGTCGATGGGCGGCTATGCGGCCCTTGCCTATTCCGCGCTGGTGCCGGGGTCGGTCGTGCTGACGTTCAGCCCGCAAACCAGCCTGTCGCGCAAAATTGCGCGGTTCGAACAGCGCTACCGCTATGGGTCGAGGAAGTGGGACTGGACGACGTCCGCCTTTCTGGATGCCGCCACCTCGGCCCCCGTGGCGTCCGAAGTCTATGTCGTGTTCGACCCCTTCATCGCCGAAGACCGCGCCCATGCGGACCGGATCACCGGGCCGGGTGTGGTGCTGATCAAGGCCGGTCACATGGGCCACCGCGCGATCCGCCAGTTGAAATCGGCAGGCGTGCTGCAAGGCCTGATCGAAACCGTGGCGCAGGGCAACTTCAACCCCGTGACGTATTGGGCGGCCTACCGGGCACGGCGCGGGGTGCAAAGCTGGCAAAAATCCCTGCTGGAGGAAGCTGCCAACCGCCGCCACCCCCGCCTTGGCCTGCGCGCCGCACAAACCCTGCTGCACGAGCAGCCCGACAGCCGCAGCCTGCGCCGCGCGGTCGCCGAGTTTGGCGCGGCGATGGCCAAACCTGTTCTGCCAAAGATCGTCCCCCAGACGATCACCGTCACCGATGGGGCCCCCAGCGGCCCCTTTGCCGGCACGATCCTGCACCTGCCCCAAGCCTTTGTGATCCCCGAACGCGACAACGACGCCAAGTTCGCCACGGGCGTCCTGACATCTGACGGCTCCTGGTGCGCGTTGTCGCAAGTCTGGATCAGAGCGCGCCAATCCACGCGTGCGCCGACCCTGCAACCCGGAGAACCGATCGAGGAGCTGCCCGGACGCCATCTGTTCGCCGGGCATTTCCGTCCCCATTTCGGTCATTTTCTGGTGGAATGCACGGCGCGGCTTTGGGCCATCGACCATGTGCCTGCCGTGGACAGCATCCTGTACATTCCCTATCGCGGCGACCCTTCGCGCGGGGTCGTCTCACATCAGGACATCTTTCGCCTGCTGGGGATCGAGGCACCGGTACGCATCTGGCCCGGAGCGGTGCGGGTCGAGGATCTGGTCGTGCCGGAACTTGGGTTCGGCTGGGGCGATCGCTATGCAGGCTCGCCTGCGTACCGCGCCTTCATGCAGGGCAGGCTGGCGCATGTGGCCCCGGAAGGGTCGGAACGCCTGTATATCTCGCGGGCGAAACTGCTGGCCAAACGCGGTGGCGTTCTTGGGGAATCCGTGATCGAGACCGCGATGGAACGGGCCGGGTTCGAGGTGTTTTATCCCGAACTCCATCCGGTGGCTGTGCAGATCGCCCGCTACAAAGCCGCGCGGCAGATCGTGGGCCTTGATGGATCGGCGCTGCATCTGGCGGGGTTCGTGGTGCGGCCCGAAACGAAAGTTACGATGATCCTGCGACGCAGCCGCGCAAATATCTCCGGCTATCGGTTGCAATTCCAAGGCTTTGCGGGCATCACCCTCACGGCCATTGACGCAGTCCGCACCGACTGGGTGTCGGGCGAAGCTGACCGCGTCGATTATCAGTCGGTCGGCGAACTGGACTTTGCGCATTTGTTCGACCGTCTGCGGGCGCTTGGCCACCTGCCGCAAAACCTGCGTCCCGACATCCCGACCCAACCCGAAATCACCGCAATGCTCGACGCCTTCGCCGCCCGGCGCAGCAAGCAGTTTCGCGCCCTGACCCCGGGCGAGCGTCACCCGGACGAGGAACCCTGACCGATGCCCCCCCGCCTGACCGTCTATTTCATCGTGGAACCCACCGCTTACGAGGTGATGGCCTGCTATCTGGCCGCCTCCCTGCGCGAACAATTCGGCAAGACGGTGGCTCTGGTCGGCTATTGCCCCGCGCCCAAATTGCCGCTGGTCCGCGCTGACGTTCGCGCCCTGCTGGCGAAATGCGACTGCGACCTGCGCGGCTTTGCGGTTGATGGGCGGTTCACCCCGCCCTACCCGCATGGCAACAAGCTGCTCGCCACGCTGGAACCCCGCGACACCGAGTTTTCCTGTTTCATGGACAGCGACGTGCTGTGCATCCGCCCCAATCTGGTTGAGAATATCGTGAAACCGGGCCACGTCACGCTGTCCAAGGCCGCGTCGATGAACTGGGCGCCGCAAACCATCTGGGACCAGATCTATGCGACCTGCGGCATGGAATTGCCCACCGAACGCTTTCGCCTGATGAAACAGAAACGCGGGCGCGAACGGATTCCCTATTTCAGCTCGGGCCTGTTCAGCTTTCCCGAACAGCACCGCAGCCCCGATGGCCGGTCCTTTCCGCAAGTCTGGATGGACATTGCCCAAACCATCGACGCCGATCCCGAAATCCCGCACAAACGCCCGTATCTGGACCAGATGAGCATGCCTCTGGCGATCCGCGCCGCAGGGTTGGACTGGAACATCCTGCCCGATGAGCAGCACTTCATCCTTGGCGGGCGCGCGCGCGGCGAGCCGCTGCCGACCGACCGGGATATCTTCACCCTCCATTACCGCCGGTGGGAAGTGCTCAGAGAAGTGGGCCAGGTCAGAACCGCCCGCACCTATCTGGAAAAGCATACCGGAACCCGGCGCATCCCCTGGGCAGAAACCGCCCCCGCAGACGCGCCGCAAGATTGACTTCGCGGCCACAATCCCCATCTGCCACTCACAATTGACCTTCACCGGGAACCCCAATGCCCGACCCCGCCAGCCGCCTTGAAGAAATCCGTTTCGGCTATGGGCCCCGTGCGGGTCAGGCATTGGCGTCCGGCGGTCTTGACCCTGACCGCGTGATGGCCCAACTGACCGCGCGCGACAAACCCGCCGAGGCGTGGACCGGCCCGACTCTGGCCGACAGATTTGTCCTGATCGACGACCAGATCGCCCGCCGCCGCGCCAAACTGCCCCCCTTGACCGACCCCACCTACAACCTGAACACGATCAGGGCGCGCGACGCACTGGCCTTCATCGCCCGCCCCACTGCCGCCAGTTGCGGCTTTGTCGAGCGGCTGGTGAACCTGTGGTCCAACCGCCTGACAGTCGCGTCCTCTCCGGGTGTCGCCATCCTGATCCCCCCCCTGCGGGACGAGGCGGTGCGGCCCCATATCACGGGCCGCTTCCCCGACATGCTGCGCGCCGTGCTGTGGCAACCCGCGATGCTGGCCTACCTGAACCAGAACGTATCCTCCGGCCCCAATTCCAGCTATGGCCTGCGCAAGGGCCGGGGCCTGAACGAAAATCTGGCGCGCGAGTTGCTGGAACTGCACAGCATGGGCACCGGGTTCACCCAAGCCGACGTGACCGAACTCGCCCGCCTTCTGGCCGGGATGCAAGCGGCGGGCAACGGGCCGGAACTCGATGAACGCCGGGTCGAGCCGGGCGAAAAGACGATCCTGGGCGACACCTACACCACCGGCATCCCCGAAATCGACCGTCTGGCCGAAACCATCGCTATGCGTCCCGAAACGGCGCACAGCGTCGCCCGGATGCTGGCCCGCCATTTCATCGCGGATGAACCGCCCGCCGATCTGGTGGAAACCCTCGCCCAGACCTACCTGCAATCGGGCGGCCACCTGCCTCCGATGTACCGTGCCCTGCTGACCCACCCCGCAGCCCACGACCAAACCCTGCACAAACTGCGCAGCCCGCAAGACTTCATGGCCGCCTCCCTCCGCGCCACGGGTCTGTCGGGGGACGAGGAAGAAACCCCCGCCTTCCGCAAGAAGGGCATGCGTCTGGGCGAGGTCATGGCCCGCATGGGTCAGCCGGTCTTTGCCGCCCGCCGCCCCGATGGCTGGCCCGAAACCGCCCCCGGCTTTCTGACCCCGCCGATGGTGGCCGCGCGTCTGGAGTGGGCGACCGACCTCGCCCGCCTGACGGGCGAACGTGCCGACCCGGTCGCACAGGCCCAACATCTGCTTGGCGACCTCGGCACGCCTTTGTTGTTCGGCGCGGTCGCAGGCGCAGAACAACGGTGGGAGGGGTTGGCAGTCCTGCTCGGCTCCCCCGATTTCATGCGGAGATAACGATGTCGCCAACCCACCTCGTCTCCCGCCGCGCCTTCCTGATCGGCTGCTCTGTCGCCGCCTCGCCCTTGGTGACCAGCGTGACCTTCGCCGCCGCCACAGGCGAAAACCGCCTTGTCATCATCCTGTTGCGCGGGGCGATGGACGGGCTGGATGTGGTGCGCCCCATCGGCGACCCCGGCTATGCCGCCCTGCGCCCGACCCTTGCGGCAGGCGAGCCGCTGAACCTCGACGGCTTCTTCGCCATGCACCCTGCCGCAGCCGCCCTGATGCCGCTGTGGAACGCCGGGCAGCTTGGGTTTGTTCAGGCTGTTGCCACCCCTTACCGCATCGGACGCAGCCATTTCGTGGCCCAAGACGCGCTCGAAAATGGCGCGGGCGCAGCCGATGGCGGCATGACGCCTGCGCGCGACGGCTGGCTGAACCGCGCCGTGGGCCTGATCCCCGGTGCGACCCCCGATACCGCCGTGTCCATCGGGCGCGAGCGGATGATGATCCTCGACGGCGCACAGCCCACCGGCCATTGGTTCCCGTCAGAAGAAAGCGCCCTGTCGGCCCAAGGCCAAGCCCTGCTGGCCGCCCTGCACAGCGCCGACCCCCTGTTCGCAGGCCCTTTCGCGCAGGCGCAAACCCTGACGCAGACGGCCAATCTGGAAATTCCGCGCGACGATCTGGCCTACCGCAGCTTTGGCACCTATGTCGCCGACCGCCTGCGCGCCGAGCAGCGCATCGCCAGCTTTTCGGTCGGCGGCTGGGATACCCACCAATCGCAGGCCAGGACGATGTCCGACCGTCTGGCCTCGCTGTCAGAAACAATCCTGTCGATCCAGTCGGGTCTTGGCAAACACTGGGACACCACGCTGGTCCTGACCATGACCGAATTTGGCCGCACCGCCCGCGAGAACGGCTCGAACGGCACCGATCACGGCACGGGCGGGTTGATGATCGCCGCAGGCGGCGCGCTGCGCGGCGGGCGGGTGTTCGGCCAGTGGCCGGGTCTGGGCGAGGGGCAGTTACTGGCCGAACGCGACCTGATGCCCACCGCCGACGTCCGCGCCTATGCCGCCTGGGCCCTGCGCTCGATGTTCGGGATCGAAGCGCAGGCCCTGCAATCGCAGGTCTTTCCGGGCCTCGACATGGGCGACGATCCGGGACTGGTGCTATAGCGTTCACAAACCACTATCTTTTCGTGAACCGCCGTTTATGTTGAAGCCATGGCCCGCACCCGCACCATTCCCGATGCCGAAATCTTCAGCGCTATCCGCCAGCTTCTGGCAACGGGCGGCGAAAAAGCCGTGGCTTTCGCCGCGGTCGCCCGCGCCACCGGCTTGGCCGCCCCCACCCTCGTCCAACGCTATGGCTCACGCAACGACATGCTGCGCGCCGCCCTGATGTCGGCTTGGGATGATCTGGACGCCACGACCGCAACTGCCGAAACCGAAGCGCCGGCGTCTGCCAAAGGCGCGCTTGCCCTGCTCAAATCGCTGGGGGCCGACAATGCGAACCTGTCCGACATCACCCCGCTGGCCGCCGATTTCCGCGACCCCGCCTTGCGCGCCCGTGCCGAAGACTGGCGCGCACGAGTCGTATCAGCCCTCGCCTTCCGCCTTGGCGGCGGCGCCAAGGGCCGCGAAACGGCGGCGATGCTGTTTGCCCTTTGGCAGGGTCAAACGCTGTGGCAAGCGGCCGGCGACAAAGGCTTCAAGCTGAAAGACGCGCTGAAACGGCTGGACTGACTGCCGCCGGATGCAAGCATTCCACAGCCGGATCAACGCCATAGCCCCTACACTTACAGCCGCGCAGGCAAGGCAGTACCGCGCAGAAACTCGGCGCCCGTCATCGCCCGCTTGCCCTCGCGTTGCGCCAGCGTGATCTCGACCGCCCCCGTGCCGCAGGCGACAACCATGCCGCCCAGAACCTGCCCCGGCGCGCCTTTCCCCGCCACCACCCGCGACCGCAACAGCTTGACCCGCTCGCCACCCACCAGACACCAAGCGCCCGGAAACGGCGACAGCCCCCGGATCAGCCGATCCACCTCGACGGCAGGCTTGGCCCAGTCCACCTGCGCCTCGGCCTTGTCGATCTTGGCGGCATAGGTGACCTCGCCCGCCTGCGCCGCTGCCCCCATCGGCAAACCGTCCAGCGCTCGCAAGATCAACGCAGCCCCCATCGCCGACAGCCGGTCGTGCAGGTCCAGCGTCGTTTCCTGACCCCCGATCGTGGTCGCCTGACGCAGCAGAACCGGCCCGGTGTCCAACCCCGCCTCCATCTGCATGATGCAGATTCCGGTTTCCGCATCGCCCGCCATCACCGCCCGATGGATCGGCGCCGCCCCCCGCCAACGCGGCAACAACGACGCATGGATGTTCAGGCACCCCAATCGCGGCATATCCAGCACCGCTTGCGGGAGAATCAGCCCATACGCCACCACCACCGCCACATCAGCCCCCAAGGCAGCAAAGTCTTGCTGCACCTCGATGCTGCGCAGCGAGGCCGGATGCCGCACCTGCAACCCCAGTGCCGCCGCCCGCACCGCAACCGGCCCCGGACGATCCGCCTTGCCACGCCCTGCAGGCCGGGGCGGCTGGGTGTAGACCGCCACCACCTCGTGATGCGCCGCAATCGCCTCCAGCACCGGCACCGAAAAATCGGGTGTACCCATGAAAATGATTTTCATCGTGCCCGCGCCAGCTTGGCCGACCTGGCAATCAGCATCTTGCGCTTCAATGGCGACAGGTGGTCGAAATACATCTTGCCCGCCAGATGGTCTATCTGGTGCTGCACCGACGTCGCCCACAGCAGCACGAACTCCCGCTCCTCCATCACCCCCAAGCCATTGAGAAACCGTACAGTTACCGCCCGAGGCCGCTCGATTGTCGCGGAAACGCCGGAGAGGTTGGGGCTGCCTTCCTCGTGGCTGCGCATCTGCCCGCTGGCGAACAGCACCTCCGGATTGGCCATCCGCACCGCCTGCCCCCGCGCCTCCGACGCATCCACCACCGCCAGCCGCAGCGGCACCCCGATCTGCACCGCCGCCAAACCGAAGCCCGGCATCGCCTCCATGGTGTCGATCATGTCGGCCCAGATGCGGTGAATGTCCCCGGTGATCGCGTCGACAGGCGCGGCGATGCTGCGCAGCATAGGGTGCGGCCACGGCACACAAACGCGGACCGTCATGCCAACACCGCCGCCCGCACATCCGGTTCCAGATGGTCCAGCGTCACGATCCCGTCCAGATGGTCCACCTCATGCTGCACACAGATCGCGGCGAACCCGTCAAACATCTGCTCCCGCGCCGCCCCGTCCGGATCGGTCCACCCGACCCTGACCTGCACCGACCGCGACACCAGAGCCACCACGCCGGGGATCGACAGGCACCCCTCCGGCCCCACGGCAACCGTCTCGGACCGCCACAGGATCACCGGATCAGCCAACACTCTCGGGGCCGCAACCCCCTCTTTCCACGTCACATCCATCACGAACAGCCGCAGCACGGCCCCGACCTGCGGTGCCGCCAACCCGCGGCCGTTGGCGGCATACATCGTGGCCAGCATGTCCGCCGCCAATTCCCGCACCGACGCCACATCGACCACCGGCGTGCAGACCTGCGCCAACGCAGGGTCAGGCCAGCGCAGGATCGGCAACACCGCCATCAGTCCGCGTCGCCCCGTGCCCGGTCGCGCTTCAGTTTCTGCATCTTCCGCGTGATCATCTGCCGCTTCAACGGGCCGAGATAGTCAATGAACAACTTTCCGTTCAGATGGTCGATCTCGTGCTGCACACAGGTCGACCACAAGCCCGAAAACTCCTCGACCTGCTCGACCCCATCGACCCCCATCCACTTCACCCGAACCGCAGCCGGGCGTTCGACATCGGCGTATTGCTCGGGGATCGACAGACAGCCCTCCTCATAGGTCGTCACATCCTCGGACGCCCACAGGATTTCGGGGTTGAACAGCACAATCGGGCGCGGCACCCCGTCGACCGATTTCACGCAATCCATCACGATCAATCGCCGCGTCACCCCGACTTGCGGCGCCGCCAGCCCGACACCCGGCGCGTCATACATCGTTTGCAGCATATCCGCCGCGAGTTTACGTAAATCCTCGGTGATTTCCGTGACAGGATCACAGAGCTTCTTGAGGCGAGGGTCAGGGTGGATCAGGATGGGTCGGATCATGCCCCGGATTTACGGCGCGGGCGAAAACGGTGCAAGAGGGTGGGGCAAAATCAGATGGAACGGCAATTATTCCCCGAATATCGGCAAAACCGAAACACTGTTCTACTATTTTCTCCAAAATCAGGATGACTTACCACGCCATAACCCATACTCGGAACTTCAATCCGATCCAACATCGCAGGACAGCATGAGCTTCGACACACCGATCACCCGTTCCGGCACCCATTCCGTCAAATGGGACATGATGGAAGCCGCCTGCGGCGTCAAAGACCCAGATGCGCTGGCGATGTGGGTCGCGGATATGGATTTCAAACCGCCGCAGTCTGTGCAGCGCGCGCTTGAACAGATGACCGCCCACGGCGTCTACGGCTATTTCGGTGACGATGCCGCCTACAAGGCCGCGATCCGCTGGTGGATGGACACGCGGCATGGCTGGACCATCGGGGACGCGCAGATTTTCACGACGCACGGTCTGGTCAACGGCACCAGCATGTGTATCGACGCCTTCACCGCTCCGGGTGACGGCGTGATCCTGATGACCCCGGTCTACCACGCCTTCGCCCGCGTGATCACAGGGCTGGGGCGGCACGTGGTGGAATGCCAGTTGGCTCTGACCGATAGCCGGTATCGGATGGATTTTGACGCCTGGGATGCCCAGATGACCGGCTCCGAAAAGATGATGATCCTGTGTTCGCCGCACAACCCCAATGGCCGGGTCTGGACGCTGGCCGAGCTTCAGGGCGTCGCCGATTTCTGTCAGCGTCACGACCTGATTCTGGTGTCGGACGAGATTCACCACGACCTCGTGATGCCGGGCCACACCCATCATGTGATGACAAAAATCGCCCCGCAGATTGCCGACCGTCTGGTTATGATGACGGCCACGACGAAAACCTTCAACATCGCAGGCGCGCATCTGGGCAACGTGATCATCGCCGACCCCACCCTCGCCACCCGCTTTGCCGACCGGATGAACGCCTTTGGCATCTCGCCCAATTCCTTCGGAATGCACATGGCGACCGCTGCCTATTCGCCTGAAGGCGCGGCTTGGGTCGATGACCTGACCCGCTACCTCGACGGCAACCGCAAACTGTTCGACGCCGGGGTAAACGCGATACCCGGCGTGCGCTCGACCGATCTGGAGGCGACCTATCTGGCGTGGGTCGATTTCACGGATACCGGCATGGATCACACAGAATTTGTCGATCGGGTGCAACGGGTTGCCCGCATCGCCGTCAACCCCGGCCAAATGTTCGGCAAGGGGGGCGACAGCTTCATCCGCTTCAACCTCGCCATGCCGCGCGCTCAGGTGGCCGAGGCAGTGGCACGGCTGCAAGCGGCCTTCGCCGATCTGCAATAGTCCTCAGGCTTTGGGCAACAGCGCGACGGGACCATTCTCGTCGCGCCAATAGTCCAGAGCGGGGCCCTGCGTCACGCTGGTGGACCGCTTGAACCCGCAAACCAGCCGCCCGTTCTCAACCGACGACGCCACGATCAGGCATTGGGCGATGTGCCGCGATCCATCGTAAACATCGACCAGACCGCGCAGGTGCGGCGTTAGCCCCGCGTCCAGCTCCAGCCCTTCGTCCCACAGGCGCAGCACCGGAAACACCGCTTCGCCAACCTGCACGCGCAGGCGCGACTGCCGCTTGCGGTCGCGTTTGCGCGCCAAGTCCAACCCGTCGCGCACTTCTTTCGGCAAAAACTCCAGCATCGCGTCCTCCATTCCCTCAAAGTCTGGCCGGGAAAGGGTTAATATCAAGGCAACAGCACGTTGTTGCAGCAATGTATCAATAATGTGACCCCCAGGGCACAGATCACCCTTGCGGCGATCCTCCGCCTGCGACCGGCTCGGTGCTTTGCGGCCGGATACGCTTCCCCGAACGTCGGAGACACCCATACGCCAGCACCGCTGGCAAGGCGGCTGTCGGCGACCTGCTTTGCGTGATTCGTCAGGCGACAAGGACGGTTTCAAAGCGGCCTGTACACTTTGCTAGACCACCAGCGCCGCTGCCTTTTTCAGGTCGACGCTGACCAACTGACTGACTCCCTGCTCGGCCATCGTCACCCCGAAAAGCCGGTCCATCCGCGCCATCGTCACGGCGTGGTGGGTGATGATCAGGAACCGCGTGTTCGTCCGCCGCGCCATCTCGTCCAGCAGATCGCAGAACCGCGTCACGTTGGCATCGTCCAAGGGCGCGTCGACCTCGTCCAGCACGCAGATCGGCGCGGGATTGGCCAGAAAAACCCCGAAAATCAGCGCCAAAGCGGTCAGCGTCTGCTCGCCCCCCGACAGCAGCGACAGCACCGCCAGCTTCTTCCCCGGCGGCTGGCACATGATCTCCAGCCCCGCCTCCAAGGGGTCGTCGCTTTCCACCAGAACCAGCCGCGCCTCACCCCCGCCGAACAGATGGGTGAACAGCGTCGCGAAATTGGCGTTCACCTGCTCGAACGCGGTCAACAGCCGTTCGCGCCCCTCGCGGTTCAGACTGGCGATGCCCGACCGCAGCTTCCTGATCGCATCCTCCAGATCGGCCTTTTCGGCGGCAAGCGTGTCATATTCGGTCTCGACCGCCTTCGCGTCCTCTTCCGCCCGCAGGTTTACCGCGCCCAGCGCCTCACGGCTCCGCTTCAACCGGCCCACATCGGCGTCCAGCACATCAAGCGCCGGCATCCTGTCCACATCCATTTTCAGCGTGCCCAGCAACTGCGACGGCGTGGTCCCGGTTTCCTCGGCAATCCGCCCTGCCGCCAACACGACCGAGGCTTGCGCCGCCTCGGCCCGCGCCTCGGCCCCTGCCCGCGCCTCACGGGCGGCTGCGGCCAGCCGTTCCGCCTCACGCTCCACCCCCGCCGCCGCGCGCAGTGCTGCATCGGCGGCGGCCAGCGCATCGGCGGCCAGCCTGCGCCGCGCCTCGGCACCCACCATCGCCTCGCCCAAGTCCTCGCGCTGCACGGCGATGTCTTCGGGGGCAACCAGCGCCTCTTCCAACTCGGCCTCCGCCTCGGCCAGGCGTTCGGCCAACTCGCCGCTGCGCCGCCCGGCCATCTCGGCCCGCGCCTGCCATCCGGCCAACTCGCGCTCTGCCTCGCCCTTGCGCCGCATCCGAGCCTCACCCTCGCGCCGCCGTTCGTCCTGCGCCGACCGCCGGGTAAGCATCGCCAGCCGCGCGCCTTCGACCGCCAGGCGGGCCTGTTCCACCAGCAACCGCGCCTCGCCCAGATCGTCCAGATCCTCGGCCCCGGCCAGCGCCTCCTCCAACCGCGCGCGCGCACCCGCAGCCTCGTCGTCAAACCGGGCGACCGACAGGCGCACCGCTTCCAGCCGCCCCGCCGCCAGCGACCGATCCGCCTCGGCCCGCGCGGCAACCCGCGCGGCCTCGGCCACCCGCGCATCCGCCGCCCGCCGCGCATCCCGCGCCAACCCATCGGCCCGCGCCAGGGCCGCCAACCGGTCCTGCAAGCCCTGATGCGCCAGGTGCGCCGCCCCGGCCCGCGCCTCGACCGCGTCCAGCTCGCGCCGCAGCCCCGCCAGCCGGTTGATCTGCTGCAACCGCAGCGCCGACGCCGACGGCCCCGCCTCGGCCCCGGCCCGCAAACCGTCCCACCGCCACAGATCGCCCGCCCGGCTGACCAGCCGCTGCCCCGGCTGCAACCCCGCCTGCATCGCGGACCCTGCAGAGGGATCGACCACCCCGATCATCCCCAACCGCCGCCCCAGCACCGCAGGCGCTTGCACGAAATCGCCCAACGGCACTGCCCCCTCCGGCAATGCCGCCACCGCCTGATACTCAGGCAAGACCACCCAGCCCGACCCCGACGCCACCTCCGACGCCCGCAGATCATCGGCCAGCGCCGCGCCCAACGCCGCCTCATAGCCCGGCTCGACCTGCACCCGGTCCAATAGCGACGCGCCGCCCGATCCGCCCTGCGCCACCATCCGCGCCAACCCGCCCACCTCGGCCCGCAGCGCCGCCGCCTCGCCCTCTGCCGACGACAGCGCCGCCCGCGCCTCGCCTTCGCGCGCCTGCGCCGCACCGCGCGCGACCTCGGCCGACGCCAAAGCCTCCTCCGCCGCCTCGGACAGTTCGACCGCCGAAACCTGCGCTTCCTCGGCCTCCTCGAACATCTCGCCCGCCGCGACCAGCGCCGCCTCCGCCAAACCGACCGCCACTCGCGCGCGCGCGGCCTCGCCCTCTGCCCGCTCCAGCACCACCCGCGTATCGGCCACCAACCGCGCCACCGACTGATGCCGCGCCGCCAGACGCGCGGCATCCTCGGTCGTCTCGGACAGCGCAGCCTCCGCCCCCGCCAGCACCGACGCCGCCTCGCGCGCCGCCTCGACCGCTTCGGCCATCAGCGCCTCGTGCCCCTCATGCCCCCGGATCAACTGGGCAATCTCCCACTCCAGCCGCGCCATCACCTCGCCCGCATCGCGGGTCAGCCCAGCCTCGCGCGCGGCGTCCGCCCCCAGTTGCGCAATCCGCGCCCGCAGCGCCGCAATCGCCCCCCGCGCCCGCGCCTCCTGCTCGCCCAACGCCTCGCGCTGCAAGGTCAGCCGCTGCAAGATGGCCCCCGCCACCGCCTCGGCCTCGCGCAACCCCGGCAAACAATCCTCGGCCTCGGCCCTCGCATCGCCCGCCACCCGCGCCGCAATCTCGGCCCGCCCCGCCTCGCCCAGCCGCAACCGCAACGCGGCCTCGGCGTCCAGCCGCGCCACATCCGCCTCGCGCCAGCGCAGATAGCGCAGCATCCCCTCGGCCCGCCGCAGTTCCTCGCCGATCTCGCGATAGCGCGCCGCCTGTTTCGCCTGCCGCACCAACATCGACAACTGCTGCGCCAGCGCCTCCAGCACATCGTCGACCCGCAGCAGGTTCTGCTCTGCCGCCGACAGCCGCAACTCCGCCTCGTGCCGCCGCTGATACAGGCCCGAAATCCCCGCCGCCTCTTCCAGAATCCGCCGCCGCGCCTTGGGCTTGGCGCTGATCAGTTCCGAAATCTGCCCCTGCCGCACCAGCGCCGGGGAATGCGACCCCGTCGACGCATCGGCAAACAGCATCTGCACATCCCGCGCCCGCACCTCGCGCGCGTTCACACGGTAGGCCGACCCCGCGTCCCGCGTGATCCGCCGGGTCACCTCGATCTGGTCGGCCTCGTTGAACCCCGCAGGCGCCGTCCGATCCGCATTGTCGATCACCAAAGCCACCTCGGCAAAGGCCCGCGCGCCCCGGCTGGCCGCGCCGTTGAAGATCACATCCTCCATCCCGCCGCCGCGCATCGCCGTCGGGCGATTCTCGCCCATCACCCAGCGCAACGCCTCCAGCAGGTTCGACTTGCCGCAGCCATTCGGCCCGACAACCCCGGTCAGCCCGTCCTGAATGATCAGGTCGGTCGGGTCTACAAAGCTCTTGAAGCCGTTCAGGCGCAGGCGGGTCAGGCGCAAAGAGGCATCCCCGAAAGGTGAGCAAAAAATATCGGGGAAGCTGCCCGCAAAGTCAACATCGTGCCACCTTATCTGGCGGTACGCGCGAAGTTACCCCCAATATATTGGAAATGTTTCCTTGGTGATTCGGGACTTGCGGCCAAGTTGGTTAACGCAACCCCGGAGAACCGGGTGTGCAGACGGGGGGTGCACAGAAGGCGTACCGCAGGTGACCTGGTTTATTTCTTTCAAATCAGCAGATTAACCTGCCGCACCGCCAACCTGCTTGAATTTCGGTGTCAAAACCCCTCCACTCCCTTTCACTCCCCGCACGCCAAACAAAGGCCGACATGCAAAATCTGACCCTCCTTGGGATCCCCGGTGCCCTGCGCGCCGCGTCCACCAACCGCCTGCTCCTGGCCGAGGCCGTCCGCGCCTTTGGTCCAGCCCAGTATGCCGAGGCCGGCCTGCGGCTTCCGCTGTTTGACGAAGACCTTGAAATTGAACAGGGAATCCCGCCAGAGGTGCAAACCCTGTCCGATCAGATCAAGGCGGCAGATGCCATCGTCATCGCGACGCCCGAGTATAACAAGGCCCTCCCCGGCGTGTTGAAAAACGCACTGGACTGGATCAGCCGCACCAAGGGCGGGCCGTGGCGCGACAAGCCGGTGGCGATCATGTCGGCATCCGAAGGGCGGGCGGGGGGCGAGCGGTCGCAATTCTCGCTGCGGCTGTGCCTGAACCCGTTCCGCGCCAACGTCCTGCCCGGCCCAGAGGTGATGGTAGCCCAGTCGCGGCAGGCTTTCGACGATCAGGGTCGGCTGAAAGATCCGATGACGATCAAGGTGTTGACCGACCTGATGGCGCTGTTGCGGATCGAGGCCGCGCGTTAGGCCATCCGCAGGATCGTCACGACAGTGTCGCCATATCTGCGCTGGTCCAAAGGGTCGAACCCGGCAGGGATTTCAGGCGCAACCCCCTCTTCCCAAACGACAATCGCCCCCGGCTGCAACCACCCGCCCGCCTGCGCAGACGCCAGCGCCGCC
>JBBRVJ010000056.1:0-19702 GCA_038246975.1 Rhodobacterales bacterium | reverse complement strand
GCGCTTTCCTTGCAGATCAGTCCTCCACACCCCGGCAAGGCACGAATGGCGGCCACGGCGGTATCAATCCCGTCGCGCGTTCCGGCGATCGTGCCGTTGATCCCCTCTGGTGCCAGCAGCAGCGACCCCCTGACGCCCGCCGCCGCACAAATCTGCATCAACCCGTGCCGCAGGGCCGCAGGGTCGGAAAACCGGGTGAAGTGATACAGCGCGGCAACAGTCAGCATGGGCTGCCCATGCCCCAAGCCGCACGTCAATTCAAGCGGTTCCCTTGACGACCTGCGCCGTGCAGCCTACCCAGTTGCGTTGATTGTGAATGGGGGCCGACATGCGACCAACGACCGATGCGCTGATCGTGATCGACGTGCAGAATGACTTCTGCCCCGGCGGGGCCTTGGCCGTTGCAGGCGGCGATCAGGTCGTGGCGCTGATCAACCCGATGATCGACGATTTCGATGTGGTGGTCCTGACGCAGGACTGGCATCCGGCCAACCACACCTCTTTTGCCGCCCAACATCCCGGGGCGAAGGCGTTCACCCAGGTTCAGATGCCCTATGGCCCGCAAACCTTGTGGCCCACCCATTGCGTGCTGGGAACCGACGGGGCCGCGTTCCATCCGGAACTGCGATTGGACCCGGCGCAGATGATCCTCCGCAAGGGATTTCGCCCGCAGATCGACAGCTATTCGGCGTTCTTCGAAAATGACCGGACCACGACGACCGGGCTTGACGGCTATCTGCGGTCGCGGGGGGTACGGGCGGTGGTGCTGGCAGGGCTGGCGACCGATTTTTGCGTGGCATTCTCGGCGCTGGATGCGGCGCGGTTGGGATATGATGTGACAGTCCGGCTCGACGCCACCCGCGCGATCGACCTTGGGGGTTCGCTCGCCACGATGCTGGATGCGATGCGCACGGCGAACGTGCGGCTGGAGGATTGACGTGAACGACATCGCCACCCGTGTCTGGAACCACAAGTGGAAAATTGACCCCATCGTGCGGTCGCTGATTGACACCGATTTCTACAAGCTGCTGATGTGCCAGTCGATTTTCCGCAACAAGCCGGATACGACTGTGGCGTTTTCTCTGATCAACCGCACGAAATCCATTCGTCTGGCCGAGATCATCGACGAAGGAGAGTTGCGCGAGCAATTGGACCATGTGCGCAGCCTGTCCCTGACGCGGGGCGAAAGCACCTGGCTGCGCGGCAATACCTTTTACGGCAAGCGCCAGATGTTCCGCCCCGATTTCATGGCGTGGTTCGAGGGCATGCGCCTGCCGCCCTACCATCTGGAAAAGCGCGACGGCCAATATGAACTGACGTTCGAAGGGCGTTGGCCCGAGGTCATGTTGTGGGAGATCCCTGCGCTGGCGGTTCTGATGGAACTGCGCAGCCGTGTCGTGCTGGAACAGTTGGGCCGACTGGAGATACAGGTGCTCTACGCCCGCGCGATGACCAGGCTGTGGGAGAAGCTGCAACGGTTGCGCGCCATCGACGGTCTGCGCATCGCCGATTTCGGCACCCGTCGGCGGCATTCGTTCCTCTGGCAGGACTGGGCGGTGCAGGCGATGAGCGAGGGCTTGCCGGGCACGTTCATCGGCACGTCGAACTGCCTGATCGCGATGCGCCGCGAGGTCGAGGCGATCGGCACCAACGCACATGAATTGCCGATGGTCTATGCCGCGTTGGCCAACAATGACGCCGAACTGGCGCAAGCCCCCTATCAGGTACTGGCCGACTGGCACGAAGAACACGACGGCAATCTGCGGATCATCTTGCCCGACACTTACGGCACCGAGGGATTTCTGCATCGCGCGCCCGACTGGTTGTCGAAATGGACCGGGATCCGCATCGACAGTGGCGAGCCTGCCGCTGCGGCAGAGGTCGCGATCCGGTGGTGGCAGGAACGCGGCGAAGACCCCAAGACGAAGCTGGTGATCTTTTCCGACGGATTGGACGTCGACCAGATCGAGGCGCTGCACCGCCAATTCTACGGACGGGTCAAGGTTTCGTTCGGTTGGGGGACGATGTTGACCAATGATTTCCGTGGTTTGGCCGCCGATGATGCGCTGGCTCCGTTCAGTCTGGTGTGCAAGGCGGTATCGGCGAACGGGCGGCCCACGGTGAAGCTGTCTGACAATCCGAACAAGGCGCTGGGGCCGCAGTCCGAGATTCAACGCTACAAACGGGTGTTCGGCGTCGGACAACAGACGGCTCAAGAGGTTATCGTATGATCCGTTCTGCCCACATCACACAGCGGGCAATATGCGTCTTGTGGACCGGATCATCGGGGGCCAGACGCGGCATCGTCCACCCAACGGACGCACAGGTTCGGGCCAATGTGAACATTTCGATGGTTTCGGCGTCCAACGGGCAGGTTTCAGCATAGCCGGCGATCAGCGCGTCGCGGATCTCGGCATAGTGCGGCTCATACAGGGTCTGGCTAAGCACCGTTCCCAGATCATACGCGCGGAACCCAAGACCGCAATCGTCGAAGTCGATCAAAGATAGTGAATTATCGTTCACCAAAACGTTCTCGCGCAACACGTCGGCATGAATCGGGCCGAAATCACCGTTGATCGCGTGTTTGGTCAGCCGATCCGCCAAAAATTTCCGGGCATCGCGCAAAACCTCCGCTTGAGTCTTGGTCGCGCCGGGGTGCTCCCAGAACCGGCCCCAGAACGGGTTTTCTCCAACCAAGCCTTCGATATCCCAGGACGGGCGATGAAAATCGGCGGGAAGGGGAAGACGGTCGGTCGTACTGTGGACTACTGCCAGTAATCGTCCCAGCGCTGCATGGCGCGCCAGTTGCACCGGCAGCGGGTCATGAAACGCCACCCCCGCCTCGCCCAAAGGTTCGCCGTTCACCCACGCTATTGCCGAAGCGTGGCGTCCATCGGCCAATTGGATCAGCGTAGATCCGTTCTTGCCAAGCAAGGGGCGCGACACCGCCACGCCCGCATCAGAAAGCGCGGCGCACCACCAGAGTTCGGATTTGATCGCGGCCGCACTCTGATACCCTATCCGGTGCAGCCGCAAGGCCGCGCGGCCCTTGGGGGTTTCCATCTCGAACACCGCATTCTCGCGGTTGCGGATCAGGCGAAGGATGCGGCCCTGCCAGTGGGTTGCGGCCTCGGCGGCCTGAATGTGAATGTTCATTTATTAATGGGGGAGGCGTCGAGGGCGGCTTGCAACGCGTCTGCCAACAAATCGGCATGTTCGATGCCGAACGGCATCGGAGGGCGGATCTTCAGGATGTTCGACCCGCGTCCGATGCGGTTGAGCAGGAACCCCCGCGCCACCAAGGACTCGACCAGATCACCAACAAACTCTGCGGCCGGGGTCACGCCGTCCGTGGTGAACTCCACGCCGAAAAACAGCCCCGACGCGCGGGTGTCGGTCAAAAGCGGGTGGCGCAAGGCGCGCAGACGGTCCAGCAGATAGGCCGACACGCGAGCCGCATTAGCCTGCAATTCTTCGTCCCCGATCACGTCCAGCACCGCCAGACAAGCCGCAGCCGACACCGGATTGCCACCGAAGGTGTTGAAATAGCCGAAGGCATCGCGAAACGCGGCCATCACATCGGGGCGGGCCAGCACGGCGGCAGCCGGATGGCCGTTGGCCATGGGTTTGCCGATGGTCACGATGTCAGGGGCAATGCCCAACGCGTCATGCCCCCAGAAATGACTGCCGATCCGGCCGAACCCCGGCTGCACTTCATCCGAAATCATCAGCCCGCCTGCGGCACGCACGACCGATGCAGTGGGGGTCAGGAAACCGGGTTCAATCGAGGGCAAACCTTCGTTCGCAAACACCGGGCACAGCATCAGGCCGGAAAACCCGAAGCCCTTGTCGTTGAGATCGGCGATCGCCGCCGTGACGTGATCTGCAAACGCCTGCGCCTGCCCTGCCACGCTGCCCCCCACCGGGCGCAACCCGTCGGGGGCCGGCACCAGCCGCACATTAGGCCAACGCCCGCCAATCGGGGGGCGGCGGGTCGACAACTGCGACACCGCCATGGTGTTGCCGTGATAGGTGGCATCCGTCGCAATGATTCCGGTTTTGCCCGTCACCGCCTGCGCCATGCGCAAGGCGATATCGTTCGCTTCCGACCCGGTGCAGGTCATGATCGCCTGCGAAATCCCGTGGTCCAGCGTGGCGGTCAGCCGCTCGATGTAGTCCAGCACGTCGTCGTGCAGATACCGTGTATGGGTGTTCAGGATGGCCGCCTGCCCGGCAATGGCCGCGACGACGCGCGGGTGACAATGGCCGACATGGGGCACGTTGTTATAACAGTCGAGATACCGCTTTCCATCGGCATCCCAAAGCCAGACGCCTTGCCCACGCACAATATGAACGGGCGTTCGGTAAAAGGTCGGGATGTTCGGCCCCATCAGACGTGTGCGGCGTTCGATCAGGGTTTCGGTCATTCGTCGTCATCCACTTTGCCGCGCATCGCCTTGACCTCGCCGCGCTGAACCTTGTCGGCCACGCGGCGAAGCTGGCTGCCCCAGGTCGGTTTGGTCGCGACCCGCCGCTTGGGCGCGACCAGCGCCGCGCGGATCATCTCGATCAGGCGCTCGCGGGCAAGCTCGCGGTTGCGGGCCTGGCTGCGGGTGTCTTCGACCTGCAGCACGATGGCCCCTTCGGTCGTCCAGCGCCGCCCCGCCAGACGTTTCAGCCGGGCCTTGACCGAGGGCGACAGGTGGGGCGAGCGTTCCGCCTCGAACCGCAATTCGACGGCTGTCGATACCTTGTTGACGTTCTGCCCCCCCGGCCCTGACGACCGCATGAAGCTTTCGGTCAGTTCCCAATCGGCGAGGGCCAAGGTTTCGGTGATCTGCAACATGGTTGCTTATCGCACGGGGCCAATTCAAGAGAAAGGGTCGCCGGAGTGCGGCGACCCTTTCCGAGTTCAAGGAGATGAGCCAGTTAGGAAACTGCCCCAACCCTGGATGGGTTTTTCAGGGGTCTGCCCCTAGAAAATACCCTCCATGGCTGTCCCGACACGTCTCTCCAATATCACTCTAGACACTGGATCACCTCCTTTCAATTTGGTTGCCGATAGGGGTAGCCTGCCACATATTTTGTGTTTGTCAAAAGTTTTTACGCAATCGGTGCGATCATTTTTTTGACAAGCAGCCGAAATGGCAAAAGTGCAAGGATCGCAAGCAGCAGTTTGACCATCCAGTCCGCCACTGCGAGCGATACCCAGATCGGCAGATCGGGACCAAACCCCAACAACGGTGTGGCGGTGGCAAAGAACGCGACGTCATTGCCGGGCTCGATCCAGATCAGGGTCGCCGAGAACGCGGTGGTGAAGAAAATCGCAGTGTCGAGGGTCGAACCGACCAGCGTCGACACCAGCGGAGCCTGCCACCACACGCGGCTGCGCAGTCGGTCGAACAAGGTCACGTCGAGCATCTGGGCCACCAGAAAGGCCACCCCCGACCCAAGAGCGATGCGGAATGTCACCAGCGGTCCGAACTCGCCGATGATCTGGGTGCCGATGACCGAACAGCCGATGCCGACCGCAAAGCCCGCCAGCACGACAATCCGCGCGGCGACAACGCCTTGCAGGCGGTTGGTCAGGTCGCCGATCAAAAAGGCAAAGGGATAGGTCAGCGCACCCCAGGTCAGATAGCCCCCCATCGGGAACTGCACAAGGATGTTCGAAGCCACCACGATGGCGGCCATGGCAAGAATGCCGGGCAGAAGTCTGGTCATGTCTGATCCGTTTTTACAAGGTCGCGGAGACTTGGCCCCACCAAGAGGACGCCGCCGGGTAACGCCGGGGGGCGGGCGTGTCAATCGGGCAAGTGATATTCGACAATTTCGGTCACTTGCAGCGGAAAGAAATTGTCGTCCGAAATCATCGTGGCGCGCAACCCGTCCTTTGCCAGCCAGATTGACAAGCCTTCCAGATTGTCGTGCAGACCCGCCGGGGTGTGTAGCAGGGTTTCTTCAGCGGCCAGACGGTCGGGAAGCACGTCAAACCGGCGAAGGCGGCTGGAAAACCCCAGAACGCCGTGAAACCGCCGCTCCAGCAGATAAAACCGCCCGTCCGGCCCGATGTCCGCCGCAACCGGGCGGAAACCGTCGCTGCCCCGGATCGTCACAGGGTCGGCGTCCCACGCGCCCGCGCGAAACCGGTAAACCGGGATCGGCCCGTTGCCGCCCTGTTCGGGGACAGCATAAAGCGTATGGTCCGGCCCTATTGCCAACGCCTCCAGCGCCGTGTTTATGCGCATGCGCGCGAAATCGGGATGGTTGGGCAGGTTTTCGGCGGGGCCGTCGATCTTTGGATAGCGCAATACCCGTGCGGCACCTTCAAACGACACATAAGCGGTGCCGTCTTCGGCCACGGCCAAGCCTTCACTATCTGACCGATCCGCGGCAAGAAGGGTGTCTGCCTTGGCAAGCAACCGTGTGACCGGGCCGAATTCTGCCCCGGTCAAAAGGCCTTCGGCATTGCGCAGAATTGTACCTTCGGCAAAGGCCCCCCGATCCGAAAGGGCCAGAAACTGAATTCCGTCGGACGAAAGCTCGATGGCGGAAAAGCCGCCGAAACGGGGTTGGCTGTCATGCAGCGTGACGGTGCCGAGGAAACCCGGCGGGGGTTGTGGGCTGCTGCTGCTGTTCAGGCACAGTGCCAGGACCAGCCCGAAGGCTAGTCCGACGCCAAAACGCCGGCGCATTGCTTGGGCAGGTCGGCCATGGTGAATTGACGCGGACCCTTTTTCCTTGGGGCGTCATCTTCGGTTGGTTTGGGTTTCTTGGTCGGCTTGGGCGGGTTGAGGTAATCCGTCACCCACCAGGTCAATGTCTCGTCACAGCCGTTGCCGCCCTTGGACAGGTCCGAAACGGTCGGGGTCTGGGTTTCGCATAGCTTGGCTCCCTTCGGGCATTTCAGCCGCACATGGAAATGCGTGTCGTGGCCCGCCACGGGGCGGATCTTCTGCAGCCATTTCTTGTCTGCCGCCTTGGCCGTCTTGCACATTTCCAGCTTGACCGATGCCGCCACAAAAATCCTGTCGATCCGATCATCGCTCGCCGCCGCCTTCAGCAATGCCTGATGGCGCGGCGTCCAGTTTTCGGTGACGGACCGCTGATCGGCGGACCGCACGGGGATCGAACTGATCGTTTCGCGCTCCTGTCGGCTCAGGGTCAACCGGCGGGGCGGCAACATCCAGATGTCGGCATCCAGACCGATCTGGTGGCTGGCATGGCCCGAAGTCATCGGCCCGCCGCGCGGCTGAGCCATATCGCCGATGTAAAGCCCCGCCCAGCCGATCTGCTGTGCCGCAACCGACAGGTCTTGCAAATACTCGACCAGCACCGGATGGCCGAAATTGCGCCCGCGCGACAGGCGCATGGCCTGCCAGCTTGGCCCGGTCTCTGCCATTTCCACCATTCCGGCACCACAGCCCCTGGCATAGGACCCGATCGGCATCGGTTTCTGGTCGGACGGCGCGGCCTTGGCCCCGAACAGTTGGTTGGCCAGTTCCTGGGCCTGTCCCGCCGCAGGCAAGGACAGCGTCATAAGCACCAGAAGTAATCGGATCATGTCATTTCGCCCCGCGGTTTCACCCAGATTAGCAGAACCAACCCGATCGCAAACAGCAGGATCACCGGAGAAATTCCTATGCGCGCGGATTCGCTATAATAGGACACCAACGCGATCAGGAAGGGCGAGATGAAGCTGGCAACCTTGCCTGACAGGGCGAACAGGCCGAACGCCTCTGTCGCGCGGTCTGGCGTGGTGTGGCGCACCAGCATCGTCCGGCTTGCCGCCTGCAACGGCCCGCCCGCCGCCCCGATCAGCGCGCCACAAACATAGAAAATAACGTCAGGCATGCGCGATGCAGGGTCCAGCGGAATGCCCCAGACGCTTTCCCGCGTCAGGCCGACGATGACCAGACAGACGATGATCAATACGACAACCGACGCGATGATCACCGGCTTCGGCCCCACCCGCTTGTCCAGACTGCCCCCCGCATAGCTGGCGAGCATTGCCGTGATCGCCCCCAGAATGCCGAACACGCCGATCTGCGTGATCGACCAGCCCAGCACGTTGGACGCATAAATCCCGCCAAAGCCATACAGCGCGTTCAGCGCATCTCGGTAAAGCAGCGATGACACCAGATAAGACGACAGGCTGCGCCGGAACCGCAGGCTGCGCAGCAACTCCAGCAGGCTGCCCATCGCCGCCGCGATCCGCAAAGGCCGGCGTTGCGTGCGCGGCTCACGGACCCAAAGGAAAAACGGGATCATGAACACCACATACCAGACCGCCGCAAACGGTCCGACAGCGCGGGTACCTTCGCGCGATTCAGGATCCAGCGCGAATAACGGGTCCAGCCCGATCAAGGTCTTGCCGGTCGCCGAGTTTTCGGCAAACAGCGTCAGCATCAGGATCAGCGCCAGCAAACCGCCCAGATAGCCGAATGCGAACCCCGAGCCCGAGATTTTGCCGATGTCATCGCCATCCGTCAGGGTCGGCATCAGCGCGTTGGTGAAGATCGTCGCAAACTCCATCCCGATGAAACCGATGCCGAAAAAGGTGACGGCCCAGAGCAGCATGTTCGCCTCGCCCCCCGGCGTGACCCACCACAGGCCAGTAGCCCCCACAACGTAAAACAGGGAAAAGAACCAGATCCAGACCAGCCTGCGCCCGGTACCATCGGCAATGGCCCCGAGAATTGGCGCAAACAGTGCTACCGCTACCGACGCGATGGTCAACCCGAAGCCCCAATAGGCCTGTGCGACGGCTTTCGCCGCTTCCTCCTCCATCCCGTTGCCCATGTAGTACCCGCGCGCAATCTCGGCGAAATAGGGGCCAAAGATGAAGGTCAGCAGCAGGGTGTTGTAAGGCTGGCTGGCCCAGTCAAAGAAATACCAGCCCCAGATCCGTTGTTTCGCGGTCGCCATGCCGATCCCCTGTTCGCCTGATCGGGATCAAGCCTGAATTGCGATGGTCACGCAAGCCGGACAATCACGGCACCGGGGGCCAAGGCCGTTGCGCATCACCGTCGATCCACGCCTGAACCCAGCCGGGCAAGGCAGGGCTTCGCTCGGGATGGCCAAGGGCGCGCATCACCTCTGCCGGGGGCACGATGCCATTTTTCGACGCCACGGCCGATCGCAACAACATCTGGCTGGTACATTCGCTGCCGCGCCACATCGTCTGATCCATATAAATGAACCGCGCGTCCCAGCCCAGAATCCGGCTGCGCATCTCGAACCGGTCGAACAGCCGCACGCGGCGTCGATAGCGGGTCGAGTTGCCGGCCACGGTCAGACCCCAGCCTTTCCGCTTGCCCAGCGTATCGAACCCCATGCGTTTGCCCATCGGCAGCCGACCCAGATCATACAGCGTCAGCGTCCGCCCGTTGTTCAACTCCATCCACGGGTCGATGTCCTGCGGCAGGCACATATGGTGGCTGACATGCGTTTCGAACAGGCCCAGCTTCGGGGCATTGCGGAACTTCCACAATTCCTTGGCCATACGCAGATAGGGATACATTCGGGTCCTCCGGTTGCCCTGCCGTGCCTTGCGCCGCCGCCCGCGTCAAGGAAAACGCGGCGTCAAGCATTGCCCTTTGCAGGGGGCGGCGTTACCTGTGGCGCTGCGTTGGGCAACGGAGCATGTGATGACCTCGATCTTCGAAATTCTGATGTTGATCCTGAACATCGCCCAATGGATCATCCTTGTGCATATCATCATGTCGTGGCTGATCAACTTTCAGGTACTGAACCTGCGGCAGCCCTTTGTCGCGCAAATCTGGGACGGGCTGAACCGGATTCTGGAACCGATCTACAGCCGCGTCCGGGCGATCCTGCCTTCGATGGGCGGTGTGGACCTTGCCCCGCTCCTGGTTCTGGTGGCGATCTATGCGCTGCGCATCGTCTTGCAGAACAACGCTGCTGCCTTTTATTGATCTTGACGCTTTCGAAACGCCCTGCGTGCAAGAGTGAATAAGATGTACTCCGATCCGCATGCCTTGCTGTCATCGGTCTTCGGCTTCCCCGAGTTCCGGCCGGGGCAGGAAGAGATTGTCGAGGCCGTGCTGGCCGGGCGCAACACGCTGGCCATCATGCCGACGGGCGGCGGGAAATCGTTGTGTTTCCAACTGCCTGCGCTGTGCCGGTCGGGCGTGACCGTGGTCATCTCGCCGCTGATTGCCCTGATGCGCGATCAGGTGCGCGCCTTGCGGGCCACGGGGGTCGCAGCAGGGGCGCTGACGTCGGGCAATACCGACGCAGAAACCGCCGAGGTGTTTGCGGCACTGGATTCCGGCGAACTTAAACTGTTGTACATGGCCCCCGAACGGCTGGGCTCGCCCGGAACCGTGCCGATGCTGCGGCGCGTCGGGGTCAGCCTGATCGCGGTGGACGAGGCGCATTGTGTGTCGCAATGGGGCCATGACTTTCGCCCCGATTACTTGCGGATCGGCGCGCTGCGTCAGGCGCTGGACGTGCCCCTGGCCGCCTTTACCGCCACGGCGGATGAGGAAACCCGGGCCGAAATCGTCACCCGGCTGTTCGGGGGGCTTACGCCCGAGACGTTTCTTCGCGGGTTCGACAGGCCGAACATCCACCTTGCCTTTGCCGTCAAGGACAAACCGCGCGATCAGATTCTGGGCTTTGCCGCCGCGCGGCGCGGGCAGTCCGGGATCGTCTATTGCGGCACCCGCGCCAAGACCGAAGTTCTGGCACAGGCCCTGCGCGAAGAGCGCCACTCGGCCTGTTACTATCACGGCGGCATGGACCCCGAAGAACGCCGCCGGGTGGAAATCCGGTTTCAGCAGGAAGACGGGCTGATCGTGGTCGCGACGATTGCCTTCGGGATGGGAATCGACAAGCCCGATATCCGCTGGGTCGCCCACGCCGATCTGCCGAAATCCATCGAAGGATATTATCAGGAAATCGGGCGTGCCGGGCGCGACAGCGCCCCGGCTGAAACCCTGACGCTCTATGGCCCTGACGATATCCGCCTGCGCCGCAGCCAGATCGACGAAGGCGCGGCGCCGACCGACCGCAAGGCCGCCGACCACGGACGCCTGAATGCCTTGCTGGGGCTGGCCGAGGCGGTGGCCTGTCGGCGGCAGGTTCTGCTGGGGTATTTTGGCGAAACCTCTGCCCCATGCGGCTATTGCGACCTGTGTGACCGCCCGGTTGCCGTGTTCGACGCAACCGAAGCGGTGCGCAAGGCCCTGTCGGCGGTGCTGCGCACGGGCGAATGGTTCGGGGCCGGGCATCTGATCGACGTGCTGACCGGCACGGCGACGCCCAAGGTCAAGGAACGCGGCCACGATCAGTTGCCGACCTTTGGGGTCGGGCGTGACCTGTCGAAACCGGCATGGGGCGCGGTGCTGCGCCAGATGATGGGCCGCGACCTTGTGCGCCCCGACGCCGAACGTCACGGCGCCCTGCGGATGACCGATGCGGCGCGACCGATCCTGCGCGGCGAGGCCAGCATCACCTTGCGCAAGGATACGATCACCAGTGCCGCGTCGCGCGTGGTCGTCAAGGCCTTGGTCGCGGACGAGGACGCCGACCTGCTGTCGGCCCTCAAGGCCAAGCGCCGCGCATTGGCCGAGGCGGCGGGCGTGCCCGCTTATGTGGTCTTTGCCGACCGGACCCTGATCGAGATGGCCGAACGCCGGCCCGCCAGTCTGGACGCGATGATGGGGATCACCGGGGTCGGCGCGAAAAAGCTGGAAAGCTACGGCGTCGCGTTTCTGGACGTGATCACCGGGGCCGCCACCCCCGCGATGCACCCCGCGCGGCGTAAACTGGCCGGGCGCGATGCGGGGCAACTGTTCGACCAGTTGGCGGATGTGCAACTGACCCTGTCGCGTGGGCAGGACGGGATCGGCAAATACCTGTCGTGCTCTCATGCGACCTTGCGGCAGATCGCGGAAGCGCGGCCTTCGACGCTGGGAGAGTTGGACCGCATCGCAGGACTTGGGCCGCAAAAGATAGATCGTTTCGGTGCGGCCTTTCTGCAAACGATTGCAGAGGGTTAGGTCCCCGTTCTCTGACCTTGATCGGCAGTGACAGGTCGCGCCTCGACCGGGCAGTGTGCTGCCAGCATTTCCATCAGGCTTGCCTTGCGCAGCGGTTTGGTCATGTAGCGGTCGATCCCGGCGGCAAGGATGGCGGTTTCGTCGCCGTCCATCGCATGGGCGGTCAGGGCAATGATCGGCACATGGCTGCGCCCCGCCTCCAGCGCCCGGATCGCTTGCGCAGCCTCACGCCCGTCCATCTCGGGCATCGAGATGTCCATGAAGATCAGATCGGGCCGGAAAGTCTTGAACTGGGCGACCGCCTCGAGACCGTTTGCGGCAAAGGCCAACTCAATGTCGGTGTCACGCATCATCTTCTGAAAGACCAGCTGGTTGGTCAGGTTGTCCTCGGCAGCAAGGACGCGCATCAGGCGGCTGCCGTTCAAGGTCGGTTCGACGGTTTGAGTATGTACCGGCGGCTCGGGCGCTGTCAGCGCCTGCAAACGTCGGTAAAGTTCAGACCGCAGGATCGGTTTTTGCAACACGGCCGTCAGGGTTCCGTCCCGGTCACACTCCCGCGCCAAGGCCGGGTTGGAAGACAACAGCACGATGGGCATCGTCAGACCTGCCGCGCGAATGTGCTGCGCCAGAACCAGACCGTCCATGTCGGGCATGTTGTGATCGGTCAGGATTATGTCGAAATCCCGGTCATGGTCCAGCACGGCCAAAGCCTCGGGCCCCGATCGGCACAGCATCACGTCAATGCCGCAGGGCACAAGTTGGCGTTCCAGAATGGTGCGGTTGATGAATTGATCATCGACCACCAGCATCCGGCGCACCAACACGGGCAGCAGGGCGGGGGCGACCTCTTCAGCCAGCGGGAGGGTCAACTGGAAGCCGAAGCACGACCCCTTGCCCAACTCGCTGTCAACCCACACCTCGCCACCCATCCGGTCGATCAGGCGGCGCGAGATGGCAAGACCAAGGCCGGTACCCTCGAACTTGCGGTTGGACTGGCTTTCGACCTGATTGAACTCGCCAAAGATGTGGCTCAGGTTTTCAGGCGCGATACCGATGCCGGTATCCTCGATGGTGATGTGCAACTGCTGATCCCCGGACTCTGCCTCCATCCCCACGACACGGATCAGGACATGGCCGGTGTCGGTGAATTTGACTGCGTTGCCGATCAGATTGGTCAGAACCTGTCGCATCCGCCCCGGATCGCCGATGAACCGGGTGGGCAGGAACATGTCGAAGTCGATCATCAGGTCCAGCCCCTTGGCCCGTGCGCGCGGTTGCAGCAGCATCGCAACCTCGTGGATCGTGCGTTCCAGATCAAAGGGTTCGGGGTGCAGGGTCAGCCGTTCCGCCTCGATCTTGGAGTAATCCAGAATGTCGTTGATGATGACCAGCAACGCCTCGCCCGAGGACCGGATGGTTTCGGCGAACAGGCGCTGTTCTTCGGACAGATTGGTATCGCACAGCAGCTCCGCCATGCCGACCACGCCGTTCATCGGGGTTCTGATTTCGTGGCTCATGTTCGCGAGGAACGCGGATTTGGCGCGGTTTGCGGCTTCTGCCGCCTCGCGGGCCGCCAGAAGTGCCACCTGCTGTTCCTTCAGCGGCGTGATGTCGACCCGCAACCCGACGTGGCCGCCGTCCGGCGTCGGATGATCGTGGGCCCTGATCCAGCGCCCGTCGCTGAGCTGCTGTTCCTGGATGCCTTGGGGATTGCGATGCTGGAACATCCGTTCGGCAAGCCATTCCTCTTCGCGTCCCTTGGCGTCGGAGTGCTGGCCCTGCGCAAGCCCATAGCGCAGGATGTCTTCGAATCTTGCCCCGGGCACCATCGCGGGCGCAGAAACGGCATAAATGTCGCGGTAGCGCTGATTGCAGGTCAAAAGCCTGTCCTCCCTGTCATAAAGCACGAATCCATCCGGGATCGCCTCGATCGCGGCCCAAACCCGCATCCGTTCGGTGATATCCAGCGCGTGGGTCACGACGTCGCCGGACACGGCCCGCCTTTCCGCGATCTTGACCCAGATCCCGGACAGAAACTTGATCGTGATGGGGGGAATCGGGTCTTGATCCCAGCGGTCGATCATCATGGCCTGCCAGTCGGCTGAACTTTGATCGGCCATGTCTATGGCCCCGCTTTCCGCAGCCAGTCGCACGACTTCGCCGTAGCCGATCCCGGGGTCAACATTTTGCCCTTCAAAGGCTGCGATATAAGCTTTGTTGGCGACAACCAGTTTCTTTTCGGCGTCAAACACGGCAAAACCGTCGCGCAAGGTGTTGATTGAATCCCACAACCGCCGCTCGGCCATCACGGCCATGGTGTGAGCGCGGTCAAGTTCGTGGACAAAGCGGATGTTCTGCCCTTTCAGCGATTCGGCTTCGGTCAGGGCGGATTTCACGACCTGCCGCTGCTCGACGATCTGATCGGACAAGGACCTTGCATGCAGCGCCAGTTTTTCATTGGCGGTGAACAACTCGAGGCTTTTCTGTTCCAGCAAGCGTTCGGCGGCCAGCCTTGCCCTGCGCTCTTTTGCCAACCGATCTGCGATGTCCATTCCGACCCATACCGCCATATGCCAGCCCGGACCTTCTGTCCGGTGCGCAATCCCGCCGCCAACCTGGCGTAACAAAGTGAACGGCGGCTTAACGTGACAAAGAGTGTCGTACAGGCAAGATACCTTGCCAACAGGGGAACCGCCATGCGACCATCTACGTGTTGCGTTTTGGAGGATTGTCGATGCGTGCTTTTGTTTTTGCGGCTCTTGTCGGCGTTTTGGGCTTGGGGCCAGTGGCAAGTTTCGCCCAGACGCTGGTGCCCGAAAAGCGGTTCGTGATCAGTCAGGACGCCGATCTGCCGGGCGGCGACATTGCGACCTACTTCGACACCACGCTGGACGCCTGTGAACGGGCCTGCCTTGCCAACACCCAGTGCACCGCCTTTACCTTCAATACCAGAAGCGCCTCGTGTTTTTCCAAATCCAACCCCGGCGACACGTCGTTCTTTCAGGGAGCTTATTCAGGCTATGTGATCACCGCCGAAGAGGGGGTCGAGACGTTGGCCCGCAAGCGGCGGGGCGAGCTGAAGTTTCTGCAGGATTGGGACATTTCGGCCGCGACCGCGCAAGCGGCCAATCTGGCGAACGAGCACGTGACGGATGGCTGGACGGCCGAAGAACATATGGCATCGGCCGCGCAGGCCGAGGCGGATGGTGACGACGATCTGGCAGCACGGTTCACCGGGGCTGCGCTGAACCGCACCGATTTGCCCGAGGGCTGGGCAGAATACGCGCGGTTGCTGCTGGCGGCGGGCCAAGCCGAAGGCCCCAATCAGGGCAGCCTGCGCGAACGCAGCTTTCAGGCGGCAATGAACGCCTATCTGAGGGCGGGCAACCCCGCCTTGCAGCACAGCATTCTGGTGACCATGGGCGAGGCTGCCGAGGCGATCGGCAGGGGCCGCGACACCGTGTCGGCCCTGCGTCTGGCTCAAGCCCTGCAACCGCGTGACGATACTGCCGCTGCGTTGGTGAATGCGATCGGCAAATACGGATTCCGGATTGCCGAGAACGAAGTGCAGACTGACAGCCCGCGCCCGCGTATCTGCGTTAACTTCACCGAAGACCTCGTGGCGTCGGGCGTGGACTATTCCAACTTTGTGCAGCTTCCCGAACCCGGTCTGTCTGTCTCGTTCGACGGCTATCGACAGTTGTGCGTCCAGGGCGTGACCCGTGGCGCGCGGGTTTCGGTGACGTTCCGCGAGGGGTTGCCCGCAGCAGATGGGCAGGAATTGGCGAAATCGGTGCAGATCACGGCCTATATCCGCGACCGCAGCCCCGGCGTACGTTTCCCCGGCCGGGGCTATGTGCTGCCGCAAACCGGGGGCGCGTCGATCCCGGTCGAAACGGTGAACACCACCAGGCTTGACCTCACCCTGTTCCGAGTGACCGACCGCAACCTGTTGCGTTCCTTGCAGAACGGCTATTTCGGGCAACCGATGGCGGACTATCAGGAAGGCTATTTCAACGGCGAGATCGGCACCCAGATCTGGACGGGCAAAGCCGAAGTCGCGCAAGAGGTGAACGTCGATGTCACCACCCGCTTGCCGCTGGACGCGGCGATTGTGGGGCAGGCGCCGGGGATATATGCGCTACGCGCTTCGGTTCCCGGCGTGGACCCCTATACGTCACCCGCCGGATGGCAGTGGTTCGTCATCTCTGACCTTGGCTTGACCACGATGTCGGGGGTCGACGGGCTGCATGTGTTCGTGCGGTCTTTGGGCACGGCTGCGGCTAAGGCCGGGGTGTCGGTCGACCTGCTCGGCACCGCAAACGAGGTTTTGGGGTCCGCCACGACCGACGATCAGGGCTACGCCCGTCTGGATGCCGGTCTGCTGCGCGGCACGGGGGGTGCTGCCCCCGCCTTGGTCGTGGTGCGTGAAGGGACTGGCGATCTGGCGTTCCTGTCCCTGACCGATCCGGAGTTCGACCTGTCGGATCGCGGGGTTGAAGGGCGCGAGGCGGCCCCCCCGGTCGATGTGTTCCTGACCACGGATCGCGGGGCTTATCGGGCGGGCGAAACGGTTTATGCCACCGCCCTGTCGCGCGATGCGACAGCCGAGGCGTTGACCGGTCTGCCGCTGACCGCCGTCGTTCTGCGGCCCGATGGGGTCGAATACTACCGCGCGCTGGTCGAAGATGGTGGTGCCGGCGGGCATGTGTTCGCCTTGCCCATCGCCGGGTCTGCACCGCGCGGGGTCTGGCGGTTGGAGGTGCTGGCCGATCAGGACGCAGGCGCGCTGGCCAGCGTGACGTTTCTGGTCGAGGATTTCCTGCCCGAACGCATCGACTTTGACCTGACGCTTGCCGATGCTCCGATCCGGCTGGGCGATACGCCTGCCCTGACCATCGCCGCGCGCTATCTGTTCGGCGCACCGGGGGCTGACCTTGCCATCGAAGGCGAGGTTCTGCTGCGCGCTGCAAAAGGGTTGGAGGCGTTTCCCGGCTATGTCTTTGGCCGCCACGACGACCTCTTTGATGCGCGGCTGGAAAGCTTCGGCGGTCTGCGGACGGACGAGGCGGGCAATGCGGTGATCGACGTCGCCCTGCCGCAAGTCGATGACCCGCTGCGACCGCTGGAGGCGCGGGTGACGGTGCGGGTCGCCGAAGGGTCCGGTCGCCCGGTCGAACGCCGGGTGTCGAAACTGCTGACGCCCTCTGCGCCGATGATCGGGGTAAAGCCGCTGTTCGACGAGGTCGCGGCCGAAGGGTCCAATGCCCGGTTCCAGATCATCGGTGTGGGCCCCGATCTGGCGCCCGCCGCGATGACCGCGCATTGGGTGCTGACCCGGATCGAGACGAATTACCAATGGTATCAAAGCTATGGAAGCTGGAATTGGGAGCCTGTGATTTCCCGCTCGGTCGTCGCCGAGGGCGATCTGGGGCTGGCCGATGCACCCGCTGAAATCGCAGCCCCCGTCCAATGGGGCGAATACGAACTGAGTGTCGAGCGCAACGACGGGCAGGTGGCGGCGACATCCACCACCTTCTATGCGGGTTGGTATGCGCCTGCCGACGTCACCTCGACCCCCGATACTCTGGAACTGTCGCTGGACAAGGCGGCCTATAAACCGGGTGAAACCGCGATGCTGCGGGTCGTGCCGCGCGCGGCGGGGACGGCGCTGATCACCGTGCTGTCGAACCGGCTGGTCGCGATGCAGGCGGTTGAGGTGGTCGAGGGTGAAAACCTGATCCCGCTGACCGTGACGGATGAATGGGGCGCGGGCGTCTATGTCACCGCGTCGGTCCTGCGACCGATGGATGTGGCGGCGGGGCGCAATCCGGCGCGCGCGTTGGGCCTGACTCATGCCGCGATTGACCCCGGGTTGCGGGCGCTTTCGGCCGCGATCGAGACCGCCCCCGAAGCCGCGCCACGCGGGCCGATGGCGGTGGCAGTCAAGGTTGACGGGCTGGAACCGGGTGATACCGCCTATGCCACGATTGCGGCGATTGATCTGGGAATTCTTAACCTTACGGGATTTGAGCCGCCGGATCCGCAAGGCCACTACTTCGGCCAGCGCAAGCTGGGCGTCGGCATCCGCGACATCTATGGCCGTCTGATCGACGGGCTGAACGGCGCCCAAGGTGTGGTCCGTTCCGGTGGCGACGCAGGTGCGCAGTCGCGGCTGAAAGCCCCGCCTCCGACCGAAGACCTCGTCGCCTATTTTACCGGGCCGGTTCAGGTCGGGGCCGATGGCTATGCCCGCACGTCGTTCGATCTGCCGTCGTTCAACGGAACGGTCCGGGTGATGGCGGTGGTCTGGTCTGCCAAGGGCGTAGGTCAGGCGACGGCGGATGTGCTGGTGCGTGACCCGGTGGTCGTCACCGCCAGTCTGCCGCGCTTCCTGTCGCCGGGGGACGAATCCCGGTTGCTGCTGGAAATTGTCCACGCGACCGGGCCGTCGGGCCGGATGTCACTGGATGTGTCGTCGGCGGGGCTGACCCTGGGCACCGTGCCATCGGGATTTGACTTGGCCGACAAGGGCAAGATGGTTTTTGCAGTGCCGGTCAAGGCGGATGCGGCGGGGCTTTATACCATAGATGTGGCCTTGGTGACACCGGACGGCAAGCAGTTGAAGAAGACCCTGACCATTCCCGTGCAGGTCAACGACCCCGAGGTTGTACGGGTGTCGCGCCTTGATCTGGCCAGGGGGCAAAGCTTCACCTTCGACGCGGCGGCGTTTGCGGGGCTCATCCCGGCCACGTCCAAGGCGACATTGGCGGTCGGCCCGATTGCCCGGCTGAATGCGCCGGGAATTCTGGCGGCGCTCGACCGCTATCCCTATGGCTGCACCGAACAGATCACCTCCAAAGCCCTGCCGCTGCTGTATTTCGACGAGATGGCGCAGGCGATGGCCCTTCCGGGGGCCGACAATCTGGGGGTGCGGATCGAACAGGCGGTGGCCGAGGTTCTGACCAACCAGTCGTCCTCGGGTGGGTTCGGGCTGTGGGGACCATCCAGCGGCGACATGTGGCTGGATGCGTTTGTGACCGATTTTCTCAGCCGGGCCAAGGCGCGGGGTTACGCCGTGCCCGACGTGGCCTTCCGCCAAGCGCTTGATAACCTTCGCAATCAGGTCAATTACTTCCCCGATTTCGATACGGGAGGCGAGGCGCTGGCCTATGCCCTGATGGTGCTTGCCCGCGAAGGGGCGGCGGCGGTGGGCGACTTGCGCTATTACGCCGACGTCAAGGGCGCTGCGTTCGCGACGCCCACGGCACAGGCGCAACTGGGGGCGGCGCTGGCCAGTTACGGCGACCAACCCCGCGCCGATGCGATGTTCCGCAAGGCGGCGGCAGGGCTGGAGGCGCGGACCGGACTCGAGGCGGAACAGGTGTTCCGCACCGACTATGGCACCAACTATCGTGACACGGCGGCGGTGCTGACGCTGGCTGTGGAATCGGGGTCCGAGGCGGTAGACCGCGAGGCGTTGACCGACCGGATCGCAGGGGTTAGGGCGCTGTCGACGCAGGAATCAACCTGGGCCTTGCTGGCCGCAAATGCACTGATCGACCGGCCCGGTGCGGATGGCATCACGATCAACGGGGCGGCGGCAAGTGGACCCCTGGTCCGGGTGATGGACGGCGACAACGTGCAACCCGTTGTTATAAAAAATGAAAGTG
>JBBRVJ010000055.1:0-19868 GCA_038246975.1 Rhodobacterales bacterium | reverse complement strand
GCTTGCGTGACACCAAAGATCATGCTGGCGATCCTTGTGAAAACCTTGCCGTTCTTTGCGGTGATCGGGCTGGGCTTTGCCGCCGGGAGGTTGCGGTTTTTCAGTGCCGAGGCCACGGCCTATCTGACCCGGTTCGTGTTCTATTTCGCCCTGTCGGCCATGCTGTTCGGCTTTGCGGCCAATCTGGATGTGGCGGCGGTGTTCAGTTGGGCGTTCATCGCGGCCTATCTGGGGGCCACCACGCTGGTCTGGGCGCTGGTTGCGGGGGTGGCGCTGCTGCGCGGCACCAAGCCGGTCGAGGCGGTGATCGAGGCGCATTGCGGGGTGATCGGCAATGTGGGGTTTCTGGGGATCCCGATGCTGACGCTGCTGCTGGGTCCGCTGGCGGTGGGGCCGGTTCTGCTGGTGCTGGCGGTCGATCTGATCGTGTTTTCGTCGATTCTGACGATGTTGATCACCGGCCTGCGCGAGGGGCGGATGTCGCCGGGGATTTTCCGGTTGCTGGGGCTGGGGTTGCTGCGCAACCCGATGATCGTGTCGGTGGTGCTGGGGCTTGCGTGGGGCGGCACGGGGTGGGTGCTGCCGGTGCCGGTCAATGAATTCCTGACGTTGCTGGGGGCTGCGGCGACGCCGTGTGCGCTGTTTGCCATCGGTGCCTCGCTGGCGGGGCGCACGGCGGAGCGGCTGGAGGTGGCGGTCTGGCTGTCCACGGCCAAGCTGGTGCTGCATCCGGCGGCGGTGGCGGTGGCGGCATTCGTGATCTTTCCGGTCGATCGGGTGGCGGCGGGGGTGATGGTGGCGGCGGCCTCGTTGCCGGTGGCGGGGAATGTGTTCATTCTGGCGCAACACTACGGGGTGGCACCCCAGCGGGTTTCGACGGCGATTCTGGTCTCGACGGCCATGTCGGTGCTGACGGTGACGGCGGTGATTGCCTGGGTGACGGGATAGGGAGACTGCGATGAAGACGATTTCGGAAAACCGGGCGTTCGGCGGTGTGCAGGGGGTTTATTCGCATGCCTCGACTGCCACGGGGACAGAGATGACCTTTGGCCTGTTCCTGCCGGAGGAGGCCGAGCATGGGGCGGTGCCGGTGCTGTGGTATCTGTCGGGGCTGACCTGCACCCATGAGAATGCCATGGTCAAATCGGGGGCGCAGCGCTGGGCGGCGGAGGCGGGGATCGCGCTGATCTTTCCCGATACCTCGCCGCGCGGCGAGGGGGTGGCGAACGACGCGGCGTTCGATCTGGGGCAAGGGGCGGGCTTCTATGTGAACGCCACGAAAACCCCGTGGAACCCGCATTTCCGGATGTGGGACTATCTGGCGGATGACTTGCCGCGACTGGTGTTTGGTGCCTTTCCGCTGGAACAGGGGGCGCAGGGGATCAGCGGGCATTCGATGGGCGGGCATGGCGCACTGACGCTGGCGATGGGGATTCCGGGGCGGTTCCGGTCGGTGTCGGCTTTCGCGCCGATCTGCCATCCGGCGTCGAGCGACTGGGGCCGCAAACAGTTTACCGCCTATCTGGGGGCGGACGAATCGCTGTGGTCGCCCCATGATGCCACCCTGCTGATGCGCAAACGGGGGTTTGACGGGGCGATGTTGATCGATCAGGGCACGGCGGATCAGTTTCTGGACCTGTTGATGCCCGAAGCCTTGGCGGGGGCCATGGCGCATCGCCGTCAGGGCGGATCGTTCCGCATGCAGAAGGGGTATGACCACAGCTATTTCTTCGTGGCGACGTTCATCGAGGAACATATCGCGTTTCACGCGGCCGCCCTTCATGCCTGACGGTCGGCTGTTCATCGACGCCGACGCCTGCCCGGTCAAGATCGAGGCAGAGCGGGTGGCGATCCGGCACGGGATGGTGATGGTGCTGGTGTCCAACGGCGGCATTCGCCCGTCGGCCAACCCGCTGGTGGAATCGGTGTTCGTCCCCGACGGCCCGGACGAGGCCGACAAGTGGATAGCCGACCGCGCAGGCCCCGGCGACGTGGTGGTGACGGGCGACATTCCCCTGGCCGCCAGATGCGTAGCGGCGGGGGCGCGCGTGGTGAAACACAACGGCGAGGAGTTGACCCCTCGCAACATCGGCATGGTGCTGGCGACCCGCGACCTGATGAGCGACCTGCGCAGCGCCGATCCGTTCCGGCAGGGTGGCGGGCGACCATTCTCGAAAACCGACCGGTCGCGGTTTCTGGAGGTGCTGGAGCGGGTTGTCAGGGCTGCGCGCACATAATGTCGCAGGCGGGACAGACGGGTTGGCCCAACCATTATGATTTGAATGCATGAAAACCACGCCTTCAAGCCCGCTGTCGGGCATCCTTCTGGCCCTCGGCGGGGCTGCGGTCCTGTCGGTCAACGACCTTGCGATCAAGTCGCTGTCGGGGGCCTATGCCTTGCATCAGGTGATCCTGATCCGGGCGATCATCGGCATGGCGCTGGTGCTGTTCGTCATCAAGCTGTCGGGCACCAGCTATCGGCAACTTCTGACCCGGCGGTGGCGCGAGCATCTGTTCCGGGTGTGTATCGTCATGGTGTCGAACGTCTGCTATTTTCTGGCGCTGGCCGTGATGCCGCTGGCCGATGCGGTGGCGACGGCGTTCGTCTCGCCGCTGTTCGTCACGCTGATGTCGGCGGTGATCCTGGGTGAAAGGGTCGGGCCGCATCGCTGGGGCGCGGTGGTGTTGGGCATGATCGGCGTCCTGATCATGCTGCGGCCCGGTGCGGGGGTGATCCAGCCTGCGGCGATCTTGGTGCTGATATCGGCGTTCTGCTATGCCTCCAGCCACATGATGACCCGCCGCATGCGCGATACCGAAAGTGCGATGACGCTGAATTTCTTTGTGCAGATCGGGTTCATCGTGGTGTCATCCACGATGGGCCTGTGGGTTGGCGACGGGCATCTGGCGCGCGAAGGCAGCTTGTTCAGCTTTCTGTTCCGCCCGTGGATCGTGCCCGCGGCGGGGGATGTCTGGGCCTTTGTCGCCACGGGGCTTGCGGTCGGCATCGGCGGGTTGATGATGGCGCAGGCTTACCGCACCACCGAAGCCGCCCTTGTGGCACCGTTCGAGTATGTGGGCATGCCGATGGCGATATTCTGGGGTGTGGTAATCTTTGGCACCCGGCCCGACCTGACCGGATGGGCGGGGATTGCGTTGATCTGCGGGGCGGGGCTGTATACGCTCTGGCGCGAAACCAAACGGCGCAAAGAGGTGGATGTTGCAGCCCCAAGCGGTGATCTTTGACATCGGCAATTTGCTGACCCGCTGGCAGCCTGCGGCATTCTGTGACCGGATGATCGACAAAGATCGCCGCTGCGCGCATGGCTAACGAAGAGGACAACCTGTGGACCTGATCGGACCCGAAGCCGAAGCGCATCTGACCTGGACCGGCCTGTTGGCGGCGCTTGAGTCAGGCCACCGCCTGCCCCGCGCCAAGATTGCCGATATTCTGCTGGCACGCGGGCCAGACCGCCTGTTGGACCGCGCCGCATGGATCGACGGGCTGGGGTCGCTGGTCAAGGTCGGCACGATCATTCCGGGCAATGCGGCGCGCGGCAAACCGACGGTCAACGGTGTGGTGGCGCTGTTCGACGATACCGATGGGATGCCGAAGGCGCTGCTGGATTTCCATCTGGTGACCAAGTGGAAAACGGCTGGCGACAGTCTGTTGTCCGCCTCGCGCCTGGCACGCAAAGACAGCCGCGACATTCTGCTGGTCGGCGCGGGCACTGTGGCGCGGTCGATGCTGGACGCCTATCGGAGCATCTTTGCCGATGCCCGCTTTACCGTCTGGTCGCGCACCCAAGCCAACGCCGCCGCCATGTGCAATTCGGCGGGCCACGCGGTTGCCACGGACCTCGAGACCGCCGTGCGCGCCGCCGACATCATCTGCACGGCCACCCTGGCGACCGACCCGCTGATCAAGGGCGACTGGCTGCAACCCGGCCAACACCTCGACCTGATCGGCGCCTATACCCCCGAGATGCGCGAGGTCGACGACACCGCCATGTCCCGCGCCCGTGTGTTCGTCGACGCCCGCGCCACGACCCTGCACCACATCGGCGAGTTGATCGCCCCGCTCGCCTCCGGCGCGATCACCGAAACCGATGTGCTGGCCGATTTCTACGATGATCCGGCGCTCTACGCCCGCCAGTCCGATGCCGAGATCACCATCGCCAAGAACGGTGGAGGCGCGCACCTGGACCTGATGACCGCGACTTACATCGCGGGCGTCGCGGGGGGGTGAATTGAGGGACCAGAGGAGTTGGTTCTCAACACCGCGATCCAGGCAAACGAAGTGGGCGGTCACTGGCGGGGAGCCAGCGGGGTCGCCGGAAAGATTGCGGTTGGGGGGATCGGTTTTCGATCTTCATTTTGTGGGGTGTCGTCGGAAGGTGTTTACCAGAGGGCTTTTGTTCCGGGATCACGGATCGGCCAGTCAACTTCCGAGCCGTCCCAGTGCGTTGTGCCGTTCACTGCAATCTCCGGGTAAAGAACCTTGCCGTTTTCGATTTCGACCCGGCACGACGCGGCGAGATCGAGCCCATCCGAATTGACCGAAAGCGCGACGCCGGCAATCTTTTGACATTGTTGATCCGACCTGGCCATGTTTCGCGCAGACATGCTGCGGAGTGATGCCCTTGCGATTGAACCTAGAACGATCGGACTGCCATTTCCGGGACAAGTTCGGCAGCCGAGTCAATGAAAGCCATCTGGTGCGGTTCTGTCGCCTGACCCGCATAACCCTCGAACAGCGGCAGGAACGGATCGTCAACTCCGGTGCGCTGGCCCGAAAGCTCTTCCATCACCGCCAGCCCGCAGTAGGGCACATAAGAGGCCGAATAGCCGCCCTCATGCGACATCATCAGCCGCCCGCCGCATAGCGCATCGGCCGCCTGTTTCAGCACCCGCGTCATCTGTCGAAAGGTTTCACTGTGCAGCATCATCCGGCCCAGCGGGTCCGATGCAGCCGCGTCAAAGCCGCAGGCAACCACGATCAGGTCGGGCCGATAGCGTTCAAGCGCCGGCAGAACGACCCGCTCGAACACCGCCACGTAGGCTCCGTGCCCGCACCCGGCGGGCAAGGGGATGTTGAGGTTGAACCCTTCGCCGCGCCCCTGACCACGCTCGGACCGATTGCCGGAGGTGGGCGGGTAAAGCCGGTCCTGATGGATCGAGATCGTCAGAACCGAAGGATCGTCATAGAAGGCGGCCTGTGTGCCGTTGCCGTGGTGCACATCCCAATCCACGACCGCCACCCGGCCAAACCGGTGAGTCTGGCGGTTCTTGAGGATGGCCAGGGGGATGTTCCCGAACAGGCAAAATCCCATTCCCTTGGCCGGTTCGGCATGATGCCCTGGCGGGCGCACCAAGGCATAGCCATTGTCGATGCGCCCCGAAAGCACGCCGTCCATCACCGCCGCAGTGCCCCCGGCGGCCAGCACGGCAATCTCGTAACTGCCCTTGCCGAAAGGCGTAAGCGCGCTCGCCTCGCCCCCGCCCGCATCGCTTTGCGCCTTGATGCGGCGCACATAATCGCGGTCGTGCAGCAACACCAGATCATCCTCGGTCAGTGCGGCAGAAGGGATCGGGGTCAGCTTGTCCAACAGACCAGAGACTTCCAGCAAGTTGCGAAACCGCCGTTTGGTCAGGGCGTTTTCGGCGTGCTCGCCCGGTTCGATCGTCAGTCCGGGCGGAAAGAACTGCGCGGCGTTGCCGGTTTCGTGCCACAGGTAAAGCTCATGAAAGTTGAATCCGGTGGGCATGACCATCTCCTTGCTTGCGCGCCGTCAACCGGCAAGAATCTTCGCAGCGGCGCGTTCGGCGATCATGATGGTGGGGGCGTTGGTATTGCCCGACACCATCTTTGGAAAGACCGAGGCATCCGCAATCCGCAGCCCGTCTATCCCGTGCACCTTCATCGTCGCCGGATCGACCACGGCCATCGGATCGGTTCCCATCCGGCAGGTGCTGGTCGGGTGATAAAGCGTCGTGCAATGGCCGCGGATGTAACCCTCGATCTCGGCATCCGTCACGCATTCGGCGCTTGGCGTTACTTCGCCTGCGATCATCTCGTGCAGCGGCGACTGGGCCGCGATGCGGCGGCTGATGCGGATGCCCTCCACCAGCGTGGCGATGTCGGACCCATCGGGGTCGCTGACGAAATAGCGCGGGTCGATGGCCGGATGCTCGACCGGATCGGCAGAGCGCAGCCGGATCTCGCCCCGGCTGTCGGGGCGTTGCAGGGTGGTGTGCAGGGTGATGCCGGGTTTCGAGGACAAAAAGCGCACATAGTCGCGGTGCGGGCTGATGGCCCCGTAAAGTTGCAGATCAGGTTCGGTATCGGGCCTGCTTTTCACAAAGCCGCCCGCAGCGACCCAAGGCGACGACCGAGGACCGCTGCGGGTGGCCTCCCATTCCGCCAGATCGCGGGCGAGGCTTTCATCGGTCCAGGCCCCGACGCCGATGGCCTCGTGCGTGTAGAAGGTGATGGGGATGTTGATGTGATCCTGCAGGCTTTTACCCACACCGGGCAGGTCATGCGCCGGGCTGACCCCAACGCTGCGCAACTCATCCGCCGGACCGATCCCCGACAGCAGCATCAAGTGGCAGGTGCCGATGGAGCCTGACGACAGGATGACCTCGCAGCCCGCATGTGCAACTTCGGGAATGCCGTTAACCAGAAAACGGATGCCGGTGACGCGACCTTTTTCGATCACCAGCCCGGTTGCCAGAACGCCGGTGCGCACTGTCAGATTAGGCCGCTCCAGCACCGGGCGCAGATAGGCCTTGCCGGTGCCCCAACGCTCGCCTCCCTTGATGGTGAACTGAAAGAGGCCCACGCCTTCCTGCGACGCCCCGTTGAAATCGCGGTTCAGCGGATAGCCTGCGGCATGACAGGCTTCGATCCACTTCACCTCGTTGGGGTCGACATGTGCGACATTGCCGATATGCAACGGACCATCGGCCCCGTGATAAGGGTCGTTGCCGAGTTCCGCGTTGCTTTCAGATGCCTTGAACACCGGAAACACATCATCCCATGCCCAGCCGGTGCAGCCCATGGCGGCCCATCCGTCATAGTCGGACGGCAGGCCCCGAATATAGATCATCGCATTCAGCGCGCCCGATCCGCCCACCATCCGCCCCCTTGGCCAGAACACCCGCCGCCCCCGGCAACCCGCTTGCGGTTCGGTGTAATACCCCCAGTCTGCCTCGGTATTGAACATCGTGGGCCAATCCGACGGGATGTCCGACGCTTTGGGTGCCCCGCGCCCGGCCTCCAGCAACAGCACCTTGCGGGCGGGGTCCGCGCTCAACCGATTGGCCAGAACGCACCCGGCAGAACCGGCACCCACAATGATCGTGTCATACATCGCGTCGTTCTCCTGTTGCGGGGTGCGCCGTGGGCTCGGCCTTGCGCTGGCCCTGTCGCGCGCGCCATTGGATCAGATCGCCGATCCGGCCCACAAGCCCCTTGGGCATCAGCACGATGGACAGCGCGATGATGATGCCAAGGCCAAGGGTGCGGAATTCGCCCGTCTCGCGCATCACTTCATCGGCGGCCATCAGCACGATGGCACCGACCAGCGGGCCCCAGAACGTACCGACACCGCCGACCACCGCAATGGCGATGATGAACATCAACTGCGAAGTGGACAGGATGCCGGGGCCTATCGCCTGAAAGTGCGCGGCGTAAAGACCGCCTGCAAGCCCGGTGAAAAAGGCCGAAATGCCGAACACCAGAAGCTGCGCCTGAAACCGGTTCACCCCGCGCGCGACCGCGTAGCCCGGATTGTCTTTCAGCGCGCGAAAGGCAAGGCCGACAGGGCTTTTGATGATCGCATAGGTCGCCCCCAGCGTCACCGCAAACAGCGTGGCCACGATGGCATAATTGCCGATCAACCATTGCGACTTCAACAACTCGCGCGTTCCCAGATCGCCGAACCGCGCAAACCCCACGGCACCCCCGGTGAACTGGCGGCAGATCGATCCCACCATGACGTAACACTCGGTATCGGTGACGATCAGCAGATACATCACCTGCGCAATCGCAAGCGTCAGAAGCGCCACATAAACGCCCGTCAACCGCAGACAGGCGAGCCCGATCACCAGCGAAGCCGCGACCGCCGCCAAGGCACCCGGCACCAGCGCCGCCCAGACATTCCAGCCAAGGTAGAAGCAGATCATCGCCGTCGCGTATCCGCCAAAAGCAAAGATCGCCATCTGCGCCAGCGAGAAGATGCCGGAAAACCCGAACAGCAAGTTCCATTGCGAGGCGATGATGGCATAGAACAGCGCAAGGATCACCTGCCCCATCACATAGCGGCTGTCGATCAGGAACGGCAACGCCACGGCGGCCGCGATTACCACCATCGCGATGACCAGATCGGTCTTGGCTTGACGGGACAAGCGCGGGGTCGTTTCCATCATCGCCTCACATCCTCCGGATTTCAGCGCGGCCGAACAGGCCCGAGGGACGCCAGATCAGCACTGCGATCACCACGAACAGCAGCGCCGGAAAGCCCCAGCGCGCCCCGAACGCGTATTGAACGAACGCCTCCAGCAAGGCCAGGCCAAAGGCCGCAGCCACAGCACCCGGCAGATTGCCCAGACCCGCCACCACGCACATGATGAACGCCTTGAGCATCAGGTCATTGCCAAGGGGGGGCGAAAGCTGGGTCATGGAACTGACCAGAATGCCGCAAACCCCGGCCAGAGCGCCCGACAGCATCAGCACCTGCAGATAGACGCGGTTCACGGCCACCCCCATCAGCAGCGCCGCATCGCGGTTCTGCGCCGTAGCCCGGATCGCCCGGCCCATCCGCGTACGGTTCAGCAGCAACGAGACGGCAATCATCATCAGGATGACGACCACGATGATGAACAGGTTCTGATAAGGCAAGGTCATCGGCCCGATCCGAAACGACCCGAGGATCGAGGCCGGCTGTCTCAGCGGCTGACCTCCGTAACCCATCAGGATCGCGTTTTCCAACGCGATGCCGATGCCGACGGTAGCGATCATCACATTGGCCTCGAACAGCGGTTTGTCGTTGCGCAGCAGGTTGCGCACAATGCCTGCGTAAAGCGCTGCCCCGGCTACCGCTCCGACCGCAACCGCCGCCAGAAAGCCCAGCGGCAACGGCAGGCCCAGCGTGGTGATGGCGGTAAAGGCCACATAGCCGCCCAGCGTCAGCATCGCGGCATGCGCCATGTTCAGCATGCCCATCGACCCCCAGACCAGCGACAACCCGATGGTCGCCAGCGCATACAGCGCCCCCGAAGTCAGGCCTGCAACCAGAATGGCCATGGCGACATCCAGCATCCTCAGGCCCCCAGATAGGTTGTCAGCAATTCGTCGCGCGCCATCAGATCGGCAGGCTTGCCCGACCAGACAATCTCGCCGTCATCCAGAAGGTGAACCCGGTCGGCCAGACCCTCCAGCCGCGCCGGGTTTTCCTCGACCAGAAGGATAGTGCGGCCCGACTTGCACAGATCGGCGATCACGCCATAGACCTGTTCGATGATCAGCGGGGCAAGGCCCAGCGAAGGCTCGTCGATCAGCAGGATGCGCCCGCCCATCATCAACCCGCGCCCGATGCCCACCATGCGCCGCTCGCCCCCCGACAGGGTCGAGGCGATCTGGCCACGACGATCGGCGAGTTTCGGCAACAGGGCATAAACCTCGTCCAGCCTGCGCTGCATTTCGGCCCGGTCGGGCGCAAGGTAGGCCCCCATCAGCAGGTTTTCCAGCACCGTCATCTGCGCAAACAGCATGTCGCCCTGCGGCACGTGGGCAACCCCGCTGGCAGCAACCAGATGCGGCGCTCCCGCCATGGTCCCCCCGTCGATGCGGATTTCCCCCGACCGCAGCGGAACGAGGCCCGAGATGGTTTTCAGCAGCGTCGATTTGCCGTGCCCGTTGGGACCGACGACCGCGACGAGCTCGCCCCGGCCCACCGTCAGCGACACCCCCTTGAGCACGTTGATGACGTCGTAGCCCGACACGATCTGCGACAGGTCAAGAACCGGAACGCTCATGCGCCCGCGGTCCGGTTGTCGAAAAAGGTTTTCAGCCGCTTGCGCGTGCTTTCACCCAGATAGGTGTCCACCACTGTCTGATCCTCGGCCACCTGACCGGGCAAGCCTTCGAAGATCACCTTGCCGTGGTGCATGATGATCACCCGGTCCGACAGCGCCAGCAGAAAGCGCATGACATGCTCGATCAGCACGATGGTCAGCCCCTGGTCGCGCAACTTCAGCACCATCGCCATGATATGGTCGATCTCGCCCGCGTTCAGCCCGCCCACCGGCTCATCCAGAAACAGCAGCCGCGGCGCCGTCGCAATCGCACCCGCGATCATCAGAAGCTTGCGGTCAAGGACGGGCAGTTGCGAAACAGTTTCGTCAGCCTTGCCTGCCAGCCCGACGAACTCCAGCGCCGCATCGGTTGCGCTGCGCACATCGCGCCCCAACCTGAAGCCGAAACGCTTGACCCCACGGCCGAAAAACGCTGCGATCTCGACGTTTTCGCGCACCGTCATGCTGTCGAAGGCGGCGTTCAACTGAAAGGTCCGCGCGATGCCCAGATGGCAGATGCGATCGGCAGGCAGCGGCAGGATGTCGGTCTGACCGAAATGCACCTGACCGCCGCTTGCCGGAATGATGCCCGTCACCACGTCAAAGAACGTGGTCTTGCCCGCGCCGTTCGGCCCGCCAATGCCCAGAATCTCGCCCCCGCGAACCGACAGCGACACGCCATCAACCGCCGCGAGCGAGCCGAAACGCTTGACCACATTCTCGCATCGCAGGATCGGCTCGTGGGTCGTCAAGGCGGGGCGGTCCTTTCCGGAAATCCGGCCGGGCCCGATGCCTGGCCGACAGGGTGTCGGGTCAGTTTATGCCGTGATCCACGGCGGCACGATAAAGCCATCGGTCGCGTACAGCGGCGGCGCGATCAGCTTGGGGTCGGTCGTGTAATCCTGATGCTGCAGGAACTGGTGCGGCATACCTAGCGAAGGATCGGCCACCTGCGTGGGATAGCAATAGGCCGATTGGCCCTCGGGGTCGGCCCGGTAGGTGCCGTTGACGCCGCGATAGACATTGCGCCGCATGATCGTGGCGATTTTCGTCGCCTGATCCTTGTCAAAGGGCGCACCCGGTCCGCCCGCGATTGCGGCGGCAATCGACCACATCCACAGACCGTCATAGGTTTGCGAGCCGGTGATGAAGGCCGAAGTCGGGCCAAACTTCGCGCGGTAAGACTCGCGGAAGGGACGCGAGAATTCGTCCGGCAAGCAGCCGACCACCGTCGAATAGACCACGCCGTTGACGGCCTCGCCCCCGATCTCGCGGAAGGCGGGCAGCGACGGGCCATATTGCATGTAGACAAGGCTGTTGGTCGGCTGGGCCAGAAACTGCACCATGAACTGCGCCAGATCCTGCGGCAGGAAGTGGGTGACGATGATGGCCGCAGGCGGGTCCTGGCGCAGCTTGGCCAGCGTCGGCCCCCACTGGTTGGTCGGGAACGGCACAGTTTCGAACAGGCTGACCTCAAAGCCGTATTCCGCCGCCTTGTCGCGGATCGCGTTGGCGATCACGATCGAATATTCGTTGGCCGACGGGATGATGGCGATCTTGTTGTTGGGCGCGGACCATTGCCCCGTGGTCGAAAGCTCCCGCAGGAAGTTGAGGCAGCCGGGGCCGTACCAGAACTCGGGCGGATCGCCCTGAAACGAGCCATAGTAGCGGGCGGGGTCGGTCTTGAATTTTTCGTTGTGCGAAATCAGCGTGTTGTAGTGCATCATCAGGATATCGTTGTCGGCTGCGATATCCATCTCGATCATGTTGGTGCCAAGGTTGTAACCGTTGATGATCACCGGCACCTCGTGCCTGTCGATCAGCCGCTGCATCGACTGGCTGACCAGATCGGCACCCATTTCCTTGGTGTCCTCGATGTGGATTTCGACAGGACGCCCCAGGATGCCGCCTGCAGCGTTGATCTCTTCGGCGGCAAGATCAAGCCCGTTCTTGAACTCGATCCCGTCGGCGGCAGCAAATCCCGACATCGGCAGCGCCGAGCCCACCGGAATCGGCGTCGTGTCCTGCGCCTGCGCCGCGTTGTTCGCTGCCGTGAGGAAAGCTGCACCTGCGACGCCTGCGCCAAGGCCGGATTGAAGAAGTCCACGTCTGTTGATCATTTTTGCGTTTCCCTGTTGTTGTGCGTTGGTTTCCTTGTGCCGTTAACCCGGCATTTATCTTGAGAGAGGCTCCAGCAGCGCCGCTATCGCCAGAACGCGGGCATCGTCGCCGCGCGCCCCCACGATCTGCAGCCCCACGGGCAGGCCGGATGCCAAGCCACAAGGGATGACGCAGGCCGGTTGCTGGCTGAGGTTGACAGGATAGCTGAAGCCCGCCCATTCGGTCCAACGCGTCATGCCGCTGCCTTCGGGCACTTCGCGTCCTGCGCCAAAGGCGGGGATCGTCACAGCGGGCGAGATGATGACATCCTGCTCGACCAGAAGCCGGTCCATGCCGATACCGAACGCCAAACGCCGGGATTGGGCGGCCACAAGGGCCGTCGCCGTCACTTCGGCTCCGGCGCGGGCAATCGCCTGAAACCCCGGGTCAAGTCCGTCGCGCAGGGCTTCGGGAACTTGCGCAAGCCGTGCCGCCGCGCCGGTAAACCAATGCAGGTGGAACAGGCCGAGAAGATCGTCTTCCGGCGGCAGGTCCACCGGGGCGACCTCTGCCCCCTGATCCGCGATCCTTCGCAGGGCAGCCGCAACCAGTGCAGCCACTTCGGGCGCCACCTGCCCCGATGGCGGGCGCGACCAGTGCCCGATCCGCAGCCCCGCAAGCGCCACCGGGGGCGGCGCAAGCGACGGCAGGACAGCCGCCCCCTGATACCAGTCGCGCGGATCGTGGCCCGACATCGCCGCCAGCATGACCCGCAGATCGCCCGCCGTCCGCGCCATCGGCCCCAGATGCGCCACGGTCCCGAACGCGCTTGCCGGATAGGCCGGAACCCGCCCGAAACTGGGCTTCAGTCCGGCGATGCCGGTGAACGCCGCCGGAATCCGGATTGATCCGCCGCCATCGGTGCCCAGATGGAACACCCCCGCACCCGTGGCTGCTGCCACCGCTGCCCCACCCGACGACCCCCCCGGTGTCTTGTCGGGGTTCCACGGGTTGCGCGTGATGCCGTAAACCGGACTGTCGGTCACCGCCTTCCAGCCGAACTCGGGCGTAGTGGTCTGCCCGATGAACACGCACCCCGCGTCGCGCAACCGCGCGACGGCGGGCGCATCCTCCTGCATCGGCGCATCGGGCGTGGTCGCACTTCCATAGCGCACCGGGCGATCCTTGATCCAGACGATGTCCTTCAGGGTGGTCGGAACGCCATCGGCCTCGGACAACGGTGCACCTGCGCGCCAGCGCGCCTCGGACGCGCGGGCGGTCGCCATCGCACCCTGTCGGTCGATGTGGGTAAAGGCGTTGTAGCGCGGGTTGATCGCCTCTGCCCGGTCCAGCGCCGCAGCAGTTGCCTCGACCGGCGACAAGTGACCGCTGGCAAAGGCCGCCGTCAACTGCGCAGCCGTCATGACGCAAACGTCAGACGCACCCGAAAGAGGAAAAGAACCGTCTGCCATTCGTGCGAATGCTTTCGTAACCGAGATTTTCCAAATTATTGGGCTTTTGTGACAGCCTATAAAATGCATTCTGAGCGGAGTGTTGTTCCATTCAATGTAGCAAGGCGGACATGAACCTGACGATCCGGCAACTTCGCTACATCTGCACGGTCGCAGAGCAGGGCAGCATCCTGGCGGCATCCCGGTCTTGCAACATTTCGCAATCGTCGATCCTGGCCGCCATCGGGCTGGCCGAGGCCGAAATGGGGGCCGCGATTTTCGACCGCAAGCCCGCGCGCGGCGTCCTGGTCACCCCGGCGGGGCAAAGGTTCGTCTCGGCCGCACGGGTCATGCTGGCCGCCGAGACGGAATTCAGCCGGTCCATCGGCAACCTGTCGGAACGCTTTCCCAAGGTGCTGCGGATCGGCTGTTTCGAGCCGTTCGGTGCCCTCTTCATGCCCGAAGTGCTGCGCATCTATGCAGATACGGTCGGCGATGGAGAGATCAATCTTCTGGAAGGCGATCAGGAACAACTGAACGACTGGCTGACCAAGGGCCTGATCGACCTGGCGATCATGTATGACATCGGCCGTGTCAGCAGCGACAGCATCACGCGGATCTGCAAGGTGCCCACCCATGCGGTGCTGCCTGCGGATGACCCTCTGGCAAAGGAAAGCGGGGTCTGGCTGGCCGATCTTGCAACACGACCTCTTGTTCTGTTGGACCTGCCGCAAACCTCGACCTATCTGCTGACGCTGTTCGATGTTCTGGCCCAGCGCCCCGAGGTGCGGTTTCGCACGAGGTCTTATGAAACCGTACGCTCGGCGGTGGCGTCGCGCTTCGGCATATCAGTCCTCAACATGCGGCCCATCGGACGGGCCACGACAGACGGTCAGGGCATCGTGCGCAGGCCGATCCTTGACGACCTGCCCGCGCCGACCCTGATCGTGGTCGACATGTATGCGGCAGGCAAACCGCTGTTTCTGCGGGTGTTTATCGACGTGCTGAAATCCTTCTTCGCGCAGCTGCCCCCGTCGGCGTTTTCCGTCACGACCCCGGATCGGGAACGCACATTGATCGTCTGACCGCAGCCTTGCTGACCGCTAGCCGGACGGAGCGTGCGACCTGCGCGCGTTCAGGCGGCCTTGATCTGACCCCCCGGCGTGCCTTCGATCAGGATGTGTTCGGGGATCGGCGGGCGCGGCCATGTGACGATCTCGATGCGCCGTGCCAACTGGTCCCCCGTCCTGACGATGGGCGACAAGGCGAGCGCCTCGGGGTCGGCGCAGACGGAACAGGGCGGGGCCACCGAAAAGCCGTTCTGGATACGCGCCTTCATCGCTTCGGCCGAGACCATCGTTGCAATGGCACTGATGATCTGACGCTGGCTGGCCGGTTGCACGCCCGAAGGGATGGTCAGCAGGAACCCACCCATCGGCACTGCATTCTTGCGCCGCCGGCGCGAAGGGGGCGGCAGGTCAGTGCGTCGACGGATTTGTTCTGCGACAAGCTGGTCGTGCCGGTAGCCAAAGCGCGTCCGATCAACTCCTTGATCGCGGCACCCCAAGGTTAACCTGCCCCAAGGCACCACCGCGTGACGCGCGGGAATTTCCTGCACAATCACCCCCTTGCGTCTGCCGTCCAAAGCCCTATCCTTTGCTTTACCTCGGGGGGCCCGAAAGGGCTGAGATGCGAAAGTGGACCCGTTGAACCTGAACCGGATCATACCGGCGGAGGGAAGGTGCTTGGTTCCGTTCGCGGATTCTCCTGCCCGACCTGTCCCGTCGCAATTGGAGAAGCCTGATGAAAACCCTTTCCATTGCGCTTGGATGTCTGACATTGGCCCAGATGGCCGTGGCCGACACTCCTGTGCTTGACGTGTTGACTTACGACGGTTTTGCCGCCGAATGGGGACCGGGTCCGGCCATCGAGGCGGGGTTCGAGGCCGCCTGCGCCTGCGACCTGCGCTGGATCATGGCGGGCGACGGGGCCGCCATGCTGGCCCGGTTGCGGCTGGAAGGGGCATCGTCGCAGGCCGATGTGGTGGTGGGGCTGGACACCTCCCTGATCGAGGCCGCCCGGACCAGTGGCCTGTTTGCCGACCATGGCCTGACCCTGCCGAACACCCTGCCCGTTGCCTTTTCGGACCCGGCGTTCATTCCCTTCGACTGGGGCTGGTTTGCCTTTGTCCACAAGAAAACCCTGCCCAACGCTCCGAAATCCTTCGAGGAACTGGCAGCATCCGATCTGAAGATCCTGATTCAGGACCCCCGCTCCTCGACCCCCGGTCTGGGTCTGTTGATGTGGGTCAAGGCGGCTTACGGTGACCGGGCAGGCGAGATATGGACGGCGCTGGCCGACAATATCGTGACGGTCACTCCGGGTTGGACCGAAGCCTATGGCATGTTTCTGGAGGGTGAGGCGGATATGGTGCTGTCCTACACCACCTCCCCCGCCTATCACCTGATCGCCGAGTCGGACGACAGCATGACGGCGGCGAAGTTCACCGAAGGCCACTATCTGCAAGTCGAAGTGGCAGGTTTGCTGGTCGCGTCGCAGCAGCCTGAACTGGCACGGGAATTCCTGATTTATCTGGGGTCGGATGCGGCGCAATCCATCCTGCCCACGACCAACTGGATGTATCCCGCGATGACCCCGCCGGCAGGTCTTCCCGCAGGATTTTCGACGCTGATCCAGCCGGATAGATCGCTGCTGATGACCCCTGCCGAAGCCGAAGCCGTCCGCGGCCCTGCGATTGCCGAATGGCAAGCCGCCCTCACGCGATAGGCCCCGCGGCGGGGTTTTTGTCATTGGGGTTGGTGACGCTGGTTCTGGGCAGCGCCGCCGCCTTGGCTTGGCGCGGCGGCGGGATCGGCCTTGGTCCCGCCGATGGGGCTGCCGTTCGCTTCACCCTGTTGCAAGCCGCCCTTTCCGCCAGCATCGCCAGTGGCCTGGCAATCCCTGTCGCCCGTGCGCTGGCCCGGCGTCGGTTTGCGGGACGGGGACTGTTGATCACCCTGATGGGCGCGCCGTTCCTGTTGCCGGTGGTGGTGGCGGTGCTGGGGCTGTTGGCAGTATTCGGGCGGGGCGGGGGAATCAATCAGGCTCTGCTGGCACTGGGGCTGCCTCCGATCAACATCTTTGGCCTGCACGGCGTGGTGCTGGCCCATGTGTTTTTGAACCTGCCGTTCGCGGTGAGGATGCTGCTGGCCGGTTGGGCGGCGATCCCCGCAGAACGGTTCCGGCTGGCGGCGACGCTTGGCATGGGGCCGGGGGCGCAGTTCCGGCATCTGGAGGGACCGATGCTGCGGGCGGTTCTGCCGGGGGCGGCGCTGGTCATCTTTCTGTTATGCCTGACAAGTTTCGCCGTGGCCCTGACGCTGGGTGGCGGCCCTGCGGCGACAACGGTGGAATTGGCGATCTATCAGGCGGTGCGTTTCGACTTCGATCTCGGGCGCGCGGCAGCGCTGGCCGGCGTGCAGTTTGCCCTATGCGCCGGGGCGGTTCTGCTGGCCTCAGGGTTCGCCGCACCGACCGGCTTTGGCGCAGGGTTGGACCGGGCGGTGCCGATCGCTGCACCGGGTGGCTGGCGCAGGGGGGCGGATGCCGGCTGGATCGCGCTGGCCGCCCTGTTCCTGCTGGCGCCGCTGGGGGCCATTGTGATGCGCGGTTTGCCCGGACTGGCCGATCTTCCCGCGTCGGTGTGGGCGGCGGCGGCGCGGTCTGTGATCGTGGCGATGCTGTCGGCGGTGGCAGCGGTATCAGGCGCGTTGGTTCTGGCACTGGCGGTCGCGCGGGGTTCCCGAGGCATTGAACTGGCCGCGATGCTGCCGATGACCGCATCGGGACTGGTGTTGGGAACCGGGCTGTTCCTGATCGTGCATCCGCTGATCCGACCCGAGGCTTTGGCCTTGCCCGTCACGGTACTGGTCAACGCCGCTCTTTCCCTGCCCTTCGTGTTCCGCCTGATCCTGCCGCAAGCACGCGCGGTGCAGGCCGATTACGGACGGCTGCAAGCGGCGCTTGGATTGCAGGGATGGGCGGCGTTGCGCAGCGTTACTCTGCCCCGGCTGCGGCAGCCGCTGGGATTTGGCGCGGGCGTGGCGGCGGCGCTTTCGATGGGCGATCTGGGGGTTATTGCGCTTTTCGCAGGCGATAACATGACCTTGCCGCTGCTGATTCAGCGCCAGATGGGGGCCTACCAAATGACCACGGCGGCGGCGGCGGCGCTGGTTCTGATTGCCTTGAGCTTTGGGTTGTTCTGGCTTTGTGACCGGTGGGGGCGCCATGCTGCGGCTTGACGGGGTGGAGATTGTGCTGGGCGGCTTTGCCTTGCGGGCCGATTTCGAGGTGCCGACCGGGGCGAAAGTCGCGCTGATCGGGCCGTCGGGGGCGGGGAAATCAACGCTGCTGCTGGCCATTGCGGGGTTCCTTGCGCCGCGCGTGGGGCGGGTGCTGTGGGACGGGCGCGATCTGGCCGCTCTGGCCCCGGCGCAGCGGCCTGTCAGCATGTTGTTTCAGGACCAGAACCTGTTTCCCCACCTGACCATCGCGCAGAATCTGGGCTTGGCGCTGGTCCCCAACCTGCGGCTTTCCCCCGCGCAAACGACGCAAGTCGAGGCGGTGCTGGACAGATTGGGTCTGGCGGGCCTGGGTAACAGGCGGCCTGCTGCCTTGTCGGGGGGGCAGATGGGCCGTGCCGCATTGGGGCGGGCGTTGTTGCAGAACCGGCCCGTGTTGTTGCTGGACGAACCCTTTGCCGCGCTGGGGCCGGGGCTGAAGGCCGATCTTCTGGCGCTGGTGGCCGAGGTGGCGCAGGACGCGACAGTGCTGATGGTGACGCACGACCCCGCCGATGCCCGGCGCTTTGCCGATCTGGCGGTGCTGGTGGCGGACGGGGTGGCGCAGGCCCCGGTCGCGACCGAGGCGCTGTTCGCCGACCCGCCTCCGGCGCTGCGTGCGTATTTGGGCGTGTGACCCGGTTCAAGGTTAACCCTTCCTTTACCCTGTCGTGGCAATTTGCCGACATGACCCTTTCACCCGGCTTCCATGATCAATCCCTGCCGCTTTTCGCCCCTGCGGGTGATGAGGATGAGGCGGCTGCGCTGCCCGGCAAGCTGCCCTCCTACATCGCCGACCACCGCAAACGACTGCGCTCGCGGTTTTTGGAGGGCGGGGCGGCGGCGATGCCGGATTATGAAATGCTGGAACTGCTCCTGTTCCGCGCCATTCCCCGGATGGACGTGAAACCGCTGGCCCGCCTGCTGCTTGACACGTTCGGTGACTTCAACCGGGTCGTGTCGGCTGCCCCGGCCCGTCTGCTGGCCGTCAAGGGGGTTGGTGACGCGGTGGTGTTGGAGTTGAAGATTGTCGAGGCGTCGGCCCAGCGGCTGATGCGGGCGCGGGTGATGAACCGGCCTGTGCTGTCGTCTTGGGACGCCCTGATCGACTATTGCCATACCGCGATGGCGCACCGGGAAACCGAACAATTCCGCATCCTGTTTCTGGACCGCAAGAACGTGCTGATCGCGGATGAAGAACAGGCGCGCGGCACGGTCGACCATGTGCCCGTCTATCCGCGTGAGGTAGTCAAGCGCGCCCTGGAACTCAACGCCAGCGCGATCATTCTGGTTCACAACCACCCTTCGGGCGATCCTACACCATCGACGGCCGACATTTCGATGACGACGCAGGTGCAGGATGCCGCGTCAGTTCTGGGCATCACGCTGCATGACCATCTGATCATCGGCAAGGCGCGCGAATTGTCGTTCAGGGCGAAGGGATATCTGTAGCGGCGTTGAATGCAGGTTTCAGCCACAACTCGACCCTTCGGTTCAGACGGCGACCCGGCGCTGTAGTGTCGCAGGCCATCGGCAGGGCTTCCCCAAATGCCTGCACGACTGGCAACCTCGCCACCGGCAGGTCTGGGGCAGCCGCCGCCAAGGCCACCAACACGGCGTTCGCCCGCGACCCCGACAGATCGAGGTTGGTCGCGGCAGCACCCGATCCATCGGAAAACCCGGCCAGAATGAGCGCCTCGTAGCGGAACATCCCCGCCTCCAGCATCGCCGCCAGATCGGTCAGGTTGTTCTGGCTGTGGGCATCCAGCTGGCTCGATCCATCCTCGAACCGGAAGGTCAGTGACAGACGATCCGCACCGTCCATCACCCCCGCCAGCCTTTGCAGATCGGCCAGCGTGGTCTCCGCGCCCGCGCCCTTGATCGCGTTGATCAGGCG
>JBBRVJ010000054.1:0-19997 GCA_038246975.1 Rhodobacterales bacterium | reverse complement strand
GATGCGGCGACCGGGGCCAGATGCGCCGCCATATCCTCCAGCGCCCAGCGCAGGTTGACCGCCGTGGGCCGTGTGGCGATGAGAACCTCGCACGCCCGGCGCAAGCCTTCGTCCGACGCATCGGCCTGCATCGCAATCGCCACACCGAACGCCGCCGTCGCCCCGATCAACGGCGCACCGCGCACCCACATGTCGCGGATCGCCACCGCCGCCCGGTCCAGCGTGTCCAGCGTGACCACCACGAATTCATGGGGCAGACGGGTCTGGTCGATGATGCGAACCGCCCCCTGTTCAACCCAGATCGACCGATAGTGATCCTGCCCAACCTTCATCTTGCCACCTTTTTGTCGATGTCTTTGGCCAATGCCGTCAAATCACCCGGCGAAAGGGACTGGCGCATCGTCGCGACGATCCGCCCCGCCTCCAGCGCGCGCGCCTCGCAGGGCAACCGGCGGGCGGGGTCGGCAATCGCCTCCAGATCCTCGATATGCGCCAGCCCAAGAACACGCCGGTGCATTTCCACCCCGCAAAAGCCCAACGCATCCACCCAGATACCGCGCAGCACGGCAATCAGCGCCGCCTCTGCCCCCGCCGCATCGCCTGATTGTTCGAACAGGCGGAGGTCATACATGATGCCGGTCCGCTCGGTCTGCCACAACGCGCGGAACGTGTCGGTGAACACCTGCCAAACTTCGGTCACCTGACCCAGAAGATAGCCGCGATAAGCACCCCGCGCGCCGGGGGCATCCTCGTGCCCCGACTGCGCAAAGAACGCCAGCAGCAGGTTCGCCATGAACATGCCCACGTCAAAGCCGAACGGCCCATAGATCGCGAACTCGGGGTCGATGACTTGCGTATCCTCGCCCGTCACCATCAGCGACCCCGAATGCAGATCGCCGTGCACCAGCGTTTCGGTCTTGCACAAAAAGCAATGCTTGGCCTCTTGCGCCGCGATCCGCAAGGCGCGGTCGGCCCGCAACGGAGCGATGAACGGCTCCAGCCCCGGCGTGTGGCGGTTCAACTTGGCGGCAAAGTAAGGGTCCGAGAACACAAGGTTTTCCGTAATATCCGCCAGCGCATGATTGGCGGCAAACAGCCCCATATCCTCGCGCAAACCCTGCCCCGACAGTGACAGCGCAGACCCCCGGAACAGGCTGCGCGCCAGAAACACGCCGATATGGCGGGCCAGAGCCGGATGCTCCACCCCCAGCACGATGGATTTTCGCAAGATCACATGCGGCGACAGAAACCGCATCACGATCAGCGCTTGCGCCTCGTCGAAGTGAAAAACCTCCGGTACCCGTCCCGGATCGCGCGCGGCGTGGCGCACCAGCGCATTGTATTCGAAAAACGCCCGGTTCAGCGGCAAGGGCCAACTGTCGCCCACCAGCCTGACATAGGGCAGCGCCTGCTTGACGATGATCCGGCCCAAAGGGCCAGACACGATGAACACAAGGTTCAGGTTGCCGTCCCCGACCTCGGCCACCTGCCAGCGGTCCGGCGGGCCGATCCGGTCGGTCAGTGCTGCCAACCCGCCCAACCGGGCGGGCAGCGTGTCGGGCGTCAAGGGCGCATAGTCCATCGCCGCCCCCGCTCAGATCAGGCCATACTGGCGGGCTTTGTTGCGCAGGAACGGCAACCCCTCGCCCATCACCACATCGCGGCTTTCCGCCACCGGCCGCCACACCGCCAGCCCGTAAGCCAGTTCGGGCGGCATGTCGATGAAACTCTCCATCGCCAGCCCGCCCTTGAAATCCACCGCCTTCAGCGCGCCGAAAATCTCGTCCCAGCGGACATTGCCCGACCCCGGCGTGCCCCGGTCGCTTTCGGACCGGTGGATATAGCGCAAATGCGCCGCCGCATCGAGGATACCCAGCGCCAGCCCGCGCTCTTCGATGTTCATGTGATAGGTGTCCAGATGGACAAAGATATTGTCCGCCCCCACCCGTTCGATCATCTCGACCGCATGCTTGCCGGTGTTCAGGATGTGGTTTTCATAACGGTTGACCGGCTCGATCCCCAGTGCCACCCCCAGCCGCCGCGCATGGGCCGCAGCATCGGTCAGCACCCGCGCGATGTTGTCCCGCTCGCCTTCGGTCGGGGGCTGGCCGGTCCGCTCGCCGATCCCGCCATAGGTGACCCCGGTCAGCGCCATAGCCCCGATGGCCGCGCACTGATCCAGCGCAAGGCGCAGGAACCCCAGCGCCCCCTCGGGGTTCGACGACGCGCGCAACCCCTCGGGCAGGCCCAGCGAACAGACCGCAGGCATCGCGTTGGACTCCAGCAAACGGCGGGAATGGCCCGTGTCGACCGTGTCGGGCGTCAACAGCGCAATCTCGATGAAATCCATCTTGTGCGCGACAGCCGCCGCCACGGCGCGTTCTGCTCCGGCCCGGTCCCACGCCATCGTCCACATCGACGTATGAACGCCGAATCCCTTCATGCCGCATCCCCTTCCAGCAATGCCAAGGCCAAAGCCTCGTCCACAATCAACCGATCCACAATCCCCGCCCGGATCACCGCGCGTGCCGCAACCGCCTTGGCCCGCCCCGCCGACAGCAACAGCACGTCAGACCGCAGCAAGTCATCCAGACTGATCGACGGCGCCCGCGCGTTCAGGTCGGTGTCGGCCAGACGGCCATCGGCGCAAAAGAATTTGCCCGTGGTATCCGCCACCGCCCCCGCCACCTGCAACGCAGCAACTTCCGCCCCGGTCAACACGCCCGAGGTTTGCAACAACGACCCCGGCGTGCATTCGCCGACCGAAATCATCATATGCGCCGCCCGCTGCGCCACCTCGACCGCTTCGCGCACCATCCGTTGCCGCAGGATCATCGCGGCGTCGGCCGGCGTATCGGCCAGAAACGGCGCAGGCAGGAACAAAGCCCGTCCCCCGGTCAGCGATGCCAGCCGGATACAGACATCGAACGGGCTGGTGGCCGAAGTCTGCGTCATCGACCCCATCAGCGACACGAAACAAAGTTCGCTGTTGCGCAGGCCCGTCAGCGCCTCGGCCATCGCGGCCAACGTGCGGCCCCAGCCGACCCCCACCGTCACCGCCCCGTCGCGACAGGTCCGCGCCAGCCATCCTGCCGCAAGATGCCCCACCGCCCGCCGCGCCGCGTCGTCCCCGTCGCCTGCATCGGGGGCGACCTGCACTTCTGACAGTCCGAACCGCCCCTGCACCCGGTCGGCCAAGGCCAGCGTTCGCGTCGTTTCATGCGCAATCGCGATGCGCACCAACCCCAGATCGCGGGCGTCGGCCAGCATCCGCAGCACCTTGAACCGCGACACTCCCATGCGGCGGCTGACCTCTTCCTGACTCATCTGGCCAATGTGGTACAGCCAGGCCGCCTGAATCAGATCGTCGCTTTCCTTGGCCAGTGTCATGCCGCCTCCGCCTGCAACGACCGTAACTAGATACTTGACCGCGGGGTTCGTCAACGCATATCAACAAAAGTGCAGCGACTGCACAATGTTGCACATGCAGCATCGCGGGCGCAGAAACCGGGTAAACAGCTATGGCCTATGTGATCGGCATCGACGGCGGAACCGAAAGCCTGCGGGCGCACGTGTTTGACCTTTCGGGGCGGTCGCGCGGCGTGGGCAAAGGGGCCTATGCCACCACATTCCCCGAACCGGGGCAGGCCGAACAGAACCCTGATGACTGGTGGCACGCCGCAGGTATCGCAGTGCGCGAGGCGATGGCCTTGGCCGAAATCACCCCGGACCAGATCACCGCCATCGCTTGCGACACCACTTCGTGTACCGTCATCGCACTGGACGCCGAAGGCCGCCCCCTGCGCCCCTGCCTGCTGTGGATGGACGTGCGCGCCCACCGCGAGGCGGCCGAGGTTGCAGGCTCCGGCGATCCCGCCCTGCGGCTGAACGGCAACGGGCAGGGTCCGGTCAGCCCGGAATGGATGCTGCCCAAGGCGCTGTGGATCAAACGCCACCAGCCCGACCTGTGGGCCCGCGCTGCGATGGTGGGCGAGTATCAGGATTACATGACCCTGCGCCTGACCGGCCTCTGGGCAGGCTCGCTGAACAACGCGACGATGCGCTGGCACTATCAGACACAGGATGGCGGCTGGCCGCTTACCCTGCTGGAAAAGCTGGACATGTCCGACCTGCTGGACCGCTGGCCTCGTACGCTGATCGCCCCCGGCCAGGTCATCGGTCCCCTGACCGACGCCGCCTCGCACCATTTGGGCCTGACCGCAGGGACCCCCGTGGTGCAGGGCGGGGCGGATGCCTTCATCGGCATGATCGGGCTGGGCGTCACGCAACCGGGGGATTTGGCGATGATCACCGGATCGTCGCACCTGCATCTGGGTGTGGCCGACCGCACCGTTCACGCGCCGGGCGTCTGGGGCACCTACATGGATTGCGTCTATCCGGGGCGGCCGATCATCGAGGGCGGGCAAACTTCGACCGGGTCGGTCATTGCGTGGTTCAAACGCAACTTCGCCGACCACATCGACTTTGACACCCTGAATGCCCAGGCCGCCGCGATCCCGCCGGGAGCCGAAGGTTTGCTGGCCGTCGATCACTTTCAGGGCAACCGCACCCCCCACACCGACCCCCTTGCACGCGGCGCGATCACCGGGCTGACGCTGAAACACACCCCCGCCCATGTCTACCGCGCGCTGGTCGAATCCGTCTGTTTTGGCACCCGCGCGATTGTCGAAACCTTCGGGCAGGCCTTCACCGCCCGGCGGATCGTGGTGGCAGGCGGGGCGACCCGCGCGCCGTTCTGGCTGCAACTGCATGCCGACACGCTGGGCCTGCCGCTGGAACTGACCGAGGAAACCGAGGCGTGCGCACTGGGCTCGGCCATCCTCGCCGCCCATGGCGCGGGCCATTTCCCCAGCATCGACGCCGCCTGCGCCGCCATGGTCCGCACCGCCCGCATAGTAGAGCCCGATATGACCGCCCACGCCGCCTATGCCCCGATCTACGCCCGCTACTGCGCGGCCTATCCCGCGCTCAAACCGCTTAGGGAAACCGCATGACCCCGACTGCCACCCTGAATACCGCCGCCCTTGGCCGCTATGCCACCATGCGGCGCATCCGGTCGTTCGAGGAACGGGTGGGCGAGTTGTTCCTGAAAGGTCAAAGTGCCGGGTCCATGCTCCACCTGTCGATCGGCGAAGAAGCGGTCGTCGGCATGACCGAGGCGATGAAACCCGGCGACACCTTCACCACCCACCACCGGGGTCACGGCGTGTTCATCGGGCGCGGCGGTGATCCTGCGCGGATGATGGCAGAGATTGCAGGCAAGGAAGACGGCTATTGCCGGGGCAAGGGCGGCTCGATGCACATCGCTGACCGCGCGCTGGGGCATCTGGGCGCCAACGCAATTGTCGGGGGCGGGATTCCGCATGTCGTGGGCGCGGGGATCAGCTATCGCAACGCAAGTTCTGGGCAGATTGCGGTCGCGTTCTTTGGCGACGGGGCGATGTCGCAAGGCATCCTTTACGAATCGATGAACATGGCGGCGCTTTGGCACCTGCCGGTGATCTTTTGCTGCATCAACAACCAATACGGCATGGGCACCCGCGTGGACCGGTCCGCCGGTCACCTCGACTTTCCCGCACGGGCCGAGGCGTTTGGCCTGAACGCCGCCCGTGCCGACGGCGCGGATGTCGAGGAGGTCTATGCAACGGCAAGTGCGCTGACCCACGCAGCGCGGCAGGGCAACCCCGGATATCTGGAAATCGACGCTTTCCGCTTCTATGGCCACGCCCGGATGGACAAATCCCCCTACCGCACCCCCGACGAAGAATCCCAAGGCCGCGCCCGCGATCCGCTTCTGGCGGCCCGTGTCCGCCTCGCTGACGCAGGCGTCGCGTCAGAGGCCGATCTGGGCGGCATCGACGGCGATGCGGCCTTCGAGATGGACCTCGCTTTGGCCCATGCCATAGCCGCCACCCCGCCCGGTCTTTCCACGATGTTTCAGGACGTCTACGCCCCCGGCACCCCCGCCCCCACCCCGCAGGCCGACCGCCTGACCGCCATCCTGTCCGAAGGGGCGCGCGCATGACCGAGACCACCTACCGCGACGCGATCCGTCAGGCGTTGCTCGATGCGATGCAGGCCGACCCCTCGGTCATCCTGATCGGTGAAGAGGTCGGCGTTTACGGCGGCGCTTACGGCGTGACCAAAGGCCTGATCGACCTGTTCGGGGCCGACCGCGTGATCGACGCGCCCATCTCGGAGGCTGCCATCATCGGCGCGGCCATCGGGGCCGCAATGACCGGCCTGCGCCCGGTGGCCGAGTTGATGTACGTCGATTTCATCGGCATGACGATGGACCAACTGGCCAATCAGGCGGCCAAAAGCCGCTACATGTTCGGCGGGCAGATCGGCGTGCCGATGGTCCTGCGCACCCAAGGCGGCACGGGCCGTTCCGCCGCAGCCCAGCATAGCCAAAGCCTTGAGGCGTGGGTGCTCCACACCCCCGGCCTGCGGCTGGTGATGCCCGCCACGGTGAACGACGCCTACCACCTGTTGCGCCAGTCGCTGACACAGCCCGACCCCGTGGTGTTCATCGAACACAAGGGGCTTTACACGATGAAGGGCACCCTCGACGTCGACCACCCCGACGGCGCTTGGGGCCAGCCGGTCAGCCGTCGCGCCGGGGGCGATGTGGTGATCATTTCCTACAGCCGGATGCTGCACGAAAGCCTCGCCGCCGCCGAATTGCTGGCACAGGCCGGGATCGAGGCCGAGGTGATCGACCTGCGCTGCCTCAACCCGATGGACGACGCCCCCCTGATCGACGCGGTCAAACGCACAGGCCGCGCCATGGTGGTAACCGAAGCCGTGGTGACAGGCTCGGTCGCGTCCGACGTCGCCGCCCGCCTGTCGGAAACCTGTTTCGATTGGCTCGAAGAACCCATCCTGCGCGTTGGCGGCGAAAACATCCCCATCCCGGTGTCGCCCGCCCTTGAACGCGGCTCGATCCCGTCTGCTGCGCTGATCCACGACGCCGCCCGCTGGCTGGTCAAGCGCGAGGCTCCGGGATGGGCCGCGTGATCCTGACCCTGCCCCGTCTGGGCGAGACGATGGAAGAGGCCAAGGTCGTCGAATGGCTGGTGCCCCCCGGTGCTGCCTTCAAACGCGGCGATGTGCTGCTGGAGGTCGAGACGGACAAGACCGTGGTCGAGGTTCCCGCGATGACCGATGGGGTGCTGACGGCGCAACTGGTGGCACCGGGCGAGACGGTCGCCCTCGACCAGCCGATTGCCGAGGTCGAAGCTGAGGGCGGTCCAGTCGCAGCCCCGACCGTGTCCACGCCCACATCCCAAACCCAACCTGCCGCAGTCGGCAAACCCGCCCCGACCGAAGCGACCCCAACCCTTGCACCGACCGTTACCGCCGTCCCTTTCCGCCCAACGAACCGACCCGCAGCCAGCCCCGCCGCCCGTGCCGCCGCGCGCCGCTCTGGCACTGACCTGACCACCCTGCACGGCACTGGCCGACGCGGGCGGATCACGACCGCCGATGTCACAGGCCAATCACACTCCGGCCAGATCGCCCTCCACACCACAGCCGGCAACGGCCCGCCGATGATCCTGCTGCACGGGTTGTTCGACGATCATCGCGGCTGGCGCGACCTGCCCCGGCGGCTGGCTGCGGCAGGCCATTCCGTGATCGCCCTGGATCTGCCCGGCCACGGCGACAGCACCGCGCAGGCCGACAGTCTGGAAACCGCCACTGGCCAGATCGCCGCGACCCTGCCCGCGGGCCCCCTGCGGCTGTTCGGGCATTCGCTGGGGGCGGCCATCGCCGTCCGGCTGGCGCTGCGGCTGGGTTCGCGGGTGGAAAGCCTGATCCTGTCCGCCCCGGCGGGCCTTGGCGCGCGGATCAATCCGGCGTTCACCGACGGCATGCTGGCTGCCGAAACCCCCGCAGCCCTTGCCCGCGCACTGGCGCTGCTGGACGCAGGCCCGGTGTCCCTGACCACGTTGACTCAGGAACTGAACCGTCTGCGCACCCTGCGGCCCGGCCATAGCGCACTCGCCGATGCCGTGGCGCATGGCGGGTTTCAGCAGATCGACATCACCGCCGATCTAGCCCGTCTGACCTGCCCGGTCACCGTATTGTTCGGCACCGATGACCGCATTCTGGACTGGCGCGATGTGGCAAACCTGCCCGCCACCACCGCCATCCACCTGATCGGCGGCGCCGGCCACCTGCCCCACCTGACCGCCCCCGATCTGGTAGTGCGGTTGGCCACCGCCAGCCTCGCCCCGGTCAGGAGGCTGGCCGACGCCTGAATCACCCCCCGACACCCCCGGCCCGCATAGTGCCTGATCCTCTTGGGACCACGGGCGCACAGCCTTGCGCAAAACTCCAATCACTACACTGATAACAAACAAAAATCTGTCACAGCCCCGTAAAATCGCTGGATTGGCGGCGAATTTTGCCTAGACTGCGGACACCAAACGCCCTTGAGGAGGGGCGACTGATTCATCCGCCCCACCGAAGGGGCGCAAATGGGAGGAGAAACCACGATGACCACCAAGACCCTTGCAATTCTTGCCGCCTCGGCCTCGCTGCTCGCGATGCCCGCCATGGCACAGGACGCCAAAAAGATCGCCACCGTCGTCAAGATCGCCGGAATCCAGTGGTTCAACCGCATGGAAGAAGGCGTCAAGCAATACGCCGCCGACACCGGGACCGACGCCTTTCAGGTAGGCCCCGCCCAAGCCGACCCGCAGCAGCAGGTCGCGCTGATCGAAGACATGATCGCGCAAGGCGTGAATGCTCTGGCCGTCGTGCCGATGTCGCCCGAAGCACTGGAACCGGTGCTGAAACGCGCAATGGACGCAGGCATCGTCGTGATCACCCACGAAGCCGCCAGCCAGCAGAACACCTCTTACGACCTCGAAGCCTTCAAGAACGAAGACTTCGGTGCCAACCTGATGGAACAGATGGCCACGTGCATGGGCGGGACCGGCGAATACGCCGTCTTCGTGGGCAGCCTGACCAGCCAGACCCACAACCAGTGGGTTGACGGCGCCATCGCCTACCAGAAGGAAAAGTATCCCGACATGGTTCAGGTCGGCGACAAGAACGAAACCTTTGACGATCAGCAGAAAGCCTATGAAAAGGCACAGGAAGTCCTGCGCGCCTTCCCGAACGTCAAGGGTTTGCAAGGCTCGGCTTCGACCGACGTGGCAGGCATCGGTCTGGCGATCGAAGAGCGTGGCACGGCAGATAAGACCTGTGTGTTCGGCACCTCGCTGCCGTCCATCGCCGGCCAATATCTGGAAAGCGGTGCGGTTGACGGCATCGGCTTCTGGGATCCGTCGGTTGCGGGCTATGCGATGAACAAACTGGCCACCATGGTAATGAACGGCGAGGCGGTCACCGATGGCATGGACCTCGGTCTGTCGGGCTACAATGCCATCAAACTCGACGGGAAGGTCATCTATGGCCAGGCCTGGGTCAACGTGAACAAGGCCAACATGGCCGAATACCCGTTCTGATCCGCCCTTTCTGATCGGCACCCCCGAACGGGGGGCGGCGCAAAACCGCCCCCCGTTTCAGCAGTCGAATGCCATAACCCGAATGCAGGACAATCATGGCCGATGCACTCGTCACGCTTGACGGCGTGACCAAGACCTATTCCGGGATCACCGCCCTGAACAGCGTGGGCTTTACCATAGCGGCGGGTGAGGCTGTCTGTCTGGCGGGCGAAAACGGCTCGGGCAAATCGACGCTGATCAAGATATTGGCCGGGGTCGAACAACCCGACCGCGGCACCATCGCATTCTCCGGCCAGCCGCAGGGCACCCTGAACCCCCGCCTGTCGGCCGCCGCCGGGATCAAGGTGATCTTTCAGGACTTCAGCCTGTTCCCCAACCTGTCCGTCGCCGAAAACATCGCCTTTTCCGCCGAAATCGGCCTTGGCGCGAAACTGGTGCGCAAGGCGCGGATCAGGGACGTCGCCCGCCGCACGCTGGACCGCATCGGCGTCGAGATTCCGCTGGATGTGGCGGTCGAAACCCTGTCGGTTGCTCACAAGCAACTGGTGGCGATCTGCCGCGCGCTGGCCACCGAGGCGCGGCTGATCATCATGGACGAACCCACGACTGCGCTGACCGAACGCGAGGTGCGCGGATTGCTCGGCATCATCCGCAGGCTCAAGGCCGACGGCGTGGCGGTTCTGTTTGTCAGCCACAAATTGGCGGAAGTGCTGGAGGTGTGCGAAAAAGTCGTCGTCCTGCGGAACGGCCAGAAGGTCGCCGAAGGCCCGGCGCACGACTTTGACGCCGCCATCCTGACCCGCCACATGACCGGCCGCGACGTCGCCGCCAGCCCGCCCGCGCCCCTGCCCGGCGATGCAGCGACCCTGATGCACGTCGAAGGCGTGCACAAGACCGGGGCCTTCAGCGACGTCTCGTTCACCTTGCGCGCGGGGGAGGTGCTGGGAATATCCGGCCTGCTGGGGTCGGGCCGCACGGCCCTTGCCAAGGCGCTGTTCGGCCTCGTCGCCCCCGACCGGGGACGAATTACGCTGGACGGCAGACCGGTGGCCCTTGGCAACCCGGTGGCTGCGGCTGAGGCCGGCATCGGCTATGTTCCCGAAGACCGCCTCACCGAGGGCCTTTTCCTGACCCAAAGCATCGTGCAGAACATCGCGGTCGGACGACTTGACGTGCACGGCGGGGCGGCGGGCGTATTGAACCTTGGCGGCCTGATGGCCGAGGCGCGCGACTGGCTGGCGCGGCTGTCGGTCAAGACCCCCAACCCCGACGCGCCCGTGCGCTCCCTCTCGGGCGGAAATCAACAGCGCGTGGTTCTGGCCCGCTGGATGGCCCGCAGCCCCCGCGTTCTGGTGTTGAACGGCCCCAGCGTCGGCGTCGATGTGGGCTCGAAAGCAGAGATTCACGGCATCATCGCCCAATTGGCGGCGGCAGGTCTGGGCGTCATCGTCATCTCGGACGACCTGCCCGAACTGCTGTCTACATGCCACCGCATCCTTGTGATGAAGGGCGGCGCTTTGGTCGATGACATTGCCTCGGGGGTTATCACGGAAACCGACCTTGCACACCGGCTCGCATCATGAAGATCGACTGGACACGCAACGAAACGCTTGTGGCGCTGGTGATCGTCGCGTTCTGCACGCTGGCCGCCGTTTCGGACCCCGGATTCCTGTCGGTCCCCACCCTGACCGACCTGCTGCGCGGCGGCATCGTGCTGGGCATCTTTGCGGTGGGCGCGCTGATCGTGCTGATTTCCGGCGGGATCGACGTCAGCTTTACCGCCATCGCCGCCTTCACGATGTATGTGACGGCCATGGTGCTGAACGCGGCGCTGCCGTGGCTGCCGTGGTGGGCCGCGTTGGCGGTCGGCATGGGCATCGGCGCCTGCCTTGGTGCCATCAATGGCGTGCTGATCGCGATCATGGGCCTGCCCACGCTGATTGTGACACTTGGGACGCTGTCAATCTTTCGCGGCTTCATGCTGACCTTCATCGGCCAGAAACAGATCACCACCCTGCCGCCCGGCATGCGCGAGTTCGGCCGGATGATGCTGATCCGGGGCGAGAATGCGGACGGGTCGTTCTATTCGCTCCACGCGGCATTTGTGGTGACGGTGCTGGCCATCGTGCTGACCTGGATCATCCTGTACCGCACCATGCTGGGCCGTCAGATCTTTGCCATCGGCGGCTCTGTCGAAAGCGCGCGGCGCATCGGCATCAACGTGGCGGGGGTGCAGTTCTTTGTCTACGTCTATGTCGGCATCCTTGCGGGACTTGCGGGCGTGATCCACGCCAGCATGGCCCGCGTCGCCAACCCGTTCGACCTTGTGGGGCTGGAGTTGTCGGTGATTGCCGCCGTCGTGCTGGGCGGCGCGCGGCTGGCGGGCGGGCATGGCACGCTGACAGGCACGGTGCTGGGCGTCACACTGATCGTTCTGGTGCGCAACAGCCTGATTGTGCTGGGCATTCCGTCAACCTGGCAATCGGTCGCCATCGGTGTGCTGATCCTGATCGGCACCGGCCTGCCCGCCTGGCAGGCCAAACGCGCCGCAGCCCGCGCGGCATGAGGATGCGATGATGAGCACCCCTTTGCAGCGCCTGATCGCCTCGACCGAAGGCCGCCTTGCCATTATCGCCGTCGTTGTTTTCGTGGTGATGTCGGCCCTTGCCCCCGACAAGTTTCTGAGCGTGCAGAACCTGACCTCGATGGCCTTTCAATTCCCCGAGTTCGCGATACTGGCGCTGGCGATGACGCTGACCATGCTGACCGGCGGGATCGACCTGTCGGTGGTCGGCATCGCCAACCTGTCCGCGATCATCGCGGCGACCATCCTGACCAGCGTCACCCCATCGGGCGACGGGACCGGCGTGTTGCTGACCGCGATGGCCGCCGCCCTGTGTGTCGGGCTGGTGGCGGGGCTGTTCAACGGCATCCTTGTGGCGACGCTGGGCCTGCCGCCGATCCTCGCCACGCTGGGGTCCGGCCTGATCTTCACCGGCATCGCCATCGCGCTGACCGGGGGGTCGGCGATGATGGGCTTCCCCCCCGCCGCCGCATGGATCGGCAACTCTACCCTTTTGGGCATCCCGACGCCGCTGATCCTGTTCGGAGTGCTGGCGCTGGCCCTGTCGCTGCTGCTGACCCGCACCGCCTTTGGCGTCAAGGTGCGGATGTTCGGGGCCAACCCGCTCGCCGCCCGGTTTGCCGCCATCAACATCGACGCGATGCTGATCAAGGTTTATGTCCTGTCCGGCGGATTGGCCGCCATTGCGGGCATGGTGGTGATGAGCCGCGCCAACTCGGCCAAAGCCGATTACGGCTCCAGCTATCTGCTGCTCGCCGTGTTGATCGCCGTGCTGGGCGGCGTCAATCCCTATGGCGGCTATGGCCGCATCATCGGCGTGGTGCTGGCCGTGCTGACCATGCAGTTCCTGTCCTCGGGCCTGAATATGGTCGGCGTTTCGAACTTTGCGCGCGAGTTGATCTGGGGCAGCTTGCTGATCTTCGTGATGATCGTGAACACCTGGCGGACCAAAGCCCGCCGCACCTGAACCGGGAGAGACCGATGAAAAAGATCCTCAACAACCCCGTCGATTACGTCGATGAAATGCTGGCGGGTTTCACCGCCGCCCACCCCGCGCATTACCGTCTGGCGGGGAACACCGGCCGCGTCGTGGCCCGTGCCACGCCCGGCAAGGCGGGCAAGGTCGGCATCGTGACAGGGGGCGGATCGGGTCACCTGCCGGTGTTCACCGGCTATGTCGGGGTCGGCCTGCTCGACGCCTGCGCCATCGGCGACGTCTTCGCCTCGCCCTCTGCCGAACAGATGGCCGACGCCATCCGTGTGGCCCATCATGGCGCGGGTGTTCTGCGCCTGTATGGCAACTACGGCGGCGATGTCATGAATTTCGACATGGCGGGCGATCTGGTGGAGTTCGACGACATCCGCTGTACCACCGTGATCCTTGCCGATGATGTGGCCTCCGCCCCCCCGTCCGAGGCTGCCAAACGGCGCGGCGTGGCGGGCATGGTCTATGCCTTCAAGATCGCCGGGGCTGCGGCAGAGGCTGGCCTTGATCTCGACGACGTCACCCGCATCGCCCAGAAGGCCGCCGATGCCTGCCGTTCGGTCGGGGCCGCGCTGAGCCCTTGCACTGTCCCGCAGGCCGGCAAACCCACCTTCACCATCGCGGACGACGAGATGGAGATGGGCATGGGCATCCATGGCGAACCCGGCGTCTGGCGTGGCAAGCTGCGCCCCGCCGATGCGATTGCCGATGAAATGATGGACCGCCTGCTGGCCGACATGCCGCTGGCCCCCGGCGACCGGGTGTCGATCATGGTCAACAGCCTGGGTGCGACCCCGCCCGAGGAGTTGTACATCCTGTACCGCACCGTCAAGGCGCGGCTGGATGCCGCGGGGGCCACCACCGTCATGCCTCTGGTCGGACGCTACGCCACCAGCATGGAGATGACGGGGGTTTCCTTTACCCTGATCAAGCTGGACGCCGAGTTGGAAGGCTACCTGACAGCCCCCTGCGACTGCGCGTTCTGGAGCGTGCAATGACCCTGACCGTCGCCGATCTGCGCGCCGCCATAGCCCGGCTGACCGTGGCGATGGAGCGCGAGTTCGACGCGCTGAACGCCGCCGACGGGGCGCTTGGCGACGGCGATCTGGGCGTGACCCTGACGCGCGGGATGCGGGCGATCACCGAATTGTCGCCGGGTCTGCCCGACGATCTGGGTCAGGCGCTGCTGGCCTGCGCGCAGGCGTTCACCAAGACGTCGGGTTCGTCCTACGGCACGCTGATGGCCACGGGTCTGATGTCGATGGCCAAGGTCCTGCGCGGGCGGACGGGGGTCGAGGCGTCCGAAGTGTCATCCCTGATCGGGGGGGCGCGCGATGCCATGCAGGCGCGCGGCAAAGCGGACCTTGGCGGCAAGACCGTGCTCGACAGCCTTGATGCGATGGCCAAAGCGACCTCTGGCCTGACCGATCCGGCCGAGGTGGCCGCCGCCGCCGCCACCAGCGCCGCCACCGCCCAAGCCGAGATGAAAGGCCGCATCGCCACCATCGGCCGCGCGCGGATCTTTGGCGAAAAGACCATCGGGATGGACGATCCCGGCATGCTCGCGATGACCGCGATTGCCGGGGCGATTGCGGGCGGGGCGTGACATAGCCGGCCGCCACATCGCTGCCTTGCCGGATCTGGCGAATAGACAAGTCAGGCCCGCGCCTGCCTGCCCCTTGGCAGGCGCGGCGTGATTACCAACCTTGGCGTTTACAGAGGACCCCTGGCTTTCCGGCTTGCGCCTCCAAGCAACGGACCGGCGGATTGCCCACTGGACGGTCCCTGATCGGTCCGTGCACTATGCCGTCAACGGCTCGTGCCCCTACCACGCAGGCGGCGCGTTCCCGTCGTGCAGGGCGCGGTCCGCAGCGCTGAACCGGTCCACCCCGAACTGCCCCTGATGCCAATAGGGATAGATCAGCGGCGGCTTGCTCACTTCGTTCAGCCGAACCAGATCCTCCGCCGTCAGCTTCAGATCCACCGCCGCGATGTTGTCGCGGAACTGCGCCTCGGTCCGCCCGCCTACAACCAGCGACGCGACGGCTGGCCGGGTCAACAGCCACGCCAGCGCCACCTGCGCCGCCGACACACCATGCGCCGCCCCCACGTCGACCAGCACATCAACAATGTTCCACAGCCGGTTCTGATCGCGGATCGGCGGCTCGGTCCATCCGGCGGATTGCCGCGTCCCCTCGGGCGTGGGCAATCCGCGCCGGTGCTTGCCGGTCAGCAAGCCCCCCGCCAGCGGCGACCAGACCAGCACCCCCACCCCCTGATCGACGCCGATCGGCAGCAATTCATACTCCGCCTCGCGTGCCTCGATCGTGTAGTGAATCTGCTGCGTCACGAACCGCACGCGGCGGTCCCGCTCCGATGCCATCAGCGATTTCATCACATGCCAGCCAGAGTAATTGGAACAGCCGACATAGCGCACCTTGCCCTGTTGCACCAACAGGTCCAGCGCCGCCATCTTTTCCTCGACCGGGGTCGTGCCATCCCATTCGTGCATATAGTAGATGTCGATGTAATCGGTCCGCAGCCGTTTGAGACTGCGTTCGCATTCGCGGATCAGATGCCAGCGGCTGGTGCCCTCGTCGTTCGGCCCGGCCCCGATGCGCATCCGCGCCTTGGACGTGACCAGAACCTGATCGCGCCGCCCGTCCAGAACTTCGCCCAGAATCTCCTCGGCCACCCCGCCCGAATACATGTTGGCACAATCGAACACGTTGACCCCGTGGTCGATGCACAGATCGACCAGCGCCCGCGCTTCGGGCACGCCCTGATTGCCGACCCGGGCAAACGGGCCGACCCCGCCAAAGGTAAACGTCCCCATCGCGATGGCCGAAACCTTCAGCCCCGACCGCCCGAGTGTTCTGTATTCCATCCACGTTTCCCCAAGGTTCAGACCCGCAATCAGACTACAGGCAACCGCGATGGTCAACCGCTAGCCGGTCAGGATCATCTCTGCCACCTTCTCGCCGATCATGATGCAGGTCGCGTTTGTGTTGCCGCTGACGATCACCGGCATGACCGACGCATCCGCGACCCGCAGCCCCGCCACCCCCCGCACCCGCAACGCGGGGTCCACCACCGCCATCGCATCGACCCCCATCTTGCAGGTGCCCACCGGATGCCAGATCGTTGTCGCCGTCTGCCGGATGAACGCCAGAATCTCGGCATCCGAAGCCGCACCCGGATCGGGGTTGACCCGCTGCGCCCCGATCCCCGCCATGGCTTCCGAAGCTCCGATTTCCAGACAGACCCGCACCCCGGCAATCGACAAGGCCACGTCCGCAGGATCGCTCAGATAGCGCGGGTCGATCAGCGGCCTCTCCAGCGGATTGGCCGAATGCAGCCGCACTTCGCCCCGGCTTTTCGGGCGACACACATTCATCAACAGGCCAAACCCGTGCCGGTCCGCCCCGCTTCCATCGAAGTAATAGGGCGAGAAGTTCGACTCGCAGTGTATCTGCACATCCGCAAACGCCGCCGCCGGGTCACAGCGCACAAACGCCCCTGCCTCGCAAAAGTTGGTGTGATACCGCCCGGCACCCTGATTTAGCGAGGCGCGAGTCTCGACCTCTGCCTGATCAGCGCCCATGCCGTAAACCGTAACAGGCTCCGCCACCTCGAACCGGGGCACGACCTGCAAATGGTCCTGCAAGTTCTGCCCCACGCCGGGCAGATCGACCACCGGCCTGATCCCCAGAGCGGTCAGATCGTCCGCAGCCCCGATGCCCGACAACATCAATACCTGCGGGCTGTTGATCGCCCCGCCGCACAGAACGATCTCGGCCCCGGCCCGCGCATCGCCCGATTGCCCCATGTGGACATACTCCACCCCCACCGCGCGGCCTTGTTCCACGACCACCCGCGTCACCTGCGCATCGGTCAGCACCGTCAGGTTCGCCCGCCCCCGCACCGGGTTCAGAAAAGCAACCGCCGTGCTGCACCGCCCCGCAGGCCCCAACGTCGCCTGAAACGGCCCGCAGCCGTCCTGCACCGCGCCGTTGACATCAGGGTTATAGGGCAACCCCACCGCCTGCGCTCCCGCCAGAAACGCCGCATGAATGGGCGACGCGGCAGCAAAGCTGGAAACCGTCAGCGGTCCTTCCGTCCCATGCCAGGCGTCATCGAACGCCCGGTTGCCTTCGGATTTGCGGAACAGGGGCAGCACATCGTCATAGCCCCAGCCGGAATTCCCCAGATCGCACCAGCCGTCGAAATCGCCCCGATTGCCGCGCATGTAGACCATGGCGTTGATCGCGCTTGTCCCGCCCAGACACTTGCCGCGCGACAGAAAGATCCGCCGCCCGCCCAGTTCCGCCTGGGCCACCGTGCGATAGCCCCAGTCCAGCGGCGTATCGAGCAGCGCATCCATGAACGCCGGAACCCGGACCGCCAAAGCATCCCCCGCCCCCCCCGCCTCCAGCAGCAGCACAGACGCGCCCTGCGCGCTCAGCCGGTTGGCCACCACACACCCCGCCGACCCCGCCCCCACCACGATGTAATCGAATTGCCCGGCCATCCGTCCTGCCTCCCAATACCCTTCCAAGATGACACCGACACCCCCGCACCCCGCAACCCCGATCTCGCCTACCGCAAAACACGCCGCACCCCACCGCGCGCCCGCAACGCCCTCGGCAACCACCCCATCTCCCCTATTCCAGACTCAACCTTAGGCGGCGTGTTGGCGGAGGGGTTACGCACCTGATTGCAAAGGTGGCATCAAGCCCTTTTCCATCCGTGCCTTACAGCCTTTACCCCTATCAGACAAACCCGGAACACAGGGTAACCTTTATCCGTGGGCTGAGCCGTCGTCAGGGTCGTTCGGCTGCATGGCCAAAGGCCGGATGGGTCGACAAAGGATCGGTGGGCTTGGTTTGACCGCGTTCGGCGCAATGGCGATCTGTCACCTCGGGCTGGTCGCGTCGCATTATCCGATGGCTGGGCCTGAGGGCGGTCGGCCGTCGATGCCGCTGGAGACAACGCTTCGGGTCTATTTCCCGCAGAACTGGTATGCGCTCAGCACCTCATGAGAGAAACCCTCTGCGACAGCGAGGCTATGCGCCGATTTGCCGGGATCGAACCGGGCGTTGACCGCCTTCCCGATGAGATCACCATCCTGAACTTTCGGCACCTGTTGGAGCGGCATGGGTCAGATTGCGACGGTGATGCGTGGCGTCTCTTGTTTCTGTCGGGTCATCGCGTTCGTACCGGGTCTGGTCGGACGGACGGTGGGAAGAAGTTCGATCGAGACGGATCACTGGCCAAGCAAATGTCAGGGGTCAGGGCTGAAGAAGTGCGCGTCCAGTTCCGCGCAGGACCGGGCAAACCCCCTCTGGAGTTTGTCCAGCCCATGCCCGCACTGGGGCACCTCGAACAGATGGCATGGACCAGTCTGCGTCTGTCGCCAGACTTGGGCGAAATGACGCGATGCGGCAAGAGGTACGGTGCTGTCAGTGACCCCGTGAAAGATCAGGCAAGGGCACGCCAACCGCCCGGCTTCCTCTGAAACGCGATGGACAGGCGACAGATTCAGGTGTCCGGCGTCTCCGGTCATCTTGCTTTTGAAGCCGTCTGCGGATAGATCGGTCACTGGCGAAAACAGCAAAAGTCCCGCCACATCGTCCGGCGCCATCGTCAAAGCGACGTCCACCGCCATTGCCGCACCGGCACTGAATCCCATCAGAACCACCCCGGCCTTCGCTGCCGGCACCTCCGCGATCCACTGGGCCGCGGCCCTGGCATCCTGAAAACTGTCTTCGATTGTCGAGCGGTGCAAAGCTGCGACCCCGTATTCGATCATGTTGACGGATCGTGAGCGCGGGAGCAAATAATCCAGCCAGTAGTCTTTGTCGGGCTTTCCTGAATACGATCCGCCGCCATGCAACAGGGCAAAATCCGGCCCATCGTCGGAAAATCCAGAATACCGCATGATCGACCGATTGGTCTTGTAGATCACCTTTTGAAATTTGTAATCGTTTTGCGACCTTGCTTCCATCAAGGCCAGGATAGGTCGCGGTTTCTTAGAGGTTTCAGACTTAGCGATCCTCGGGGCGGTCATTACGCTCAGTCTCGAGACTACACTTCGAAGGATAGATTTAACAGAATATCGCATCATCTCGTCCCTCAACCTTTGGAGGCGACCGTCCAAAGCTGGACAAGGACCTGATCAAACATCCAACTCCTCCACAAATTTCGCGTTCTCCTGAATGTACTGGAACCGAAGTTCCGGCCTCTTGCCCATCAGACGTTCGACCAGATCGTGGGTTTCGCCTTGGGTGTCCTCGTCGACCGACACGCGGATAAGCTTGCGGGTAAGGGGATTCATCGTCGTGTCTTTCAGGTCTTTGGCGTCCATCTCGCCCAGACCCTTGAACCGCTGCACGTCGATTTTTCCCTTTCCGCCCAGACCCTTGGCGAGCCATACCTCTTTTTCGGCATCATCCGCCACGTAAAGCCGCCGCGCGCCTTGCGTCAGGCGATACAAAGGCGGGCAGGCGAGATAGAGGTGGCCCTTGTCGATCAGCGGGCGCATCTGGGTAAAGAAGAAGGTCATCAACAGCGATGCGATGTGTGCGCCGTCGACGTCGGCGTCGGTCATGATGATGATCTTTTCGTAACGCAGGTCATCGACCTTGAAGCGGGTTCCCATCTGCACGCCCAGCGCCTCGCAGATGTCGCGGATTTCCGAGTTGTCGTTGAGTTTGGCCGAAGCCGCGCCCAGCACATTCAGGATTTTACCCTTCAACGGCAGCAGGGCCTGAGTTTCGCGAAGGCGGGCGCCTTTGGCGGACCCGCCTGCCGAGTCGCCTTCGACGATGAACAATTCGGTGCCTTCGCGCGATTTGGCGGTGCAGTCGGTCAGTTTTCCCGGAAGGCGCAGCTTTTTGGTTGCGGTTTTGCGCTGGGTTTCCTTTTC
>JBBRVJ010000053.1:0-20848 GCA_038246975.1 Rhodobacterales bacterium | reverse complement strand
TCGAGCCATGGCCAGAGCTTTGGCCGCCAGACCGCCGTCCTGTTCGAGGATTACGGCAGCGATCCAGCATTCAATGCCTTTGCCGGGATGACAGAGGTCGAACAACTGACCGACGCGCTGTCAAACCTCGCCCCTCGCAACAAGCTGCTGGTGTTCGACTGTTGCCGCCTGCCCACCGATCTGAACCTGATCCCGGGCAACAACTTTGGCAATCCCCTCATCAACACGGCATTGCCGCCGGGTGCCTCGGCCCATCGCCCGCAGGTCCTGCGCTCGACCCGCCTCGGCGGCGCGGCCTATGGCCAGCCCGGCCAGCCCTCGCTGTTTTCAGCCGCCCTGCTGGATGCGCTTGGCGGCTGCGCAGCCGATCCCGGCGACGATTGGAAGATCGGCTCTTTCCGCGTTGGTGAGCACGCAGGCAAAATCCTGGGCCTCTGGCGGCAAGATGGCGAAAAGCTGCAGATCCCCGGCTTCGAGCTTTCCGATACCATCATCCTCGCTCAAGTGCCCGAAACCGATCAGGCCGCGCTTTACGTCTCGCTTGCCCCCGGGCACGATATCGCCAGTGCGCGGCTTGAACTGCACGATGCTGCCGGAATTGTGCAGGCGCTGAAAAATCCTGTCGGCCCGGAACCCTTTATCCGCGTGCCCATTCCCGAGCGTCAGCCCTTCCGGCTTCTCGCAAGGGATGCCGCCGGGGGAAAGATCGGAGAGATCGAACTCAAGGTGTTGGTCCCGGTCGCATTCAGGGAGTTGCCCAAGGACTCTGGTGGAGCAGCCCGGCAGGTCATCCGCGCCAAATCCATGGGAATTGTGGCCCAGGACCCCCATATCCGCATCGCGACCCGGCCGGTGAGCAGCCGGACCCTGCCCGGCGTTGCCGAGTTCCGCCCCATCCTGCACGCCGGAGATCAACGCGTTGCTGCCCCTCTGCGCACCGTGCTGAACGAAAAGGGCCGGGCGGCTCTGACCCTCCCCGCCGGTGAATGGACGATGTCGCTGCGTCGCCCCGGAGCACCCGACACGGTCGAGGCCTTTACTGTCGAAACTGGCGACCAGATGGACATGGATATGCCCAGCCCCAGTTCGGCGCAGGAGTGGCTCGAAGATGCCATGGCAGCCGGGGTCGTGGACCTTGACATGCCGCGTGACCCTGGTCCACCGCCCCCCGACCCCGCCCTTCACATCCATCTGCCGGACGGAACCCCCATCACCGATGTCACCAGCCAGCCGATTGCAAAAAATGGACGGCTGTCCTTGTTCGAGGTCCAAGACAAGTCCGGCGACCGCCTTGCACCACGTTGGTCCGACGGACCGAACAGCCTGCCCGTCTGGGCCGACGTCGAAGGTGACGGCTGGCGCGAGCGGGTCTTTTTGCCGGTACAGGGCGCGATCGCGCTGCACGCCTTTCAGACCGCGCGCGGCGTGCAAGATCCCTGGAGGGCGTTCCTGCTGATCGATGCGCACCCAAAGCCCGAGCGCAGCCACAGCGCCGCGTTCGTCGCCTCAGAGCGATGGGGCGGAATTCTTGCTTTTCTCGGGCGTCGTGCCTTTCGCGACGCGGGTGCCGCCCTCGACGCGGCGGACCGAGCGATGCCGCTGCGCGACGCCGTGATGGGCAAGATCGCCAACCCGCTTGCCGCAATGGCCGCCGCCGTAGTTGCCGTTGCGGCGAACCGGACCGAAGCATTGGGCATCCCTGACGATTGGCTGGCCAACCTCTGCACGTGGTTCCCGGGCCTGCCCGACGGTGCCGTGATCCTCGCCCGCCAGCGTCTGCGCCGGGGCGAGGATGCGACTGAGCCACTTGCCATGGCTGTAGCGCGCGGCGTGCCGGTGTTTTCGCTCGCGGTTGACTGGCTGGCCGAGGCGCTGGCCGCGTCCGGCCACCCGGAGGCAGCCGCCGCCCGTGCCCGTGCGATGGCCACCGACCCCACCCGCGTTTTCACCACCATGCGCCTGTCGTAAAGGGATCCGAAATGACCAGCCTGACGCTTACCCTGCACCCGGCTTCGGATGGCGATGCACAAATCCTGTCGTGGGGTCCAGACCACGACCGCCATCATGCGCTGATCGACCTTGGCCGCACCGCCAGCTACCGCGCGCTAAAGTGTCACCTGACAGAGATCGGCACGTTCGATCTGTTCGTGATCACCCATATCGACGCCGACCACATCGAAGGAGCCGTGCCCCTTGCGGCGGAATCCGTGCCGCCGTTCCGCCCCGCCGACACCTGGTTCAACGGCCACGCCCACCTCGCGACTGCGCAGAAGCGTTTGAACGCGCTGGAGGTGTTCAGCGTCAATCAGGGCGAGAAGTTGTCTGATGGCATCGAAAGTTTCGGCTGGCGCTGGAACGGTGCGTTCGGGGGCGGCCCGGTCTCGACCGACAGTCCCGAGGCGGCGCAGCCTTTGGACATCGCCGGGCTGCGCTTGACGCTGCTGTCACCCACAGACCAGACACTGTCTGACCTCAAGCCCGACTGGGATCAGGAACTTGCCATCGCCGCCCTGCGCCGCGGCGACCCGGACGAGGCGGCAGCCCCGCCCAAGGGCCTTGAATCCTTCTCGACCCTGAACGTGGCGCAACTGGCCGCCCAACAATTCAAGGAAGATACGGCGACCGCCAACGGCTCCAGCATCGCCTTTCTTGCCGAATTTGGCGGAAAGTGCGTGCTTATGGCCGCCGACGCGCATCCAGGCGTGCTCGAAGCACGCCTTGCCGCGCTGGGATATGGACCGCACAACCGCCTGAAACTTGACCTGTTGAAGCTCTCGCATCACGGCAGCAAGGCGAATACCTCGGCCAGCCTTCTGGCCGTGCTCGACTGCACCCGTTTTGCGATTTCGACAGACGGCAGCCGACACGACTTTCCCCGGCCCGAAACGATCGCGCGAATTCTGGTGGCAGACCCGGTCCGGAACAAAACCTTTTACTTCAACTATCGCCAGAAGCACGCCCTGCTCTGGGACGATCCCGGGCGCCAGAGCGAATGGCGCTACAGCCTGGTGATGCCAAAAAAAGGAGAGGCGGGCATGGCCATCAATGTCTGACACCACAACGCCCGCATCCGCACTCCGTCTGGAACGGCGCGTGGCGCTGGTGATCGGCTGCGCCGCTTATGAAAACGCCCGCCCCCTGCAGGCCCCGACCGGTGATGCGGCCCGCATGTCGAGCCTCCTTGAAGGTCTGGGTTTCGAAGTGATCTCGGGCTTCAACTGCGATTACATCGATTTTCGCAAACGCTTCAATCAGTTCAAGACCGCGATGACGGGCACCGACCTCGCGTTGTTCTACTTCTCTGGTCATGGCGTGCAGGACGCGGAACAACGCAACTTCCTGCTGCCTGTCGATGCCGAGATCGAACTGCCCGAGGATCTGGATCGCACCAGTGTTCCGCTGGACCGCATCATGACCGCGATCCGGGTCGAGCAAGGCGTCGCCGGGGTGATCCTGCTGGACGCCTGCCGTGACAATCCCTTTGCCGTGCAGCGCGAGGGCGGGCAGGCGAAATCCGTGCTGGCCAACCGGCGCGGCCTGACCGCACCGGACAAGGCTTCGATGCACAACATCCTGATCGCCTTTGCAACGGGAGCGGGCGAAACCGCGCGCGACGGAGACCAACAAAAACCCAGCCCCTTTACCGAGGCGCTGCTGCGCCACCTCGGCAGCCCCGGCAAGGCAATCACCTCCAGCCTGATCGCTGTGCGCAACGAAGTTCGCGAAGCTACCGGGTTCAAACAGGTGCCGTGGAGTCAGGATTCCCTCCTGCGCGAGATTATCCTCAAACCGGCTGGGGATTCCCTGCTCTGCTCGACATCGCCCATCCTGCAACCGCCGCCCGTCTTGAAATCGACGTCCGTAGTCGAAGACAATTCCATTCCGCAACAGCCCATCAACCCGCAAACCCTGATCTCCCCGGTCAATTTGAACCGGGCGGACTCCGCCAAAATCTGGGGACTGCCCCTGCAACCCCGGGCGCGCGCCCACATGATCGGGTCCTTCCTGCTCCTGATCATCGGGCTGGCGGCCTTTTCCATGAACCGGCGCATTCCTGAACCGTGCACCTATGCGGATGCCTCGTCTTGCCGTTGGTGGGTGATTGTAGGTTCCGAATTCAATCCTAACAATGATGATACCGGCCCGGCGAATGCAAAAGTCAATCGCACTCTCGCGGACTGCCAATTCAAGGCATTCAGCGACTGGTCAAGAAAATGGAAAGATTTTATCCCCGATTATACTGCGTCTGTCCTTGGGGCCTATCGATCCAAGGCCGAAGCCGAGAAAGTTCTTCGTGCTGCCAAGGAGTGCGTCCGGGACGCCTATGTCAAAGAAAGCGTCTATTCAGGTGAATGAACCCGAGCGCGGGACAAGATACATCTGTAGCCGCCGCCAATCTGTGTCTTCTTGGCCGTCAAACCGGTGGATATCTGGACGAACAGCGCAGCAACGTGGCCCTGCATCGGTCTGGTTCCGGTTATCTATCGTTTGAACCCATGATTGCGAAGATGTTTCTGATCCGCGCGATCTGTCAGCCTTTGACGGCACCGAGGGAAATCCCGCGCACAAGGTAGCGCTGCATTACCGATACAAGAATCAGCACCGGGACCGTGCCTAAAACGGACATTGCCGCAATCTTGGCCCAGAAGGTTGATTGCGGGCCGAAATAGTTCGAAATCTGCACGGTATAGGTCATGACATTGTTGCGCGTCATGATCAGGGCGAACAGGAATTCGTTCCAGGAATAGATGAACGCGAAAACTGCCGTCGCAAAAAGGCCGTTCCGCGCCATTGGTACTGCAACCCGCCAGAAAGCGCCGAACCGGGTGCAGCCGTCGATCAGCGCGGCTTCTTCCAGTTCCGGCGGCACCTCAAGCAGAAACCCGCGCGCCATCCAGATCACGAAGGGCAGGGCAAAGGCCGTGTAAAGCAGGATCAGCCCATGATAGGTATCGGCCAGCCCAAGCTGCGAATAGACCAGAAACAGCGGAAACACGATTGCGATCGGAGGAAGCAGCCGCTGCGCGATGATGAAGGTCGACAGATGTTCGCCCCCGATCCGAAAGCGCACCATCCCATAGGCGCAGAGCGTGCCCAGCAGCATGGCGATCACCGTCGCGGAACCCGAGATCACGAGGCTGTTGAAAATGCTCCACACGTCGCCTTCGGTGAAAAGCACGCGAAAGTTGTTGAACTGCGGCTCTGATGGAAACCATGCGGGCGGCGACCGGAATATCTCTTCGGGTTTTTTCAACGAAACGGCAAATATCCAGTAGATCGGGAACAGGAACACCACGCAGACCACAATCGAGGTCGCATACCACACCAGACTGCGCAGCATTTTCATCGATCAAGCCCCACCCGGCGCACTGCCAGCATCACGATTGCGGACAAAACCACCGCCAGCACCACCACAACGGCCGCGATGTAAGAAGTGTCAAACCCCTGAAATCCGCGGATATACATGAAGACAGAGATCGTCTCGGTCCGGTTTCCCGGCCCGCCGCGGGTCAATTGCCACACGGAATCAAAGATCCGGAACAGGTCGAGCCCGCGGATCAGGAGGGCTATGATCAGGACAGGCCAGATCGCAGGCAGCACCACATGCCGGAAAATCTGGTGCGGGCGCGCGCCGTCGATTGCCGCCGCGTTCATCTGATCGCGGTCGACGTTGGAAATCGCCGCCATCAGGATGATGAACATGAAAGGCGTCCATTGCCACACCTCGGTGATGATGATCGACCAGAACGGCAGATCGCCCCGGATCGTCCAGAGCAGCACAACCGGCTTTTCGGTAAAGAACGAGATGATCTGGTTCACCGGCCCGAACTTGTGGTCGAACATCAGCCGCCACATGGATCCCGCGACCATCGGCGAAATGACAGCAGGCAGGACCAGCAGGGTCACAAACAGTTTCTTGAGCGGCTTTTCGGCCTGAAAGTGAAGGGCCAGCAGCATGCCCAGCACCAGTTGGATCGGCAGCGCCACGGCCATGATCATCAAGGTCCGCACCAGCGACCAGCCCAGCTTTTCGTCCGAAAAGATGCGGACATAATTACGCAGGCCAATAAACGTCCCGTCGCGGTTCGATCCTGTCAGGTTCAGCAGGCTGACCCAGATCGACCAGATGATCGGAAGAAGTCCGATCAGGATCAGGATAAAGACCGCCGGGGCCACATACCAGAAGCCGGGGCGTACAGATCGGCCGGCCCCGAAGGGCCGGCCAAAGACGCTGCTTTGCGCCGTGGTCATTCGCGATAGGCCGAAGGCTTGGCTGCCCAAGCCTGATATGCCGCGCGCTGCCGATCCACGCCGATTTCTTCGGTCATGCCGTCCCATTCGGCGACAAGACCGTCGAGCGATTCTTTCGGATCGGCCCCCGAGATCGCGTCCAGCACGGCGCGGCTCATCGCGTCCTGGTACCGGAAGGTTTCGATCCACGAGAAATCGGCCAGACCGTTCGCCGCACCCTCTTGCAGTACCGCAAGATATTCGGGTGCCGATGCCCAGAGCTCCTGGTACTCGGGCGAGGTATAGTGCGACATCCGGTAGGGATCACGCAGGCCCACGGGGCGCATCACGTTCTGCAGGCTCTGGGTTTTCGAATGCATCCACTGCGCATAAAGATAGGCCGCATCCTTGTTCTTGGAATTCACCGACACGCCCGACAGAAAGCCTGCGGCGAGTTCCGGATGGCCGCCGGGGTTGACTGCGTAGCCGATCTTGTCGGCGACCGTCGTTGCAGGCACCCATGACAGCGCCGCGTCGTTGATGTTGACGCCCTGCGCCCAGCGGCCCAGCGGCGGCCACGAGATGGTCATGGCGATCTGCCCGGCGTTCAGCGCCGAAAGGTTCTCGGCAAAGCCCCAGGTTTCGATCCCCGGTGCCATGCACTTGTTCTGCTCGATCATCTGGGTCAGCACCTGCACGCCGATGTCGCTGTTCACCGTGGCTTTCATCGTTTCGGCATCGAAGAACCGCCCACCGGCGACGCGAAAGCGCTCTCCGAACATGAAGAACATGTAGCCGGTATTGATGACACCCGCGCCGTAGAGGTCAGGCGCGTATTTTTCGGTCAGAAAGCAGGCGATGTCGCCGAACTGGCCATAATCGGCGGGCGGTGCCAGATCGTAGCCGTATTTTGCGCGGAATGCCTCCTGGTTCGCGGGGTCTGCGAACAGATCCTTGCGATAGTAGGTCACAAGCACGTCGCCATCCACGACAAGGCCATAGCGGGTGCCGTCGTAGAACTGCCAGTCGGCGAAGGCGGGGTTGATGTCGGCATCTTCGGCCGCCACACCGTATTTCTCGACATAGGGGCCGAGGTCCTCGACCATGCCGTTGGCGACCATGTCGGCCAGATAGGCGGGCGAGATCAGCAGGGTGTCATAGGCCCCGGTGCCGGCCTGATGTTCCAGCAACTGCTTGGGATAGATTTCCTCGAAAGGCAGCTCGACCACGTTGACCTTGATGCCTGTCTGCGCTTCCCACTCGGCGGCTGTGATCTGCTTGTCGAGCAGCGCTTGCAGACCTGCCTCGGCAACCACCGTGATTGTCGTGCCGGAAAACTGCTTTGCGGCTTCGATTGCCTTGGTGGCGGCGTCCTCGGTCTGGGCCTGAACTGGCAGTCCAAGACTGAGAACGATGCCGGACGCCAGCGCAAGCGGCGCCAGTATTCCCTTGGTTCGTTTGATCATTTTCGCTCCTCCCTACTATTTCGGCCCCTGGGGCGCGGGGCCTGTCGACGCTGCCGCGGTGCCCCTTAGGCCACGGAAAGACGGGAATGGTCCGATGACACCGGAATGCCCGGATCGCGGCCCTGAATTAGGTCGGCCAGCGCCCGGCCCGATCCGCAGGCAAAAGTCCATCCAAGGTGGCCGTGACCGGCATTGACCCAAAGCCCGCTGATCCTGGTGGGTCCGATCAACGGCCGCCCCGAAGGTGTGACGGGCCGCAGCCCACCCCAGAGCCGCGCCGCCTCGGGCCGGTAATGTTTTGCCATCTCGGGGAAGGTGAAGCTCGCGTTCCGTGCGATCGCGGCCCCGCGAGAGACCGACGGCGTCGCATCATAGGCCGCCACCTCTGCCGAACCCGAGATCCGCAGCCGGTCGCCGATCGGCACAAGGCCGAACAGCTTGCTGTCGTCGATCACCGGGATACGCGGCGCCGAGTTCCATGCCCCACGGGAAAACGTGATCGACACACCCTTTACCGGATAGATCGGCACCCGAACCCCGGCGAGCCTGAGCATCGGCGCAGTAAAGCTGCCCAATGCGACGACCACGTGATCGGCAGGTATCCGGCCCTTGCTGGTCATCACGCCGGTTGCCTTGGTGCCGGAGACCTCGATCCGGCTGACGACGGTCTCGTAATGCCAGATCACGCCACGGTCGGCGCAAACCGCCGCAAGGCCCTGCGTGAACTTGTTGCAGTCGCCAACCTCATCGCGCGGAAAGAACAGAGCGCCCGTCAGAGTGGCGCCGGTATCGGCCAGCGCGGGCTCGACCGCCACCGCGCGCGCCGGGTCGAGCCGCTCGAAGGTCAGCCCGTGCCGGGCCAATTCTTCGGCACCCCTGGTCGCCGCATCAAGCGAGCCGCTGTCGCGATAGATCTTCATCACGCCATTCGTGGCGCGGTCGTAGGAAATGCCCGTTTCTGCGCCGATCTCCTGCAAGGACTGCAACGAATGCAGCGCAAGGGCAAGGTTGGCACGTGTGTTGGCCTTGAACCGTTCCGGCGAGCAGTTCTGCGCAAACGCCAGTCCCCATCGCCAGATCTTCGGCAGCGCGCCGTAACGGACCAGTAGCGGCGCAGTTTCGTCGCCGAGCCAGCCCAGAATCTTGCGCGGCATGCCGGGTTGCGACCACGGCTCTACCTCGCTGGCGTGGATCACCCCGCCGTTGCCCCAGCTTGTTTCGAGGGCTGCGGCGGGCTGTCGCTCGATCACCGTCACATCGTATCCGGCCTTCGAAAGATACCATGCCGTCGCCGTGCCCACCGCACCAGCGCCCAGCACGACGACTTTGCTACCAGAGTTCACCATGTCACCCTCGCGACGCCATAAGGGGCCATCGAGAGGCGATTGTTTTCCGGCAGCGGTCGTTCCTCGGGGGGCTGCCGCCCCTCGATCACGGTCAACCTGGCTGGTGACAAGCCCGCCAACCGGACGGTGCGAGACTGCGGCACAAGGTTCGCCATGATCAAAGTCCGGCCACACGGGCCTTCAGAGGCGACGGCAAGCAGGCCGCGCGGCTCGGAAGATGCAACCTGCAGCACAGCCTGTCCGGCCAAGGCCGCAAAGATCGCCAGCGCATGGAACATCGGCGTGGGCACATCTTTGTCGATCAGCCCGAACGGGCCTGTCGGCTCGCCCATCGACACGCGCGCGACCCCGCCATGTGCCGCGCGCACCAGATACCCCGCGGCCCAGGCGGCACCGAACTGCGCCTTGTGCCGCGGGTCGTCGGTCACCATGGTCCGGCGCTGGTTGTCCGGATTGGGTGCGGTCGAAGACCCGTAGGGGTTGGCAGCCATTCCGATGCTCGCAGGGCCGATCCTGTAGGTCGCACCGCCCGCAAAGGCACGGACTGACCGAAAGACGTGAGGCAGCGATTCGAGCGTCTCCATTACTGAACGGTCGTCAGCCGCGTGGACGTTGGCGGCGGTTGCGTGCTGAATGTAGTCAAGATATTCGACCGGCGGGCGACGGCGGTTCAGTTCGGTGAAGAAATGGAACTGCCCGCCCCCAAGTTCTGCTCCCGGAAAAGCCGCGCGCGCAGCGGTGTAAAGCGGACCTAACGGGGCGGATGGCGGCCGGTCATAGGACGGCGGATAAGCCCCCAGATCGACCTCTGGCGTCACGAACACGGCCACCGGGACCAGCCCGGCTGCATCGGCGGCGATGGCCGCAAGCTCCAGTTCCGTGACCGCATCGCTGCGCGTGGAAACCCCGATTTCCAGCACCGGATCAGCCCCGAGCGCGTCTGCCAGCTTTGCAAAGCTGCGAAACAGACCGGGCAGATCGGCGGCGTCCGATCGCAGGCGCAGCGCAATCGCCTGGGCACCCAAGGGTGCCGCAATTCTTGCCGCCGCAAGTGCAGGCTCCAGCGTCCGGGGCGTAACGCAAAGGGCAATCTCGGGCATCGACCCGCCGGTGCGGTCGCCGACGGTGACGGAGGCCTCGCTTTCGACGGGAACCGCGGCAAGACCCGCCACCGACGGCGCAAAGCTGACGGACACCTTTTGCCGGATCGGCTCGCCGACTGCGACCGTATAGGGATGTGGCAGACCCAGGGCGCGGAAATAGGTCTTGAACGACGCATCCAGCCAGTTTCGATGATCCTCGGTCTCCCATCCGCCGCCCTCCATCCGACAGGTGGCCCGGATGCCCGGAATTGGCTCCAACGTCATCGCGCGAATGCCGAAAAAGCTTTGAATCGGGTCGATCAGGTCGGGGAACGTGGTCTCGACGATCTGGCCATCAACCTGTTCGATTGTCGCGGCCGCGCCGACGGCACGCTCCAACGGGTGCAGGACGATGAAGCCGGTCCGGCGGGTGACAAGATCCTCGGTCGGCGTGGCCTCGGCCTCGAACCGCACCCCGTCGAAGGCCGATCCGGTAATGTGACCATGCCAGACAAGGATCTGCCCGTCCGACAGGGTTCTGCAATGCGCGGCAAAGCGGACCTCGAACCTGCCGTCGCTTTCCGTGATTGCCAGATCGCGGATTTCGACCGGTGCCGTCGCCCAATCCCGATCCCTGACCAGAAAGTAGATGCCGCGAACCACCTCGACGCCCTGCAGACAGATCGACCGCAGCGCCCCCGCTGTATAGATCGCGGTCAGCGGGCCAGCGGTCAGCAACCGCTCGTCTGAAGGCGGTTCGTCCGTCCCATACAGTGAAATTCGGTCGTCCATGACCAGATCTCCACAAATCGTCTGTCAGTCGTCATCCTGGGTTGGCTTGCGTGAACCCATAGGGGCGATCACGTTGGCCGTCTCGTTCTCGGGCGGTGTTTGCGCGGTTTCGGGAAACGAGGCTTTCCAGAGTTGCGCGTTTTCTTCCCCTGTCCGTGCCGCGACATCGCGCGTCATCTGCCGAAGCAGGGTATCGTTAAGCCGCGTCGCTTCGGCGTAAAGCTCACTGATCAACCGCAGGTGCCCGGCCATGACGTGATAGGCGCGGGCAGGGTCGCGGGCTGCAATCGCCTTGAAGATCTCCGTATGGTCCCGGACCGACAACGAGTCGGCATCAGGCAGCCGGACCGTCATCGTCCGCTGCTTGATCAGCCATTCGGTCAGCACGTTATGAAAGGAATCAAAGATCGGATTGCCCGAGATGCGCGCGATCTCGCAATGGAACGCCACATCCGTCTTGACGAATTCTTCGACCACGCCGACTGCCCGGACGTTCGCATCAAGCGCTTCACGCAGAGTTTCGATATCCGCGTCGGTTGCTTTCTGTGCCGCGAGCCAGGCCATGCCGGATTCGAAGATCAGCCGGGTCTCTTCAAGATGGTGCTGACCATCGGGCAGCTTTGCCAAGGCCATCGCGACATCCGAAATCTGCTGGATCAGGAAATCGGCCGTCGGCTGGGTGACCAGCGCGCGCGATCCGTTCTGCACATCGACAAGACCCCGGTGTTGCAGCACAAACAGTGCCTCACGCACAGAAGGGCGCCCGACGTTGAGTTGTTGCGCAAGTTCGGCCTCGGAGGGCAAACGCTCGCCCGGCTGAAACGCGCTTTTGCGGATCAGTCGCTCGATCTCTGCAACAACGTTTTGCGACTTTTTCACGCGGGTGGTCAGGGCGCTCATTCCGAAGGCTCGCTGACAACGTCAACCGTCAAGGCCGAAGGGCAGATGAAAGCTGGAGAGCTATCGGCAAATTCAAACGGGCAAGCTCGAAATGTATGCAGGCGTGCCGACACGGATTGCGCAGAACGGAAGGTCAGTTCGTTCAGGGTGATCATGGCTTGGGACTTTTTTGCTTTGCTGATTAAAACAGACGTGCAGCGCCTTTTGACGCTCGTGACTATGCGTGATGATAGCAGAGGCGCGGTCATATCTGTCAACAGCATTTAACCTATCGACAAACATCAAAGCCATGCCTAACCTCAAAGAATTCTGGGCTGGAACCGGATCGGGTCATGGATTGCGGCAATGGTGCAGTAAGGGCGGGTGGCCGCAACGCTAAGGCCGGAGCGTGCTTTCAGTCGGTCGTCAGGACTTGGCCAAAAGTCGCTGCAAACGGTCCTGCGGCGCCGCTGCCTCTCATTTTCCCAATGCTGGATCTGAAAGAAGCCGGTACCGACATGGCGTGCGTGGCCGGTCAAACACCGGCATTCTTTCGTTCCCTCGGGTTCAGGCCTGACGCGGTCGCCTATGATCGGACGCTTGGCCCTCCTCAGTCGAGGAACCGCGTAAAGGTCCTGTCCTCGAAGGGCGATCCGACCGTCAACCTCCACCTTGAATTCCCCGCGCGTTCGCGAGGTGCGATCGTCGATGTCCGGCCCCTCAGGGGCCGAAGCTAGGAAACAGCCGCATGCGCCAAAGTTGGCCAGCCAATCACAATGTGCCCATTTCGCGCGTGCAGCGGGCGGGCGATTTCGTCTTTACCTCGGCTTATGGCCCCTGGACGTTCGACCCTGCCGATCTTGTCTTTGACGATGCGGGGCGCTTGATTGACGACGGTACGGGCAATATCGGCATGCCGTTCGACGAACAGGTTCACCGGACTTTCGGCTTTGTCACCGAAAATCTGGCGCTTGCCGGTTGCACGCTTGAAGACGTGGTGGAATCCCGTTGCTGGCTGGCAGAAGCGCGCGATTTCGCGCAGTTCAACGCCGTGTATGCAACCTACTTTATGTCGAACCGACCGGTGCGGACAGTCTTTCCGTCCGGGTTCATGTTCTGCTGCAAAGTCGAGATTCAGGTGATCGCATGGAAGCCGCTGACAAAATGACCGGGCCGCCCGAAAAGACGCGCGCCGCAAAGACGGCCCTGAACTTGGAAGGAACCGCGACGTGACCGAGTTGCGAATTTCCGAGGTCACCAAGATGTACGGCCAGGTCCTTGCTGTGAACAAGGTCAGCATCCTTGTGGAAGACGGTGAGTTCGTGGTGTTGGTCGGACCTTCGGGATGCGGAAAATCCACCATCCTGAGGATGATTGCCGGGCTTGAAGAGGTCACTTCGGGCGACATCTTTCTCGGGCCGCGCCGCGTCACCGACACACCGCCGCGCGACCGCGATCTGGCAATGGTTTTTCAAAGCTACGCGCTTTATCCCTACAAGACCGTCGCCGAGAACCTTGCCTTTCCGCTGCGGATGCGCCGCACAAGCGATGCCGAAATCACCCGAAAGATTGCCGAGGTCGCAGATATCCTTGAGCTTTCCGAAATGCTGACGCGCTATCCGCGCCAGTTGTCCGGCGGCCAGCGTCAGCGTGTCGCGATGGGCCGGTCGATCGTGCGCGATCCGTCGGCCTTCCTGTTCGACGAACCGCTTTCCAACCTTGACGCCACGCTGCGCGTGGTGATGCGCGGACAGATCAAGGAACTGCAGCGGCGCCTGCGCAAGACGATGGTCTTTGTCACCCATGATCAGGTCGAGGCGATGACGATGGCCGACCGCATCGTCGTGCTGCGCGGCGGCAGGATCGAACAGATGGGCCCGCCACTGGATCTGTATGACCGCCCCGCGAACACGTTCGTGGCGACGTTCCTCGGCTCGCCGGCGATGAACCTGCTGCGGGGCAGGATCGAAAGCAGCGCCGAGGGCCTTCGGTTCCGGGGCGCGGACGACATCGACCTGCCGCTGCCGGATGGTGCGGCGGTGCCAACGGGCACCGAGATGACCTTGGGTTTCCGGCCAGAACATGCCGCCTTCGTCTCCGAAGGCACGCCCGGCGCGATCGCGGCAGAGGTTTCGGTCGTGGAGCCGACGGGATCAGAAACGGTCGTGGTCGCCCGACGCAATCTGACCGCGATCGTCGCCTCGACCAGAGAGCGTCTGGCTCTGGATGTTTCCGCACGGATCTGGCTGCGACCCGAACCCGGTCGGGTGCATCTGTTCAGGGCCGACGGCACGCGCCTCTCCCTCACCACATCCGAACTGCCGCGCCAAGGAGGGGCATCGCCATGACAAGAACCACCCTGCATAGCCTGTTGCAACACCGGCGCGTCAAGGTCGGTCACTTCGTGGTCGAGTTTGCAACGCCCGGCATCGGGCACATGCTGCGGAACGCGGGGTGCGAGTTCGTCTTTCTCGATCTGGAACACTCCGGTTTCGGCTTCGAGACGGTCAAGGCGGCGTTGCGCTTTTTCGAGGCTGCGGATGTTCCGGTCATGCTGCGCGTGCCCTCGAAGGAAACCCACCATATCGCACGGGCGATGGACATGGGAGCCGAGGGCATGATCGTGCCGATGCTCGGCACGGCAGATGAGGCGCGGACAGTTCTTGCCGCGATGAAATACGCGCCAGAGGGCACGCGGGGCGTGGCACTGGGGATCGCGCATGATGCCTACAGGTCCGCACCTGTTCACGAGGCCCTTGCCGCGGCGAATCGCCGGTCCGTGTTCATCGCGCTGATCGAGACCGAAGAAGGCATCGAGAACGTCGAGGCAATCGCCGCAGTCGACGGAGTCGATTGCCTGTGGGTCGGGCATTTCGATCTGTCGGTTTCGATGGGCATTCCCGGAGACTTCGCCAACCCGCGTTTCGGGGCGGCCCTTTTGCGGATTCAGGCGGCTGCGCGGGCGCATGGAAAATCGCTGGGCCGGATGGTTCCCAGTCCCGAGGCCGCCAAGGAGGCGTTCATGCAAGGCGCTGATTTCATATGCTACTCCGGTGACGTGTGGCTGTTCCAGCAGGCGCTGTCGCAAGGCGTGGCGGCAATCCGCTTGTCTTGCGAGGGCGAGTCCCGGTAGCTGACAGATCAAGAGGGACGGTATCGCATGGAAAAGTTTCGCGTCGCGCTATCAGGCGATTTCCGCCGCCCGACGGGCGCGCTGGCGTTCCCCAGCTTCGACCTTGCGCCGCTGAAAGACGATCCGCGGATCGACCTCGTCTGGGTCGATCCGGTGGATGGCGTGATGCCTGCGGCCGGGCTTGCCGGATCTGACGCCCTGATCCTGCTTGTGCCGCGCTTTACGGCAGAATCGATTCCCGGCGATGGACGCCTCGCCCTTGTCGCGCGGTTCGGTGTCGGGTTCGACAGTGTGGATGTTGCCGCCTGTACCGCAGCGGGCATCGGGGTTGCGATCACGCCCGACGGTGTGAGGCGACCGGTTGCGGTTTCGGTCATCACCTTTGTTCTGGCCTTGTCGCAGAAACTGCTGCTGAAGGACCGGCTTGCCCGGATGGGGCCGGAGGGCTGGACGAAGCGCAGCGAACATATCGGCACCGGCCTGACCGGCAAGACGCTGGGGCAGCTTGGGTTCGGCAATATCGGCGCCGAGGTGATGCGGCTTGCGGCCCCGTTCGGCATGCGCCGCATTGCGCATGATCCCTATGCCGACCCGCACCTCGCCGCCGAGATCGGCGTCGAACTGGTCAGCGATGACGCGCTGTTCCGGCAATCGGACTTTCTGTCGGTGTCGCTGCCGTTGACGGAGGCCACGCAGGGCTATGTCAATGCCCGCAGGCTGGGGCTGATGAAGCCGACCGCCTATCTGATCAACACCGCGCGGGGGGGCGTGGTCGACCAGACGGCGCTGCGCCACACGCTTCAGTCCGGTTCCATTGCGGGGGCGGGGCTTGATGTCTTTGCCGTTGAACCCTGTGCGGCGGACGAGCCGATCCTTGCGATGGAGAACGTGATCGTTGCCCCTCACTCGCTGTGCTGGACCGATGAGTGCTTTGCCCTGATCGGTGCTGCCGACGTTCGCGCGGTGCAGGCCGTGATGGCAGGGCAGGTGCCGAGGGGCCTCGTGAACCCCACGGTCGCAGATCATCCGGCATGGATCGCACGGATTTCGGCTCTGGCAGCCCGCATAGATTAAACAGAAAGGAGAACAGCCATGCCGCCCGATCCCGAAGCCATCGCGCGCACCGTTCTTGCGGCCCAGGACACAGGCGCTCGGCTGGACCGTTTCACCGACGCACCCGAGGCTCTGGACCTCGTAACGGCCTATCGCGCAGGCCACGCCTTAAGGCGCCTGCGCGAGGCGCGGGGGGAGCGGGTCGTGGGACACAAGGCAGGATTCACCAACAAGGCGCTGTGGCCTGCCTTTGGCGTGGACGCGCCGATTTTCGCACCGATCTACGACACGACCGCCGCGACGACGGATCGACCGGTGTCTGCAGGCCGCCTGCTGGAACCTCGGATCGAGCCGGAAATCGTTTTGCGCATCGCCAGTCTGCCGAAGGTCGGGATGGATGACGCGGCGCTGATGGGCTGCATCAGCCATGTCGCTCACGGGTTCGAGATCGTGCAATCGCCGTTTCCCGGCTGGCACTTTGCGGTTCCCGACCTGATCGTGGCGGCGGGGCTGCATGCCGCCCTGCGCCACGGCCCGTTCGTCGAGGTGCGGCCCGAAGACCATGCAGATTGGATCGTGGGGTTCAGGACAGGGCGCGTCATGCTGCTGTGCAACGGACACGAGGTCGCGCAGGGCAGCCCGCGCAACGTTCTGGATGCCGGTCCGCTGTCTGTTCTGGCGTGCATGGCCGCCCTTATGGCCGATCAGGGTGCGATCGGGCCGCTATGCCCGGGGGAAATCATCTCGACCGGGACAATGACCGATGCATTCCCGGTCACGCCTGGCGAAACCTGGCAGACTGCGGTCCAGGGACTTCCGCTGGAGGGGCTGTCTTTGACTATTGCAGCGACATTCGACACGCTTTCACCACGGAGAGGTGGATCGACATTCTGATGCAAGGCATTTGCTTGCACCAAAGGCCTCCTTGACTGACCTGTGCCCTTGATCGGTGGGTGATGCGGGTGAATGTCTTCGGGTCGTTGGCGAAGAAGGTCCGGGCGTTGCAGCAGGCCGCAACGATGTCGTCATGGGTGTCGAAGATGGTAAGGGCGAGGTTGTTGCGTGCCCGAACCGGCGTTTGAGGACGCGGAACGGATGCTCGATCTTGGCACGCATCATCGTGATGATGCGATTGGCCCGCGCTTCGAAGGGATGCAGTTTGCCGCCTTTCGGGGCCTTGCGCATGACAACCCCAAGCCTTGCCCGGCCCCGCGAACGCGGCCTCGCGCCCGGCGCTGACACAGCCCTTGTCAGCCCAGACCGAAGTTTCCTCGCCACGCAGAACCACGTCACAGACCGGGCTGTCGTGCAGCTTTGCGGTCGATGTCTCCAGGCTGTGGGTCATGCCGCTGTCCGCGTCCACCCCACCGACCACTCGTTGCCCTTCTTTGTGGACGACATCTGGGGGTCGCGCGCGCCGGATTTGTTCTTGGTCAAGGATGGCGCATTGATGATCGTCGCATCCACCAGCGTGCCAGAACGCAGCGTGATGCCCCTGTCGGACGTCAACCTGCACGACCAGATGGCGGGGCGCTATGACGCGTCATGCCGGGATTTCCGGGCCAGTTTCGTCTGAGCGGTCGTTCAATGCCCCGACAGACGGCGCGACAGGCGTTCGGCCGCCGCCGTGACGGCGTCGATCAGCACCGACCGGTCGGGTTCGGCAAGGCGATGTTCCGGGACGGCCACGCTGATCGCAGCGATGCAGCGGCCTTGGGCATCGATCACCGGGGCGGCCACGCAACCGGCATGATCGTTGGCCTCGTTCGATTCCAGCGCATATCCCTGACCGCGAAACGCCCGGACCTGCTCGATCACGGTCTGCACGTCCATGCAGGCCCGCCCGGTGGGCGATGGCCGCATCGTGCGCTCAAGCAGAAGCGTCAATTCGGCGTTCGACATGTCCGACACCAGAAGCCGCCCCGCCGCTGCCCAGTTCACCGGCACGCGGGAGCCGATGTTGCTGATGATGCGAATGGCGCGGATCCCTTCCTCTTTGATCAGCACCTGCATGTGATCGTCGGCAAAGATCGAAAACTGCACCGTCTCGCCGGTGGTGTCGCGCAGTTCCTCGACGATCTGGCTGCCATCCTTCAACAGATCGACCCTGTTGCGGTAAGCCATGCCCAACTGGAACAGCTTGCGGCCCAGAAACAGCCCCCGGTCCTTGCCCGAGGTCTCGACATACTCGGCATCGGTCAGGGTGCGGACCAGCTCGTAAGCGGTCGATTTCGGGATTTCCAGCGCCTCGATGATGGTGGTGATCGACACCGGCTCTGCCCGGTCCAGCATCAACTCGAAGATGCGAAGCGCCCGCCGGACCGATCGCGATCCGTTCGCATCCTCTGCGTCCGCCGCCCGCGCCTTGGTCTTCGCCGGCACGACGGCCTCAGCCTTGACCCCGCCACCGTCGAGCGGTTTCGCATCGCCTGACATTCAGTTGCGCCGCCAGCGTGCCACGAGGTCTTCGTTCAGCGTGATGCCAAGGCCCGGCCCTTCGGGCAGCGCGGTGGTGCCGTCGGTCACCACGGGGTCCGGCCAGACAAGCTCGCGTCGCAGCGGGCTGTCGAACACCTTGGGCAAAACGTATTCGATCACCGGGGCCGCCGGACAAGTCGCCTGAAAATGCCGCCCCACCGCCGAGGTGATGCCGGTTTTCCAGCCCTGCGGAATGACTTCTGCCCCGTACAATTCGCACATGTCTGCGATGCGCCGAATCTCCGTCAGACCGCCGCCCCGCGTGATGTTGGGCTGCACCACGCCGACGCGGCCACGGGTCAGCCATTCGCGCACCTCCCACCGGGTCGCGGCCGCTTCGGCACCGCAGATCCGCACCTGCGACTTTTCGGCCAGCCGGGCACGACCGTCCAGATCGTCATGCTGCAAGGTCGCCTTGGCAAAGAAGATGTCGCAATCCGCAACCCGGTCCAGCAGGTAAAGCGCGTCATGCCAATTCTGCGAGCGATAGCCGAGATCGAGCGCCATCAGTACATCCGGCCCCAGCATCTGCCGCCCAAGCCGTAACGTCCGGCGGCGTCATGCACCTTGACGATGACGGTATCGGCGGTGCGGTCCAGATTATCGGCCGATCCTTCGGGGGAATGGACCGCGATGATCTTGATATCGGTGATGCGGCGGTCGTCGCTCATCGGGCGGCCGGTGGCAGGGACGGATAGCGTAAGCGCAGCCCCGGCACCGGCATCTGTGCCGTGTGGATCGACCAGCCGCACAGGCTGGCGATCACCAGCGTTTTGCGGTCTGGCCCGCCAAAGGCGATATTGGTGGGGGCCACAAGTTGCAACTGCTGCCAGTCGTCGATCAGCGTGACTAGCGTGCCATCCGGCGACAGCCGCTGGATCAAGTTGGGGTTGTAGTGGCTGATGTAAAGGTTGCCCGCTTCGTCCAGGGCCACCCCGTCCGGCACGGTGCGGGGCAGCGCCACCAGCACCTCGCGCTTGCCCGCCGATCCGTCGGCATTGATGGCTACGCGCGTGATGCAGGGGGGCGAGCTTTCCGCGACGATCAGCCAGCACCCGTCTGCCGACAGACACATGCCATTGGTGAACCCCTTGGCGCTGCGGTCCCAGATCGTGGCCCGCCCGTCCGGCCCGATCCGCCAGATCCACCCGTCCTGCGCGCCAAAGCCGCCCGAATCCGAGACATACAGGTTTCCCGCATCGTCAAAGACCGGATAGTTCGGCAGCCGCATCGGCTGATCCGGCAGACCGGCGGAATATCGGGTGACCTCGCCTACATGGGTGATCCGGTGAACGCAAGCCAGCCGTTCGTCGCAGGCATAGGTGTTTCCCGCGCCATCATGGGCCATCCCCAGAAGGAACCCGCCCGGCACCTGCGCCACCAGCGTGCAGGGACCGCCTGACAGGTCGAACCGGTACAACTGCCCCGCCTCGCCCCCGGCATGGACCAGCCCGTCCGGCCCCACCGCAACTGCCTCGGGGTGATCGAAGGCATGGCCGACATTGGTCAGCGTCAGTGACGGCGGATCATCGGGCATCCGGGTTCTCCTTGACGGCTTGGCCAATTGCTATGTTGACTCGGCCGCAGAATCAAACCTAAATTTCCAGAAATCCGGTGTGGTGTCCGGGATTTTGGAAACCGCCGGGGACTGACCCCGACCGGACCCTCTGCGCCCCGCACTGATCTCACGGTGCCAGGCGACGGGCCGAAGATGGATGGGACCGATGGCGTTGCTGGCCGACCTTGTCTGCGTGATCACCGGCGGCGGGCAGGGCCTTGGCGCGGCCATCGGGCGTGAAATGGCGGCAGAAGGGGCCATTGTCGTCTTGCTGGACATCAAGGCCGATGCGCTGGCGGAAACGGCGGCGGGCATCCTTGCGGCGGGCGGGCGGGTGGACACCCATCACCTCGATCTGATCGACGATGCGCGCTATGCGCAGGTGGTGGCGGCGATCATCGCGGCGCATGGCCGGATCGACGTGCTGGTGAACAACGCGGCGATCAACCCGCCCACCTGGACGATCCTTGAGGATACCGCCGAAAACTGGCGCAAGACCATCGCGATCAATCTGGATGCGGTCTATGTAGGCTCTATGCTGGTCGCCCCGCACATGGTGGCGGCAGGGTCGGGCCGGATCATCCATATCGCCTCGGTTCAAGGTTATGTTTCCAGCGGCAAATGCGGGTCGTACAACGCGGCCAAGGGCGGCATTCTGGCATTGACCAAATCAATGGCGGTCGAGCTTGGCCCCCACGACATCCTTGTCAACGCAGTCTCGCCGGGGTTCATGATCACGCCGATGACGATTGTGAACGGCGTGGACGAAACCGAAACCCCCGAATTCCGCGACTGGTATGTGGCGCGCGGGCGCATCCCCTTGCGCCACG
>JBBRVJ010000052.1:0-21203 GCA_038246975.1 Rhodobacterales bacterium | reverse complement strand
GCGGTGTTTGTAGACGCGCTGTTCGGGGCGGGCCTGACCCGCGAACTTGCTCCAGAGGTTATGGAATTTGCAGACCATTTGTTTGAAACGAGAGGCCGGACGTTTTTCGTGACGATCGACATTCTGTCTGGCATCTGTGCCGACAGTGGGCGCGTGATCGGTGCCCGAGCCCTTTTTCCTTGCAGTGAGCTGACCGTCACGTTCCATCGGCGGAAACCAGGCCACCATCTTGCCGACGGCGTCCGCAACAGCGGGGTGCTCAGGACCGCCGATATTGGTCTTGAAATCGGCCTTTGCGATGACCGTGAGCACTGCGTGATCTTGACGAACGCGCTCCATGCCGGTCTGAACAAATCCGCCAGCCAGCACAAATACTCCCACGGCCACGCCCTCATCCTCTCTGGCCCCTCCGGTCGGGGTGGGGCGGCGCGGTTGGGGGCACGGGGGGCGTTGCGGATCGGGGCGGGGGTGGTGACGGTGGGGTGTACTTTGGACGCCATCCCGGAGAACGCTGCGCGGCTGGATGCGGTGATGCTGCGGGAGGTGGAAGATGCCGCTGCGCTGGCGAAGGTGCTGGAAGACCAGCGGATCAACGCGCTGTGTCTGGGGCCGGGGATGGGAGTGGCGCGCGCAAAGCAGATGTTGGCGGTGGCACTGAAGCCGGGGGCGGTGCGTGACGAGCACGCACCCTACGCTTCGCGTCGATGCGTTGTGCTGGATGCGGATGCGTTGACGGCGCTGGCCGAGGTGCCCGTGTTGTTCGCGATGTTGCATGAGGCTTGCGTTCTGACGCCGCACGGTGGTGAGTTTGCGCGGTTGTTCCCGGATATTGCGGCGAAGCTGGCGGCCCCGGCGGTGCGCGGCCCGGCTTTTTCCAAGGTGGATGCCACGCGCGAGGCGGCGGCGCGGGCAGGGTGTGTCGTTCTGTTCAAGGGAGCGGATACGGTGATCGCCGACCCGTCGGGGCGGTGCAGCATCAACTCGGCAGTCTATGACCGCGCGGCACCCTGGCTGGCAACGGCCGGGGCTGGCGATGTGTTGGCGGGGTTCATCGTCGGATTGCTCGCGCGCGGGTTCGACCCGATGCGGGCGGCGGAAACCGCGGCCTGGCTTCATGTGGAATGTGCACGGTCCTTTGGCCCCGGTCTGATCGCCGAAGATTTGCCCGAGGAACTGCCGAAGGTGTTTCGCGCGCTGGGGCTTTAGGCCGTGACGGTTTCCGGGGTGCAACCGAGTTCCAGGCCGCTGCCATAGATCACCTCGGGCCGGTCGAAATGCAGGGCGAACAGCCGCAGGTCCGGCACGATCACGCGACGGACCGACTGACCATCGACCAGCCGACTGGCGGGGACCATCGCGGTTGCCGCCCCGAACAGCACCCTGGCGCGCCAGTCGCGGATCAGGACCGGTTGACCGGGAGACAGCAGGATATCGGCGGCCGGCCGACCGACGCCCAGCATGTCGGCCCCGACACAGACCATCGCGGCATCGGTCAAGGTGCGACAGGTCACACCGCGCAGCACCCGCAATCCGTTTCGGGTCACGATCCGGTCGCCGATCCCGAGATAATCCACCGGCTGAACGCCGTCGGCAGTCAAAACCTCGGTCCCCGCCCCCAGCCCCTGGGGGATCAGCGACACCACATCCGCAGTCTTGAAAACCGTTTTTGTCATTTGCGTGCCCCGATCTTGCTGCTCGATCTTTTTTGCCCAAGATTACGTCAAGATTGGGTTAACAGCGAGACGTTTTCGGCACTCTTTTACGCTCGCAGGCGATGTGGTGATTTGGTAGACCACTTGTCATGCGGGTGTGGCGAAATGGTAGACGCACCAGATTTAGGTTCTGGCGCCGCGAGGCGTGGGGGTTCAAGTCCCTTCACCCGCACCAGCAAGTCTTGCGCCAAAGCCCCGAGCAGAACTCGGGTCGCCTTACCCGGTCTTCGAAGAAGAGATCCCGATAGGTGGCACCGGTCAGATGCGGACTTGCTGCATGTCCAAGCCCTGCTTTCCGGCGATCAAGTCACATGTCAGCCACCTCGTCGGCGATTGTGGTTGGTACTCCGGACGATACCGAGCGGCACCGTCATCGCGTTGTCAAAAGAGTCTGCGGGAATGATCTCGGCGGATCGAAGGGCAAAACGCCAAAGTGGTATCAGTCCCTCCAGAGCATGGAGCACCGCCACTGCAGGTGGCGGCGGCAGGGCCAGCCCCCCGTCAGAACGCCAAAGCCGAACGGGTCGCACGCCGGGGTCCAGAAGAAAGTTCCCCCGCCGCAGATAGCGCCGGGGATGTTGCTGTTCATGTTCACAGCGCTCCATATCGGTGCGACAGACGAGGAGTTGGGATGGCATGGCGATGCCTGACCCGCCCCGCGGCAGAGCGCCCCCCGCGCGTTGACTGCAGCGCGGGTGCTGGGGGTGGTCTGGGCGCTGTGGCATGTGATTTCCTATGTCCTGATGGGTCGCGGCGCCGGATGGATTTTCGGCACTCACCGATCACAGTCGCGATGGGGGTCATCGTCGTCCGGCTACTTGAAAACACCCAAGCCAGCGTCCCGGTGGCGGTGCTGTGTCATACGATGTTCAACCTGTCCTTGGCGTTGTTTCCGGTGGCGGGGGTCCTCTTACGATCCGTAGGTCACCTGTCTGAACCTGACGATCGTGGCGGGCGTCATTGCCTGTGTTTGCAGTCCTGCGCCGATGGCCCGGTTTCGTCTGGTTGGGACCAAGACAGATGACACCCACCGATGTTCAAAGCCGAGGAACGCCCATTGCGCGCGGACAGTCTGATGCTTCATCAGCCAAAGCCCGCCACCAACGGAATGTTTGCCGGGTTCGGCGTTTTTCACCTCTGCGGCGCAGATCCTGTTCAAGGCATGGACAATCGTCCGTCCACTATCCCCCTCTGCATGGAGGACGACGACATGGAAGGATAGCGCCTGATAATGCCAAAGCTTTGAAAACAAGGGATCACCAGGCGAGGGGCGGTGGATCGATTTTGCCTGTCAGCAGGTCAGGTCGAATTGGATGGTGCTTTATCGCCTTCATCCGCACCACCGCCAACCGCCTTGCCTTGCGATGATTGACCTTGCATGGTCGCCGATCCCCCCCTAGAAGGACGCCTGATTTAGAAAGGGCCGCATCGCGTGGCCTCAAGTGACGTGGGAGAACGCCGCAATGCAGGTCACCGAGACCCTGAACGAAGGTCTGAAACGCGCCTACACCATCACGGTGACGGCGAACGAGCTGGAAGCGAAGGTCAAGGCAAAACTGATCGAAGCCCAGCCCGAGATCGAGATGAAGGGCTTTCGCAAGGGCAAAGTCCCGATGGCGATGATGCGCAAACAGTTCGGCCCTCGGCTGATCGGCGACGCGATGCAGGAAGCCATTGATGGGGCGATGAAATCGCATTTCGACACGACCGGAGATCGGCCGGCCTTGCAACCCGCAGTCAAGATGGTCGGCGGCGATGCGTGGAAGGAAGGTCAGGATGTCGTGGTCGAAATGGCCTATGAAGCCCTGCCTCCGATACCCGATCTGGATGCCTCCAAGGTCGTATTGGACCGTCTGATCGTCAAGGCCGATGACGCGGCAGTGGACGAAGCCTTGACCAACCTCGCCGGACAGGCGCAGTCGTTCAAGGACCGCAAGTCCGGCGTCAAGGCCAAGGACGGCGATCAGGTGACGATCGACTTCCTCGGCTCGGTGGACGGCGTGCCGTTCGAAGGCGGTGCGGGCGAGGATTATCCACTGGTTCTGGGGTCCAATTCGTTCATTCCGGGGTTTGAGGCGCAACTGGTCGGCCACGCGGCGGGGGACGAGGTTTCGGTCGACGTGACTTTCCCCGAAGCCTACGGCGCTGCAAATCTGGCGGGCAAGGCGGCGGTGTTTGCCTGCACCGTCAAGGCGGTCAAGAAACCGGTCCCGGCGGTGATCGACGACGAAATGGCCAAGAAATACGGGGCCGAAGATCTGGCCGCGCTGAAGGGTCAGATTGGCGAGCGTCTGGAGGCCGAATACAAAGGTGCCGCGCGATCGGTGATGAAACGCGCGCTGCTTGACCAGTTGGACGGGATGGTGCAATTCGACCTTCCCCCCGCGCTGGTCGAGGCAGAGGCCGCGCAGATTGCTCACCAGTTGTGGCACGAAGACCACCCCGACGTGCAGGGTCACGATCATGACCACGTCGAGACGACCGACGAACATCGCACTCTGGCAATCCGCCGCGTGCGTCTGGGGCTTTTGCTGGCCGAAATCGGGCGCAAGGCCGAAGTCACGGTGTCGGATGCCGAAATGACGCAGGCCGTCCTGGCGCAGGCCCGCCAGTATCCGGGTCAGGAGCGGCAGTATTTCGAATTCGTGCAGAAGAACCAGCAGGTCCAGCAGCAACTTCGCGCGCCGATCTTCGAGGACAAGGTGGTGGATTTCATCGTGGCAGGCGCGCAAGTGACCGACAAGGAAATCACCAAGGAGGAACTGCAAACCCACATCGAGGCGCTGGACGAACTTTAAGATCCCGTCGGGCGCAGTCAAAGGGCCGTCCCGACTGGGGCGGCCTTGTCGCTTTGGAGTTGCAGGTTGGGACGGATACGCGGTGGGCTTCGCCGGCAATTAGATGCGGGGTCGTTTTGCGATTTGAGTTCAGAAGGGTTTTCTGATGCGGATTTCAGTTTTGGTCGTTGCAATCGCCGCGTTCGCCATGATGGCCGCCTGCGAGAAAGAAAAATGCACCTCGGACGTGGCAGAGCGCAAGCTGGCGGAACTGATGACCAAGGTGCGGGACAGCGGCGGCAAATTTCCGGGCAAACTGCTCGATCTGGCGCCAAAACTGGCGGATATTCAGGCCAAGGCGGCGGCGGAGACGGACGACATGCAAGCGGTCTGCACTGCGATTGATCAGATCATGGCGGAATTGAACGGCTAGTCCATCTCGCAAAACCGCATGCGGTTGCCGAAAGGGTCGGTGGTCGTCATTTCCGGTCCCCCGGTCCTGATCCACAAGATCGGGACTGCTGTGGGGGTGATTGGCGGCGCTCAGGCTGGCGTGGAAATCCCTGACCCCGGTCATCGGGATGAACACGGTCGCCCCCGGTGAAGCAGCGCCGAAGTGCCCGGTCAGATGCAAAACCAGACCCCCGCGCGAGATTTGCATGTAAAGCGGCAAATCGGCGGCAAAGCGATGCTCCCGATCCACCGTGAAGCCCTGATCGTCAGCATAAAACTTCAGCGCTGCCGCCTCGTCAAAAATCCGCAACAAGGGCTTGGCGGGTTGAAAAACCGGGGTCATGCGGGGACGGTCCTTTCACTGCGTTCGCGCCATAGAACGAACAGGCCCGCGCCGACAATCACGGTGATGCCGACCCATGCCCGCGCATCCGGCCAGTTCTGCCAGAACACCCAGCCGAAAATCACGCTCCAGATCAGGGCGGTGTATTCGAACGGCGCAATCACGCTGGCTTGGGCGGTGCGGTAGGCTTGCGTCAGCAAAACCAGCCCGACAGCGGCAATCACGCCACAGCCACACATCAGGGCGACATCGCCAAGATCGGGCGTGACCCAACCGCGCAGCAGGAACCCAAGGCTTGCGTGCCCCTCAACGGCAAAACGCCCGGTGCCCAGCACGGCCGACATGACCAAAGCGACGCCCAGGAACACCGAATTGCCCCAAAACGCCAGTGCCGCCGCCGTTTCCGTAACGCCCAGCCTGCGGGCCGAGATCATCGACACACCATAGGCCAGCCCCGCAATGACCGGCAAGACCGCGGCCCAGTCAAACAGCGCGTCTCCGGGGCGCAGCATGATCAGCACGCCCGCAAACCCGACCGCCACCGCCATCCATCGCAACGGGCTGACCCGCTCTCGAAGAACCAGCACCGAAAGCAGCGTGATGAACAGCGGGGCCGAGAAATACAGCGCGACCGTGGTTGCCATCGGCATCGCTGCCAGTGCCAGATAATAACTGGTATAGGCCAGAAACATCACCCCGCCGCGCCACACCATGCGAGGCCAGCCGGGAGTGAACAGGGTGCGCACCCCACCGCTCACCTGCACCAGCGCCAGCAGCAAGGGCAGGGCGGTCAGGCTGCGCAGAACCATTGCCTGATGCAGCGGATACTGGCCCGAGATCAGTTTCAGGATCAGGTCCTGTATGGAAAATACCGCAAGTCCGGCACAAAGGCAGACAATCCCGTAAAGGCTGGAGCGCGTTTGCATGATTGGCAAACCCTAGCCAATGCGAGGGGGCAGGCTTGCCCGAATCCGACCTGCCAGACCGCCGCAAAAGCGCAATTGCGCTGCCCGGCGCACCCTGTTTAAAACAGGAGGATGTCCGAGGCCACCACCGTCACCTCCCCGGTAAACCGGATCAGGACGTCGGTCCCGCCCGCAGGGTTTTCGCCGTTGGAGTCCCAATGCAGCCAGGTCTCATTGTGTTGACTGTGGTAGATCAACACAAACTGCGCTGCGTTGCCGACAGCCGCACCGACGGAAAAGAACGACGAGTCAGCATACCCGCCCGCGTAGGTCGTGTAATCCTCGCCATTCGGATAATCGAAAGACTGCAAGGTGGCGGTCCAATGACGGATCAGATCGACCCCGGTCTCGAAATCGGTGATCAGATCGAAATCATTCTCGTTCGTGTTGAAGACGAATCTGTCGGCTCCGTTGCCGCCGGTCATCGTGTCAGCGCCTTTACCGCCGATCAGCCTGTCGTTGCCATCGCCGCCGTCCAACTGATCGGCCCCGAAACCGCCGCGTAGCAAGTCGTTGCCATCGCCGCCGTCCAGAGTATCGTCCATACCGCCACCCCAGATCGTATCATTGCCAGCACCGCCGTTCAGCGAATCCCGACCACTATCGCCTTGAAGGGAATCGTTGCCGTCCATTCCGAAAGCGGTGTCGTTTCCGCCGTTGCCAACGAACTTGTCGTCCAAGGTGCCAAGGCTGGCGAAGTCGTCATACAGACCGCCGATGGCCTGATACTGTTCAAATCCGGTGATGACCGACAACTGACCATCATCGACCGCCCCGCCGCTGCCTCCGACCACGAAATACAGCGCAAAGTCGGCTGCCATGGCGGAAAGAGTGTCATTCCCGGCACCCCCCTCCAACGTGCTGGTTCCGTCGGTGATGTATTCCACCAGATCATCACCGCCGCTTGCGTCGATCAGATTGTTGCCCTCGGAAACATAAAGCGCATCGCCGTAGCGGCCGCCCGTAACGGTATCGTCGCCCGCGCCTGCAATAAGCATCAGTTGCTCGATCCCAGAGAAGGCGACTTCGGGTCCGGCGGCCGTTCGGGCAAAGGGGGTCGGGGCCGACATGTTGATCTCGACGGGGCCATAAAGGCCGTTGTTGAACCACAAGAGACCCATCGTGTCGATGCCAGCACCACCGTACAGCGAATGGTCGCCCCTGTCGAACGCCAGAAAAAAATCATGCCCTCGGCCACCAAAAGCAAAGTTCTCGCTGTCAAAGTTTGGGTCGCCCACGACGATCAGATCGGAATCTGTCCCGCCATATATGTAATTCGAGCCGGTACCGCCATAAAGCCTGTCGACTCCCGATCCACCGTAAATTGTATCGTTGCCATCCCCTGCGTCGACATAATCGTTGCCGTCCCCGGCGAACACGCGGTCATTTCCCTGACCTGCAACAATTTCGTCATCGCCTGCAAATGCCTTGATGAGATCGTCGAACGGCGTGCCCGTCAGCACGTCATTGGTCGGGAAGCCGGGAATGTAGGCCATGGGATAACCTTTCGTCGGAATGCCGCAGGGCGCATTAAATTTGCTGCGCCGTTTTGCCGCAGGGTATCAGGGACGCGGCAGTCGGGCAAGAATTTGCTTGGGCTCAAAGAAAAACCGCGCCGGAGCTGCCCCGGCGCGGTTTGGTCGTCTGTCAGACAGGTTCAGCGTTCGTCGCGCGGATCGAAGTCGTTGGCGGCTCCGATATCGTCGAACAGTTCGGCGATCTCGAATTCTGCTGCCGCTTCGGCCTCGGCTGCCAGTTCCTGGATAGACTTGCCCGACGCTTGCAGCGCGGCTTCCTCGACCGAACGGGCGACGTTCAGCTTGATCTTGACGGTGACCTCGGGGTGCAGAACGACGGACACCGAATGGATGCCCAGTTCCTTGATCGGCCTGTCCAGCACGATCTGACCACGGCCAACGGTGAAACCGCCCTCGGTCGCCGCCTCGGCGGCATCGCGGGTGGTGACCGAGCCGTAAAGCGCGCCAGCGTCAGACGCCGAGCGGATCACGACAAAGATCTGACCGTCCAGCTTGGCGCCTACATCCTCGGATTCCTTGCGGGTTTCGAGGTTGGTGACTTCAAGCTGCGCCTTGCGGGTTTCGAACGACTGGATGTTGCCTGCGTTGGCGCGCAGTGCCTTGCCTTGCGGCAGCAGGTAGTTACGGGCGTAGCCGTCCTTGACGTTGACGACTTCACCCATCTGGCCCAGTTTGGCCACACGCTGAAGGAGAATAACTTGCATGTTTATCTCCTCACTTCACAGCATAGGGCAGCAAGGCGAGGAAGCGGGCGCGTTTGATCGCACGAGCCAGTTCACGCTGCTTGATGGCTGATACGGCGGTGATCCGCGACGGCACGATCTTGCCCCGCTCGGAGATATACCGCTGCAGCAGACGGGTGTCTTTGTAGTCGATGGCCGGAGCATTGTCGCCCGAGAACGGGCAGACCTTGCGGCGGCGGAAAAACGGTTTGTTCGCCATGGGTTATCCTTTCTGCCTGATCAACGACGCGGAGCGCCGCCGAAGCCGCCGCCTGCGCGGTCGCCTCCACGGTCACCACCAAAGCCACCACCGCCCGCGCGGTCGCCGCCACGGTCCCCACCCCGGTCGGGACGGTCGCCAAAGCTGCGCTCACGACGCTCGCCGCCGCCAAACCCGCCCTCGGGCCGATCGCCGCGCTCGCGGTCGTCACGCTTTTGCATCTGCACCGACGGGCCTTCGCCATGCTTGTCGACCTTGATGGTCAAAATGCGCATCACATCTTCATGCAGGCGCATGAGGCGTTCCATTTCCTGAACGGCGGCCGAAGGCGCGTCCGATTTCAGAAAGGCGTAGTGCCCCTTGCGGTTCTTGTTGATCTTGAAGGCCATCGTCTTGACGCCCCAGTATTCGTGTTCAACGATGCGGCCACCGTTGTCAGCGATCACGGTCGAGAAGTGTTCGATAAGGCCTTCGGCTTGCGTGTTGGACAAGTCCTGACGCGAGATGAAAACATGCTCATAAAGCGGCATGCGGTCTCCGTTCATTTTCAAGGCGCATTTCATAGGACGGGCAAAGACTTTCCGCGGCCCGTCCACGAGAGCCTGCGCCGGTTCATGGAATTGCGGAAAGATGCGGCTTTATACAGAAGTCGCCGTCGGATGCAAGTCTCCGCAGGGCCGGATGTTCGCCAGCGAACATGCGGTGTTCGCGGGTGGTGAATGGACGCTGACGTCGAAAATGACCGATGATCGGTTCGTCAGCATCCCCTTATCGGAGGTTTCCCATGTCTCGTTTCGTCCCGTTTGCTATTGCCGCTGCTCTGTTCGCCGCCCCGGCCTTGGCCGCGCCTGAAAAATATACGCTGGATTCCAGCCACAGCCAGATCGTGTTTTCCTACAACCATCTGGGCTATTCTACGAATTACGGGATGTTCTCGGGATTTGCGGGCGAGGTCATGTTCGATCAGGCCGATCCGACGGCCTCGACGGTGACCGTGTCGTTCCCGGTGAAATCCATGCTCACCGGTTGGCAGGAGCGTTTCGACCACTTGATGTCGCCCGAATTCTTTGGCGCGGCGGAGGACGAAATGGTCACCTTTACCTCGACTTCCATCGAAGTGACCGGCGAAAAGGCTGCGCTGATCACCGGCGATCTGTCGCTGAACGGCGTGACGAAATCGGTAGTGCTGGACGCGGTTCTGAACGCGGCAGGCGAGCATCCGATGATGAAACAGCCATGGGCCGGGTTCAGCGCCACCACCACGCTGCTGCGGTCGGACTACAACGTCGGCATGTTCGCGCCCTTCGTGTCGGACGAATTGGTGGTGCAGATCAGCGTCGAGGCGATGAAGGCCGCCGAATAGTTCAAGCCGTTCAGCGACCCAAGCCGCCGGGGCAACCCGGCGGCTTTTTGCTGTGCAGGCGCCTATTGCCGCGTGGCCGTCAACGCCACTTCGACCTTGACGGCAAAGCCGATCGAAGCCTCGTCCGGATAGCTGGGCCCCATCCCGAAATCGCGGCGGTCGATGGTCGTCTGGCCCGCCATCGTCGCCGTATCGCCCGCAAGGGTCAGGGTGAACGGCAGGCTCAACGGTTTGACGATGCCGCGCAGGGTTATCGTCCCATCGGCCAGATACCCATCGGCAGCAGGGGTTATCGCAGCCGCGAAAGTGGCGGTCGGGTGGGCGGTGATGTCAAAGAACTCGGGTTCTGCCGCCTGTTTGGTGACGGACCCCAGGGTCATGCTGGTGGTGTCGATGGTGACCGACACGTCGCCGGTGCCGTTTGCCTCGTCAAAGTCGATGTCGGCGGCCCATGTCCCAAAGCTGCCCTGCACATCCGACCCCATCTGCCGCACGCCGAAAGTCAGCGTGCCCTGTGTCACCAGCCAGTTGCCTGCCATGGCCACGATCGGAGCCTCTGCGGCAGGGGCTGCGGTTGGCGGAACCAGAAGTCCCGCAATCCCGGCCCCTGCGGCATAGATCACGAGGGCCGCCAACAATGGTGCGCGAGCGTGGAGTTTTGGTGCAGGGTTCGCGGGGGCGACTTTGCCGCGCCACATCCGGCGCAAGGTATCGTCGCGGTCGATCAGGTGGTGCTTCACCGCGCCCGCGATGTGCAGCAAAATCGCCGCTGCAAGCAGCTTGGTGAACACCCAATGCCCCGCCGCAAATACCGCCGCGACCCGTTCCGACTGCGGCACGAACGGCAGGGTCTGCCCGAACGGCCACAAGATCGGCGCGAACCCCGTCACCGCAGCATGGTGTATCCACCCGGTCAGCGGCACGGCCAGCAGCGAGATGTAAAGTATCCAGTGCACCGCATCGCCCAGCGACACCTCCGCCTTGCGGTCGGGGTGCAACGGCACGGGGCGGGTTTGAGTCATCGCCCACCCGATGCGCCCAAGGGCGATCAGAAACGCCGCCACGCCGATGGTCTTGTGGATCGAGAAAAGTTGCGCCTTGGTCGCCAGCGCCTCGGCCGTGTCGTAAGGCAGCCGGTTCGCAATCACCCCCAGTGGAATTGCCGTCAGGATCAGCAGCGCCGTGAGCCAGTGAAAGGTGCGGGCGACGGTGCCAAAGGATTGGGGCGTGTTCTGGGCGGGCATGGCGACTCCGGGATTTGCAATTGACGAAATCTAGCATGGTCGCGGCAATGGTGCAGGGGCCGGGGGCCGCACAACGGCTGTGCGCCGCCGTTGCATGAAACCGGGCTTGCGGCTATTCCGGGGCCGAACCACTGGTGGAGGATCAATGACCCGCGCTTTCGTATTTCCCGGCCAAGGGGCGCAGACCATCGGCATGGGGCGCGCTCTGGCCGACGCCTATCCGGCGGCCAAAGCCGTCTTTGACGAGGTCGACGCCGCGCTGGAGCAGAATCTGTCGGCGCTGATCTGGCACGGCGAGATTGCCGACCTGACCCTGACCCAGAACGCCCAGCCGGCGCTGATGGCCACGTCGATTGCCGCGCTGCGCGCGCTGGAGGCCGAAGGCATCGGGATGGCGGGGGCCTCCTTTGTCGCGGGCCATTCGCTGGGCGAATACTCGGCGCTGTGCGCGGCGGGGTCGATGGGACTGGCCGACACCGCCCGCCTTCTGCGGGTGCGGGGGCAGGCGATGCAGGCGGCGGTTCCGGTGGGGGTGGGGGCGATGGCGGCGATTCTGGGGCTGGATATCGCAACGGTGACCGAAGTCGCGGCAGAGGCCGCGCAGGGCGAGGTCTGTCAGGCAGCCAACGATAATGACCCCGCGCAAGTCGTGGTGTCCGGCCACACGGCGGCGGTCGAACGGGCGATACAGATTGCCAAGGCGCGCGGGGCCAAGCGGGCGCTGCTGTTGCCGGTGTCGGCCCCGTTTCATTGCGGGTTGATGCAGCCCGCAGCGGCGGTGATGGCCGAGGCGCTGGCCGCCGTCGTCATCAAGGCCCCCTCGGTGCCGGTCGTGGTAAACGTCCGCGCCGAAGCCGTGACCGAACCCGACCGCATCCGCGCGCTGCTGGTCGCCCAGGTCACCGGGGCCGTCCGCTGGCGTGAATCCATCCTGTGGCTGGACAGCGCCGGGGTCACCGAGTTCTGGGAGATCGGGGCGGGCAAGGCCCTGTCCGGCATGATCAAGCGCACCGTCTCCGGTGCCACAACCCGCGCAGTCGGCACAACCGAGGATGTTGCGGCGGCAAAAGGGTAGGCTCGCACGCTCTGCGTCCCACGCGGCGAGCGATCCGTCCAGCTTGTCCGCTGGGGTTGCAGCGGTCGATGGCTTTGGTTCCCTCGCAATAAAGCATTTGGTGGCGCGATGGTTTTTCGCCTGCTATGAGGCGAAAAAACCGCTTTGAAAGGCACATCATGTTCGATCTGACGGGAAAATGCGCATTGGTGACGGGGGCCTCGGGGGGGATCGGAGCCGAGGTGGCGCGGACCCTGCACGGGGCAGGGGCGGTGGTCGGGCTGTCGGGCACGCGGGTCGAACCGCTGCAGGCGCTGGCGGCGGAACTGGGCGAGCGGGCGCATGTCCTGCCCTGCGATCTGTCGGACCCGGTGGCGGTCGACGGTCTGATCAAGCAGGCGACCGACGCGATGGGTGCGGTGGACATTCTGGTGAACAACGCAGGCATCACCCGCGACGGGTTGATGATGCGGATGTCGGACGACGACTGGATTAGCGTGATCGAAGTGAACCTCAACTCCGCCTTCCGGCTGACCCGCGCCGCGCTGCGCGGGATGATGAAGGCGCGCTGGGGGCGGATCGTCAACATCACTTCGGTCGTGGCCCAGGCGGGCAATCCGGGGCAGGCCAATTATGCGGCGGCCAAGGCGGGGATCGTCGGCATGTCGAAAAGCCTCGCGCAAGAGGTCGGCAGCCGGGGCATCACGATCAACTGCGTGGCCCCCGGCCTGATCGCCACCGCGATGACCGACAAGCTAAACGACGAACAGCGGGTCAAGATCCTCGCCGGGGTGCCGGTCGGCCGGATGGGCGACCCGCGTGAGGTTGCAGCGGGCGTGTTGTTTCTGGCAAGCGTCGAGGCCGCGTATGTCACCGGGGCCACGCTGGACATCAACGGCGGCGGCGACATGTTGTAGGGCGGTGCAGGGCCTCGGAACATGAAGAACGATCCGCCTTTCGAGATGGTGTTTGACGGACCCCATGCCCGCGCATTTTGTTTCAATCCGGCGGCCAGCAAGCTGTGGGTCCGCTTCAATGCGCGGCAGACCGCGACCATGGGATTTCCGCCCCCCGAGCCGCAGAAAGCCGCCCTTGCCGCTGGCTATGCCAGCATGTGGGTCCAGACACGCGACAACGACTATTACCTGAACGACGATCTGCTGGACCTGCGCCGCGCGCTGCATGACTTCACGGCGCGGTTTCAACATGTTGGGGCCGTTGGATTTTCGATGGGCGGCTTTGGCGCGGTGCTGTTGTCGCGAGCGCTGCGGATGCGTCAGGCGGTGCTGGTGTCGCCGCAGAGGCTGGGCTTTCCCCTGACGCATCCGTTCCTGTCCGACCCGGAGGTCGAGAGGTTGGCCTACCATCAGGGCGGCGATCCGGCTCTGGACGGGGTCTCGCCAGACCTGCGCGGCATGGTGCTGTTCGACCCGTTCGCCGGAAGGGGTCGCGACAAGACCTATGCCCGGCATCTGGAGCAAATCGCGCCGGGGCTGACGTTTGTGCCTCTGGTCGGCGGCGGACATCCGGCCACGAATGTGTTGCATCAGGCCAAGAACTTTGGCCGGTTTCAGACAGAGGTCCTGCGCGTCCAACCCGACCCCAAGGCCGTGCGCCGTATTCACCGCAAGTCACGGCGCAACTCTGAACGTTACCTTGAGAACTTGGCCACTTATCTCGAACAACGCAGACATCGGGTCAGGCAGAAAAAATGAAATCCCCCGCGTCCAGCATCTGCACCGTGACGTTGTGCAACAGGACCGACACGTTCAGCCCCTGGACCAGCGTATGATTGCCCTGTGCGGCAAACCGAAGGTCACCCCAGCCCTGGCCCCGCATCCACAGCGTATCGGTGCCATTCTGGAAGTCGGTCACGACGTCGTTGCCCTCGGACGGAAAGAACACGAACTGGTCACGACCCGGCCCCCCTGACAGGGTATCATTCCCCGCGCCGCCAAACAGGCGGTCGTCGTCAAACCCGCCGAACAACTGATCATTTCCGGTGGAGGCCCACAGCGTATCCGCGCCGTTCTCCCCGTAGATCCGGTCATTGCCCCCGCTGCTGAAGGCGTAGTCACGTCCGTCGCCGAGGTAGATCGTCTCGGCTTTCCACGATCCACCGACCACATCGGCCCCGCCCAGCGTATAAACCTCGGTCAACGAACCGCCCAGCGCGACGCGGTCCTTGCCGGACGTCAACCGGATGGACTCGACCTGCATCAGATCGACAAACAGGCTAGGCCCCCCGGCGTTTCCTGTGATGCGGTGATTTGTATCCGACAGCATGGTCAGCGTAACCCCCGACGCACGGTCGGCCAATGAGACCCGGTCAAACCCGCCGCCGCCCAGAACCTGGGCCAATCCTGCTGCGGGCAAAGTGAAGCTGTCATTGCCGCCCGTACCTGTACGATAGCTTCGCTCACCGCCAAGCGACTGTGAAAACAACGCATTAGCCTGCAGACCGGGCAGGGCAGCATTCGCCAGCGCGCGGCCAAACAGCGTCGCGAAACCCGCATTGTCGGTGTAGTGGATGTAATCGCTCTGGAACATGTTCTGCGCCGTCAGGCGATGGGCCTGCGCGACCGTGTCAGGGTTGACCAGTACGATGCGCGGGTCTGCGGCGGCCAATGTCTCTTGCGCTTTTTGTACGGTTTTCCAGTTGGTTGCCTGATAGCTGGGCAGATTGCGGTTCAGATACGACGCTTCGGCCATGCCGCCGATCACCAGATCATGCGCCCCGTACCGGGTCGTCAGACTGGCGTTCAGCGCCGACAGATTGGCCTGATAGCTGTTCGCGGCACCCCGCGTGAAAATGTCGGCCCCACCGTGGATCCAGATCACGCTGTCCAGAAAAGCACCCGGCACATAGCTGGACGACGCGGGGTTCAGGATGCTGTCAAGCTGCCGGTTCAGTCTGTCGAGCAACTCGCCCTGATCAGCGCCACTGCCCGCCGACCAGTCACCCCGCCCGCCGTCAAGCGTCGATGACAGGGGCGAACCATTGACGGCCTGATGCACCATCAACCCACCTGATGCGGCAACCCTCTGAAAAGTCGCAGTGATGATGGCGGCGTTGTTGGCGTTGGACTGACCTGCCAGCACGACAATCGGAATCGGGGTGGGTAAGATGGGCATGGAAATCTCCGTTCTGGATGCGCCCAAGTCTGGGATCGGGGGGGTGAACAACTCCTTTCGTCGGTACGGACAAAGTCGTTAAAGCTTGATCCGTGTCGGCACAGGCTGTGCGGGGCGGCCAGGACGGGGGGGTATCAATGCGCTGTTGCCATGCGCCACGGCGCTTGCTATAGGCCCGCGACATGCGCATCTTGGCCACTGAGCCTTGGCGAACTGAAGGCCACAGGGCCGAATTTTTTCCGGATTATCCGGCACAACGGTGAAAGAGGAAGTGACATGAGCGATATCGCGGACCGCGTGAAGAAGATCGTCGTCGAGCATCTGGGCGTCGAGGCCGAGAAGGTGGTCGATAACGCCTCGTTCATCGACGATCTGGGCGCGGACAGCCTGGATACCGTTGAACTGGTGATGGCATTTGAGGAAGAGTTCGGGATCGAAATCCCCGATGACGCTGCCGAAACCATCCAGACTTTTGGCGACGCTGTGAAATTCATCACCGAAGCCGCTTGATATCGTTGAATTTTCGGCGACATGGGGCATCCTGCGGGGTGCCCCTTTTGCTTTTGCGATTGCCAATTTGCGGGAGGGGCTGGACAGTGGGGCAAACCCCCGGGGGAGGCTTGGAATGACCCAATTCAATCAACCGCTTGGCGGCAACGACATGCCGCGCTTTGGCGGACCCGCCACCATGATGCGCCTGCCGACCCAAGCCACGGCAGAGGGGCTGGATGTCGCTTTCGTCGGCGTGCCGATGGATCACGGCACGTCGAACCGCCCAGGCACCCGGCTTGGGCCACGCCAGATAAGGGACGAGTCCCGCATGTTGCGGCCCTTCAACATGGCGACGGGGGCGGCACCGTTCGCTTTCCTGCAAGTCGCCGACATCGGCGATGTGCCGATCAACACGTTCGATCTGAAAAAGACCGTCGATATCATCGCCAATTTCCACAAGGACGTGTTGGCGCATGGGGCGATCCCGCTAACCCTTGGAGGGGACCACACTTTGACATGGCCGATCCTGCGGGCGATGCGGGAAAAGCACGGGCCGGTCGCGCTGATCCACGTCGATGCCCATGCCGATATCAACGACACGATGTTTGGCGAAAAAGTCGCCCATGGCTGTCCGTTTCGCAGGGCGTGGGAAGAGGATTGCCTGATCAACGACAAGGTATTTCAGATCGGTCTGCGCGGCACCGGCTATTCGCCCGATGACTTCGACTGGGGGCGGCAGCGGGGCTGGACTGTGGTGCAGGCCGAGGAATGCTGGCACAAGTCCCTGAAACCGTTGATGGAAACCGTTCGCGCCAAGATCGGCGATGCGCCGTGCTATCTGTCGTACGACATCGACAGCCTCGACCCTGCCTTTGCGCCGGGCACCGGGACGGTGGAGCCGGGCGGGCTGACCATCTGGCAGGGGCTGGAAATTGTACGGGGCTGTGCGGGGCTAAATCTGGTCGGCGGCGATCTGGTGGAGGTGTCGCCGCCCTATGACATGTCGGGCAATACCGCGCTGATCGGGGCGAATCTGCTCTACGAGATGTTGTGCGTTCTGCCCAATGTGCCGCAACGGGTGGCGGTTTAATCCGGCTTTATGCCGGCTTCTGATCATAACCGTCTGCAACGGATCATGGCGAGGGCTGCGCTGCGCCGTCTGTTCGTAAGTGTGTTAGACGGATAAATGTGTGAACGCCGCAATTTCCGAACTCCACCGGGTTCAGGCTGTGCGGAATCGACGTCATTCGGCGACAGCGACGTGAACACTTTCGCCGGAAAGTCCCATCGTATCAAGCGCGGGACAGACGACAGGTTGCGCCTGCGTTTTTGCCTTTACACATGTTTGCGCCCGCCTTCGGTCAGGAACCAGTCGTCGGGATAGGGATACCACCAGCCCTGCCGCACCGGTTTGTGGTCGATGATCACCATCTTGGAACGCCGGAAGGCATCCAGGCCCTGCCGCCCCAATTCGCGCCCGAGCCCTGAGGCTTTCCAGCCGCCAAAGGGCAGCGCGTCATTGTCGATCAGCGGGTTGTTGACCCAGACCATGCCGGCGTCCAGCCGCTCGACCGCCTCCATCGCTTCCTCCAGGCTGGTGGTGAAGACTGAGGCGCCAAGGCCGAAGGGCGAGGCATTGGCCCCTGTGATGGCAGCATCAAAGTCGGGGACGCGAACTACGGCTGCGACGGGGCCGAAACATTCCTCGTGCAGGATGTCCATGTCGGGTGTGCAGCCTGTCAGGATGGTAGGGGCGTAGAACCAGCCCGTCGGATGCGCGTCGGGGATGCAGCCGCCACAGACGATGCTGGCGCCCTTGGCGACAGCATCCCCGACCAGCCGGATCACCTTGTCGCGGGCGGCCTTGCTGACGAGGGGGCCGATTTCGGATTTACCCAGGCCATTGCCAACGCGCAGGGCAAGGGTTTCCCGTTTGAACGCCACGATGAAATCGTCATGCACGGCGTCGACTACAAAGATCCGTTCGGCCGAGGTGCAAACCTGACCCGACAGATGAAACGCCGCCGTAACCGCCCCCGCAGCGGCGACATCCAGGGGCGCGTGGGCGGTGATAATCATCGGATCGCTGCCCCCCGCCTCGATCACCGCAGGTTTCAGCCGCGCCCCTGCCGCCGCCGCGACCGCGCGGGCGGCGGCGACCGATCCGGTGAAGGCTATGGCATGGGTGCGGTCACTGTCGATCAAAGCCCGCCCCAGATCGGCCCCGCCGGGCAGGCAGGCGACCAGCCCCTCCGGCAGACCCCGGAACACCCGGCAGAAGTCCAAAGTGCACAAGGTCGTGGCCTCGGCCGGTTTGATGATGCAGCCATTGCCTGCGGCCAGGGACGCCGCCACCGTCCAGCACATCAGCAGGATGGGAAAGTTGAAGGGCATGATATGGGCCGAGACGCCGAGGGCCTCGTACCGCGCATACTGGAACGATCCGGCTTGCGTGGTGCCAGCGACCTTGCCCGCCTCATCCCGCGCCATTTCGGCGAAATAGCGAAAGACCGGGGCGCAGTTGGCCAGTTCTCCGATGGCCTCCGGATAGGGTTTGCCCATCTCGCGGGTCATCAGGATGGCGCACTGGGTGAAATCCTCGGCCTCGATCCGGGAGGCCAGGCGGTGCAGATGCTGGGCGCGGGTCTTGGCGTCCAGTTTGCCCCAGCCTTGCTGGGCTGCGTTGACGGCGGTCAGGGTTTGATCAAGTTCGGCGTCGGTCGTCGTGGCCCGTTGGCCGACAGGGGCCAGAGTTGCGGGGTCGGTCACGGCCATGCGGTCCCCGCCGGAGGGCAGGTAATTCGGGGTCAGAAAATGGCAGGGCACGGTGACGTCGAACATCGGTCTATCCTTTGGGATCAGAACTTTAGCGGATCATGTAGACCTTCTTGATCGTCTCATGGACGGTGCAGACGCCCTTCCAGTCCTTGGGGAAAAACGCTGCCGTGTCGGGTGTGATCTCGATCACCTCGCCATTGTCATGGACATAGGTGCAGCGCCCGGCGAGGAAGTGGCAGAATTCGTCGCTGGTCACATGGCAGACCCATGTGCCGGGGGTGCAGATCCACAGACCGCATTCGGATCGGCCGCCGGGGCCTTTGTGGATCACCCGGCCCGAGACATGGCTGACGCCTTCGACCATGGTGGGAATGGTGCCCCAATCGACCAGATCGGTCTGCTCCAGCGGGTTGCGCATCAACGGTGTGGTCATGGGATGTCCTTACACGAGCATGTAGATGTTGCGGATGTTGGCATGGACGGTGCAGCGCCCGGTCCAGCCGGCGGGGAAGACGATGCAAGTGCCGGGAGCAACCTCGATCACCTCGCCGTCGTCGCGGGTATAGGTGGCGTGCCCGGCGACGAAATGGCAGAACTCGTCGCGCGGGATCGACAGGGGCCAGGTGCCGGGAGTGCAGACCCAGATGCCGGTTTCGGGCTGGTTGTTCGGCCCCTTGAACAGCAGCCGCCCGGTGTTGTGCGAGCCTGCCACGATGGCGTCGGGCTGTGGACCCCAATCCACCAGATCGTCGTAGGTCGTGGCATGGTGGATATGCGGGGCGGTGGAGGCAAGGTTGGTCATTTCAGCAAGCCTTCCAACAATCCTGCCGCCTTTTCGGGGCCGTTCTGCGCTTGCATGTGGGCCGAGGTTGTGGCCAGACGGGCCTGCATCGCAGGGTCGGTCAGACAAGTTTCGATCTTGGCTGTGAGGCCGTCATCGGTCCAGTCATAGCGTTCGGACCGCATGCCGAAGCCGGTCTCCTGCACCCGCATCGCATTGTCATGCCCGTCCCAGACATAAGACATGATGATCGCGGGTTTGCCGAAATACAGGCATTCGGTGAAGGAGTTGTTGCCGCCGTGGTGGATCACCAGATCGACCTGCGGGATGACCGATGGCTGCGGAAACCAGCTTTGGATCACCACATTGGGCGGCACATCGGTATATTCGTCCATGTAATCGCCGACATTGACCAAGGCACGGTAGCGCGACTTGCCCATCAATGCGATCAGCCGTTTCAGCAGATCAATATCTCCCGCGCCGAGGCTGCCGAAGGAAATATACAACAGCGGCCCGTCATTGTTGGCCCCGAAGGCAGGCAGGTCATAGGCGGCCTCTTTGCGCACGCAGCCTTCCAGATACTGAAACTGCGCGGGGTCCAGCGGGATCGCGCGGTCGTAGGTGACGGCCTCGGGGTAGAGGAGCAGGTTCAGGTAGGGGGAGGGTTCGAAGAACTGGCCCAAGGGATAAGCAGCCTCGTGGTACTCAGCCAGAAACGCGTTGAAATCTTCGTGGATGGGTTGGATCGTCGCATTGAACCGGGCGCGATAGGCTTCGTGGCCAGCATGGTCGTGCACGCTCATCCCCGACAGATGCGGCGGGATCGCCTCATCTTCGATCTCGTTTTCCGAGCAGGAGATGATGCGGACCCAGGGCTTGCCGAATTGCTTGATCGCCGGGAACAGGATGACGTTGTCGACGCAGATCACATCGGGCTCTACACGGGCCAGAATGGCGGGCAGGTCTTTTTGCGCCCATTTGGCGCTGTCGACGATCGCCTCCCAGCAGTCGCGTACGTAGTTGTCGATCTGGTCGATGGGGGATTTGCGAAAGTTCGGGATATGGCCGTTGATGAAGTTCTCCCAGAACTTGGCCAACTCGTCAGCGGGCATCGGGGCAGAGAGTTTGACGGGATGCGCCTCGAACCCGTAGCCTTCGTAGACCGGCACAAAACCGGGGTCGGACAGGAATACGGCCTTGTGTCCACGGGCGGTAATGGCCTGCGCGATGCCGACGGAGTTCAACGCGGGGCCGTAGGCCGCCTCGGGGAAGAAGGCGAAGGTTCTGGGCGTCATGGTCGGTCCTTTCATCAGGTCAGGCCGGGAAAATGCGGGTGTCGGTGGCGGCCCATCCAAGGGTGACAGTGTCGCCATGTTTCAGGGTCTGCGCCTCGGGCCGGTCGGCGGTCAGGCGCACGGTGACCGGTTTGGGCGCATGGGCGGTTTCGACATGCAGTTGCAGGTCGAGGCCGTGATAGGCCAAGGCCCGGACGGTGCCGGTGATGGTGTTGTCGCCGGAGCCAAGGCGGATGCGTTCGGGCCGGACGGCGGCGATGGCGGCCCCTGCGGGCATGTGCTGATCCGAGGCGATGTGCGTGCCATCCGGCAGCCGCAGGCCATCTGGCTG
>JBBRVJ010000051.1:0-21212 GCA_038246975.1 Rhodobacterales bacterium | reverse complement strand
GGAGGCGGAGAAGGAGGCGGAGAAGGAGGCGGAGGCGGCGGAGGAGGCGGCGTCGGCGGCGGAGGCGGCGGAGGCGGCGGCGTCCTTGACCTCGGGGGTTGGATATTTGCGCGCCACCCCCGAGGTCAACAAGCACCGAAGAACCGGCAGGGCTGTCAAATCAGCTTTGCGTGACCAGTCCTGATCCATCGCCTCGCCCCAGACCGGCAGCGTCCGCAGCGCCCCGCGATGGGCAATCGCCACGCTGTCGGCTTGCGACCGGGTGTTCAGCCAAGCCTCAAGGCTTTCGCGATCCGTGATGTCGTCGATATCCGCCACGCCCGCCCCCTCACTTACCGCCACAACAGATGCCAAGGGCGGGCGGTTTGCGCAAGGCTGCTCTGCCGGATCCCTCGCCCCCAACCCGGCGCCAAAGGTAGATCGGCGGCAGCGGAACAGGCCGTCGTCAGCCTGGCGCTATGGCCCGAGCCTCGTGCGACCGTTGACGCCTGCCCTATCCAGCACCGGGGTTCAGGGGTGGGTGTCCTCCCCCGAGGCCACCAGATGCCCGCCTCCGACATCGCGCAGGATGGCGCGGGGGGGGGTGTGGCCTGCCTTGTGGACCGGGCTGGGGACATCGCCCGCGAGGCGGGGGTGGGGGATGCGGATGTGGGTGGGGTCGGGCACCGGGACGGCGTCGATCAGGCGGCGGGTGTAGGGGTGCTGCGGGTTGCCGAAGACCTGCGCGCAGGTGCCGGTCTCGACGATCTGCCCCATGTACATCACGGCGACGCGGTCGGCGATGTTTTCGACCACGGCCATGTTGTGGCTGATGAACAGGTAGGCGATGCCGAAGTCGCGTTGCAGGTCCTGCATCATGTCCAGCACGCGGGCCTGCACCGACACGTCGAGGGCCGACACCGCCTCGTCGGCGATGATCAGGTCGGGTTGCAGGGCCAGCGCGCGGGCGATGCAGATGCGCTGGCGTTGGCCGCCGGAAAATTCGTGGGGGTAGCGGGCCGCATGGTCGGGGCTCAGTCCGACGCGGGTCAGCAGGTCGGCGGTTCTGGTGGCACGGTCGGCGGGGGTGCCGATGGCGTGGATCACCAAAGGCTCGGCAATCAGGTCGCCCACGGTCAGGCGCGGGTTCAGGGCGGCCATCGGGTCCTGAAAGATGATCTGGACGCGTTTGCGCAGGGCTTTTTGTCCGGTGCGGTCGAGGTCGGTCAGCGATTGCCCGGCAATCTCGATCCGGCCCTGATGGGGGACGAGGCCGACCATGGCGCGGGCGATGGTGGACTTGCCGCAGCCGCTTTCGCCCAGCAGGGCAAACGTCTCGCCCCGGTGGATGTCGAAGCTGACGTGTTCGACGGCGTGGACCCGGTGGGTGACGCGGCCCAGCAGGCCGCCGGTCAGGTCATAGCGCACCTGCACGCCGGTCAGGCGGGCGATCAGGGGGGGCGGTTCCGGTTGCAGCGGAGCGCTGCGCGGCCTGGCACCGTGGCCGCGCCCCATGCGGGGGACGGCGGCGAGCAGGTCGCGCGTGTAATCCGCCGCAGGGGTGCTGAAGATCTGTCTGACCGGCCCCTGTTCCACCATTCGCCCGTCGCGCATCACGATCACGCGGTCGGCCATTTCGGCCACCACGCCCATGTCGTGCGTGATCAGGATGATGGCGGTGCCAAGGTCGCGTTGCAGGTCGCGCAGCAGGTCCAGCACCTCGCGCTGCACCGTCACGTCAAGCGCCGTGGTCGGCTCGTCCGCGATCAGGACGTCGGGTCGCAGGGCCAGCGCCATGGCGATCATCACCCGTTGCCGCATGCCGCCGGACAATTCGTGCGGGTATTGCGTCATCCGGCGGTCGGGCTGCGACAGGCGCACCGCGCGCAGCGCGTCGATGGCCAGTGCCTGCGCCGTGGCTGGCGACATATCGGCATGGGCGCGGATCGCTTCGGTCAGTTGCAGGCCGATGGTCAGCACCGGGTTGAGCGAGGTCATCGGTTCCTGAAAGATCATCGCGATCCGGTTGCCCCGGATGGGGCGCATCTGCGCCTCGGGCAGGGTGGCAAGGTCGGTGCCGCCCAGATGCATAGCCCCCCCGGTGATGCGCACGGCGGGGGGCGGCAGAAGGCCCATGATGGCCAGCGAAGTGATCGACTTTCCCGACCCGCTTTCCCCGGCGATGGCGAGTGTCTCACCTTTGCGCAGGGTGAACGACAGGTCGGACACCAGCGGCTTCAACCCGCCGCCCGTGTTCACCGACACGCACAGGCCCTGCACCGACAGAACGGGGGTGTCGTCCGGGGCAAGGGCTGCCCCGGACAGTGTTGCGGTGGCCGCGGTCATTCAAACACGCAGCGCGGGAAGTAGAAGCTGACCACCCAGTTCGGCATGTCGACGATTTCCGAAATGCGCAGGTCGCCGCAGGTCGACACCAGCATGTAGGCATCCACCGCCGCCATGCCGCGCATCGCGCACAGCAGGTCGACCATGTTTGCCACCGCATCGCGGGCGGCCGTCATCAGGTCGGGGCCGATGCCGGTCGTCACCTCGTACCCCTTGGCGTCAAGGTGGCGCGTGACAGGCCCCGGCGTGGTGAAGCGCGGGGTTTTCAGGTGCGCGCCCTTCAACAGATCAAGCGTCAGCACCACGTCCATCGGCGATTCGATGGCTGTGCCGCACACCTCGCCATCGCCTTGGGCCGCGTGGGTGTCGCCCACGCTGAACAGCGCCCCCGGCACCTCGACCGGCAGATAGAGGATCACGCCGGACGTCAGATCGCGGATGTCGAGGTTGCCCCCGACACGCCGGGGCGGGACGATGGAGTGCAGGCCGGGGTCTGCCAGCGCATTGCCGATGGTGCCCGCAAAGGGTTTCAGCGGCACGCGGCCTTCGGTCCCCCACAGGGCGGGGGCCATCTGGTTTGCGTCGTAGGACCACAGGTGCAGGGCCGCTTCGGTGAACTGATCGGCGAGCAGGCCGAAGCCCGGAATGTTCGCCGTCCAGCCAAAGCCCCGCTGCCCGTGAAGCTGTGGCGCAAAGCTGTCGATGGTGATCTTTATCGCGTCGCCGGGCGCAGCCCCTTCGACAAAGATCGGCCCCGACACCGGATTGATCTTGCCGAAGTCGAGCGTCTTGACGTCGGCCACCGTGGACGACGGGCCAAGCTGGCCCGCCGAACTGTCGTGACAGTGGAACAGGATCGTCGCACCGGGTTCCACCCGTTCGGCCGGGACAAGGGAATTGTCCCAGCCGAAATTGTGCTGCGCCCCGTGGATCGTGTAATCGCACAGCTTGCACATGGCGTTACTTCGTCACGAAAACATAGTCATAGTTGACCGGGATCGAGACGGGATCGACGAACAGCGCATCCGCGCCGCCCATCCGTTCGGACTTCATCGAATAGCGCAGTTCGTTGAACACCGGGACCCACGGCGCGTCTTCCATGACCTTGGTGTAGACATCCGACCACATCGCCATCCGGTCGGCCATCATGGCGGGGTCGGCCATGCTGTCTGCCTTGGTCGCCTCGGCGTCCAGATCGGCGTTGCAGTATTTCGACCAGTTCCAGCCGCCTTCGACCGCACCGGCACAACCAAGGATCGGGCCATAGAAGTTGGACGGATCGGGGAAGTCGGCAATCCACGCCATGCCGCCCGACCAGATCATCGGGGCGGTGCCTGCGCCGCCCGCCTCGATCACGTTGGCCTGCGCCAGGGATTGCAGCGTGACCTTGACGCCGATGGCCGCAAGGTCCTGCTGAATCGCTTGCGCGATGCGCGGGTTGGGGTCGGTGTTCATCACATAAAGCTCGGTTTCGAACCCGTCGGGCAGCCCGGCGTCGGCCAGCAGTTTCTTGGCCCCCTCGACATCGAACGGATAGCCCGGATAATCCGCCGTATATCCCGGCATCGACGGCGGCAGGGGTTGCGTCGCGGGCACGGCCCGACCGTTGATCAGTTGAACGATGCGGTCCTTGTTGATGGCCATGTTGACGGCGCGGCGCACCTCGACCTTGTCGAAGGGCGGCTGGGTCACGTTCAGGGTGATATATCCGGTGTGCAACTGCCCGCCGATGACGACCCGCGCGGCCTGCGCCGGATCTGCCATCACTTCCTGAAATTTGGCGGGCGGAATGCCGTCGCCGGGGACGTCCACTTCGCCGCTTTGCAGGCGCAGCAGGGCCACGATGGGTTCCTGGCCGACCTCGAAGGTCACGCCGTCCAGATAGGGGACGCCGGGACGCCAGTAGTCGGCATTCTTTTCGAACACCACGCGCTGCCCGGTGGTCCATTCCGCCAGCTTGAACGCACCCGTGCCGACCGGCATCTGGCCGAAATTCCCTGCGGCGGCGTCCACGCCTTCGCTGGGCACCACGGACGAGAAGTTGAGCGCCATGACGTGCAGAAAGGTCGCGTCGGGGCGGCTGAGAGTGATGGCAACCGTCAGCGGGTCGATCACCTTGACGCCGTCCAGCGAGGTGGCGGTCCCATCGGTCATCTGGTCGTACCCTGCGATCGACGCAAAGAAACCTGCACCCGGCGATTGAGTGGCCGGTGTGGTCACGCGGTCGAGCGAGTATTTCACATCCTCGGCCGTCATCTCGCGGCCGTTGTGGAACTTGACGCCCGCGCGCAGCGCGAAGGTGTAGGTCAGCCCGTCTTCGGACAGGGTATAGCTTTCGGCCAGACCGGGGCGCAGGGTGGTGGTGCCGGGCACATAGTCCATCAGGCTGTCGAACAGCGACTTGATCATCGACCAGTTCTGCCAGTCATAGCCGATGGCAGGATCAAGGGTCGCCACATCGTCCTTGTAGGTGACCGTGATGGTGCCGCCGGGTTTGGCATTCGGGTCGGGGGTGTAATCCTGTGCCGTCGCGGGCAGCGCGAGGGTCATCATCAGGGCGGTCGAGGCTAGAAGTCGTTTCATTGTTCGTCTCCTGTTGGGTGGTCAGCGAAGTTTGATGCGGGGGTCGACCAGCGGGGCGATCAGATCGGCCAGCAGGTTGCCCAGAACGATGGCGCAGGCCGACACCAGCGTGACGCCCATGATGATCGGAATGTCGATGCGCTGGATCGCCTGCCACGCAAGCTGCCCGATGCCGGGCCAGCCGAACACCGATTCCACCACCACGATCCCGCCCATGAACATGCCGATGTCGATGCCGATCATCGCGATGACCGGCAGCACCGCGTTGGGCATCGCATGGCGCAGCACAATGCGCAGGCGGGGCAACCCCTTGGCCCGCGCGGTGCGGATATAGTCGGCGCGCAGCACGTCGATCATCGACGACCGCACCATCCGGGCATACCACCCCGACCCGAGCAGCCCCAGCGTGACGGCGGGCAGCACCAGATGCGCAAAGGTGCCGTAGCCTCCGATCGGAAACCAGTTCAACTGCACCGCAAAGACATACAGCATCAGCAGGCTGACCACGAACTGCGGGGCCGACACGGTGACGAACGATGTCATCATCAGCGCCTGATCCCCCAGACGGCCCCGCATCAGCGCCGCCGCCACGCCCATGCCGATGCCGAGGATCAACTCGCAAGTGATCGCGCCGGCCATCAGCAACAGCGTCGCAGGCATCCGCGCGGCAATCAGGGACGACACTTCGGTCTTTTGCAGATAGCTGCGGCCCATGTCGCCTTGCAGCAACCCCCCCAGATAGCGGGTGTATTGTACGAGAAAGGGTTGATCGAGGCCAAGCTGGGTCCGGATATTCTCGACCGTCTGGGGGGTTGCGGATCGCCCGGCGATCTGGCGGACCGGATCGGCGGGCAGCACGAACAGCAGAAAGAAGGTGATCAGGCTGACCCCCAGCAGGATCAGCGCCGACAGGATCAGGCGGCGGGCAAGATAGGCGGCCATCAGTCGCGCCCCCGCTGCGTCGGGTCCAGCTCGTCGCGCAGCGCGTCGCCCACCAGATTGAACGCCAGCGCCAGTGCAAGGATCGCCGCCCCCGGCAGGAACACCAGCCACGGGGCCGACTGGAAATAGGTCTGGTTTTCGAACACGATGTTGCCCCAGCTTGGCGTCGGCGGTTGCACGCCCACGCCCAGAAAACTCAGCGTCGCCTCCAGCAACACCGAAGTCGAAATCCCCAGCGTGCCCCAGACGATGATCGTCGGCATCAGATGCGGCAGGATGTGGCGGAACAGGATGCGCCCGGTGCCCGCGCCCAACGTCCGCTCGGCGGCGATGAAATCGCGTTCCGACAGCGAGATCGTCTCGGTATAGATCACCCGCGCGACCTGCACCCAGTTCACCAGGGCAATGACCATCGCCACGATCCACAGCGACGGCGACAGGATGGCGGCCAGGCAGATCGCCAGCAGCAGTGCCGGAAACGCCATCATCAGATCGGTAAAGCGCATCAGCGCCCCGCCGATCCAGCCGCGCAGATAGCCTGCGGTGATCCCCACCAAGGTGCCGATCAGCAACGCCAGACCATTCGCCACAACCCCGATCAACAGCGAGGTGCGCGCGCCGTAAAGCAGGCGCGAGAACAGGTCGCGCCCCAGCAGATCGGTGCCCAGCAGATAGGCCCCCCCCGGCGGCAAGGGCGCGCCTTGCGGCGTCAGACCGTCGAAATGCTGTTCTTCCGGCGCGAAAGGCGCGATCCATGGGGCCAGAACCGCCCCGGCCACCACCAGCGCAATCAGGATCAGCCCGAACAGCGCCAGCTTGCGACGCAAAAGCCGTGTCAGCGGGCCTGCGCTGTCAGGGGCGGTTATGCTGGTCATGCCCGCCCTTTCCGTTGGCTGGACCCATTCCTTGTCGCGCGACATCCCGGTTGGGGCAATGGCATTGTTCAATTGCGATCCATCCCGTCACGATGTCGACCCCGATGGTGTCAATGCCAGCTCCCGGCCCGATTGCGGATGGCCCGAAAGCCGTCTGGTTCACGGCGTTGGTCGCCGTCTCAGAGGGCGACATTAGAAGCAGGCCCCTTCCCGTCAAGTCTGCCGAAGCGGGCAGACGAAGGTCTGCCGCTTCTGGTGCGCCATTTTCCGGGCGCTGCCTGTATTTTGTGCGGAACCCGGATCGGCCGCGCTGCCGGGTGGCGTTCGATGCAGCGAACTAATCTTGAAATGATTCGCGGCACGGATCGAGGCAGAGGGGCTTTGCTTGGTCAGACGATCCGCAAGGACGCCAGTTTTTTGCGTTGTTCGGCCTGAAACGGCCTGCTCATTCTTCAGGATGATTAGAAAAACGGCAATGAACCCGGTGTTTTGGCCAAGACGCGTCGCGGCAGTCATTCTTGGTGACGTCCAAGTTGACAGAGCCTTGTGGATGCCGACGATTAACGAACCAAAGTTGAATTGGTTCCCGTGCATGACAGACCCACTGCGCAGCCGAACACCGGACTTCAACGCCTCGCTGGCGCGGGCGCGTCTGCAATCGGTCATCGAGCGGGCGATTTCCACCGAGGAGGGCCGCTTGCCGACCGAGCGCGATCTGGCCGAAACGCTGGGCCTTGGCCGTCGTGCCATCCGCCGCGCCCTGGAGGCGCTGGAGGCCGAGGGGCTGATCTGGCGCAAGCAGGGCAAGGGCACCTTCGCGGGTCAGCCCCCGCAACCGACGCAAGTGCTGGCCGCCGAAATCGTCGGCGAAACCAACGTGATGGACGTGATGGACGCGCGCCTGTGCATCGAGCCTGCGCTGGCCGCGATGTGTGCAAGGCGCGCCTTGCCTGCGGATATCGACCGGATGCGCAATCTGGCCCGCCGCACGGTCGAGGCATCCGACCCGGATTCGATCGAGTTGTGGGACGGCGCGCTGCATCGGCTGATCGCGCGCACGGCAGCGAACAAGCCGCTGCTGACCGCGTTCTCGCTGATCGACGAGATCAGGGGCAACCAGAACTGGCGCGGGCTGCGGTCCAACGCGCGGTCGATTGAAACGCTGAAAATCAGCGACAACGAACATCACGCCATCATCGACGCGATCGAATCCGGCAATGCCGCCGTGGCCGAGGCGGCGATGCGCGGGCATCTGACCACGCTTGCGCGAAACCTGAAACGTATCCTTGGCCCCGAAGCCAGCCCATCCACCGGAGACTGACGTGACCGAATCCCAGATTGCGACCGACACGATAGCCGCCGCCGAAACGCTGTTCGGGCTGGTCTATACGGCGGAAGAACGGGCGCAGATGCTGGGGAACCTTGAGGGGCAGATCGCGTCTGCCATTGCGCGGCGGGCGGTGCCCATCGCCAATTCGGTGCCGATGGCCAGCCGGTTCGATCCGCGTTTGCCGGGGTTTGCGATGCCCCATGGGGCGGATGTGCTGTGCCTGTCAGGGGCGACCGATCCGCTGCCCATGGACGATGCCGACATCGCCTTTGCCCCGGTCACGCATCTGGCGGCGTGGATTGCCAGCGGGGCGCTGACCAGCCTTCGGCTGACGCAGATTTATCTGGACCGGATTGCAGAGCTTGGGCCGAGGCTGGAATGCTTTGCCGCCGTGACGCCCGATCTGGCGCTGGCCGAGGCCGAGGCGGCAGATCGGCTGTCGCGAGCGGGGGTCAATCTGGGGCCTCTGCACGGGATTCCCTATGGATTGAAGGACCTGTTCGACACCAGGGGGATCGTCACGGGCTGGGGGGCAGAGCCGTTTCGCGACCGGGTGCCGGACAGCGACGCCACAATCGTAAAGCGGCTGCGCGCGGCGGGGGCGGTGCTGTTGGGCAAGACGACCGTGGGCGCGCTGGCCTATAACGACATCTGGTATGGCGGCGTCACGCGCAATCCGTGGAATCTGAACGAAGGGTCCAGCGGGTCCAGTGCGGGCTCTGCCTCCGCCACGGCGGCGGGCTTGTGCGCGTTTGCCATCGGGACGGAAACGCTGGGGTCGATCACCTCGCCCAGTCAGCGCTGCGGCACGACCGGGCTGCGGCCGACCTTCGGGCGGGTCAGCCGGGCGGGGGCGATGGCGCTGTGCAACAGCTTGGACAAGGTGGGGCCGATCTGCCGGTCGGTCGAGGATTGCGCCATCGTGCTGGCGGCGCTGAATGGGGCGGATATCGCGGACCGGTCTTCGATTGCCGCGCCCTTTGTGTTCGATGCCGGGCACAGCATCGCGGGGCTTCGGTTGGGCTATCTGCCCGAAGCCTTTGGCGAGGGGGCGACAGCGGTGGATCATGCCGCATTGGATGCGGCTCGGCGGCTGGGGATCGAGGTGGTCGAGGTGTCGCTGCCCGATCTGCCTTACGGCGCGCTGATGAACATCCTTTATGCCGAAGCGGCGGCGAGTTTCGAGAACCTGACGCTGTCGGGTCTGGATGACACGCTGACCTGGCAGGACGACGGCGCCTGGCCCAACACGATGCGCAAGGCGCGGTTCCTGTCGGCGGTCGATCACGTCCAGTTGGACCGGCTGCGCTATCTGGTGATGCAGGCGCTGGACGGGCTGTTCCGCGACGTGGACGCGCTGATCGGGCCGTTCATGACCGGGCCGATGCTGATTGCGTCGAATTTTACCGGCCATCCCTGCCTGCATCTGCGCGCCGGGTTCGAAGAGTTGGGTACGCGCAGCCCGGCCTCGCTGGGGTCGGGCAAGCTGACCACGGGCGAGGCGGACGCGTCGGGCCGCACCTATACCGTCCCGCAGGGTATCTCGCTCTGGGGGCGGCTGTTTGACGAAGGGCCGATCCTGAACCTTGGGATGGCCCTTGAACGCGAGTTGGCCGTGGCGGCGCGCCGCCCCGGATTTCCGTCGTGACCCTGTGCCAAGAAGACCCAAAATCCAGGACCGCAAAGGTCCCCAACATGGAGAACCAAAAAGATGAACCGCAGAGACTTTCTTCTGAGCACCACCGCCGTTCTGGGCGGCACCGTGCTGTTCGCGGCAGCGATCCCGTCTGTCCTGATGGCGCAGGAAACGCCCGTCACGGGCGGCACCCTGATCTGGGGCCATTCCGAGACGACGCAGAACCTTGACATGCACCAGACCGGCACGGCGTCGTCGGGCCGCGTCTTGCAGAACATCCACTCGTCGATCGTGACGGTGGACAAGGACCTGAACGTGATCCCCGGTCTGGCCGAAAGCTATGAGGTGGCCGCCGATGGGCTGACCTATACGTTCAAGCTGCGCCCCGGCGTGAAGTTCCACAATGGCGCGACGCTGACCTCGGCCGATGTGAAATATTCGTTCGAACGCTGCAAGGATCCGGCCACGGGGGCGGTCAACTTCGAGGTGTTCAACAACGTCGCCAGCATCGAGACGCCCGATGATCTGACCGTCATCATCAAGATGAGTGCGATCAACGCGCCCTTCCTGTCGCGTCTGGCCGAAAACGGCGCGGGCGTGGTGATGCCGGTGGACAGCGGCCCGACTCAAGGCACCAACCCGATGGGCGCAGGTCCGTTCAAGTTCGTGAAATACGAGGTTGGCGCGCTGGTCGAGATGGCGCGCTTCGACGAGTATTGGGAGGGTCCGGCCTTCCTCGACGGCGTGATGGCGCGCGAGATCACCGAACCCACCACCCGACTGACCGGCCTGCGCACCGGCGAGTTGCACATGATCAACGACATTCCGCTGGACCGCGTGACCGAATTGCAGGGCGACGCCGCCTTGCAGGTGAAAACGTGGTTTCCGCTGAACTTCGATTTCGTGAACCTGAACCACACCTACGAGCCGTTCAAGGACAAGCGGGTGCGCGTGGCCTTCGACATGATCATCGACAAAGAGGCGCTGATGCAGGGCGCGCTGTGGGGTCAGGGGGCGACGACGGCTTCGGCGAGTTTCCCGACCGACGCCGCCTTCAACAAGGGCCTCGCACAGCGCCCGCAAGACATCGCCGGGGCCAAGGCGTTGCTGGCCGAGGCGGGCTATCCCGAAGGCAGCCTGAAAATCGTGTTCAAGGCCACGACCAACTATCCCTACCACATCGAAACCGCGCAGATTCTGGTCGAATGGTTCCGCGAAGCCGGGGTCGAACTGACGATCGAGCAACTGACATGGGCCGATTGGCTGTCGCAATGCTGGGTCGACAAGGACTATCAGATGACGATGATGAACTTCTTCACGCTGTGGGAAAGCGATTTCCTGTATTTCAGCGTGTGGAATTCGACGGGTGCCTTCAACTACCGCGCCATCAACGATCCGGTCATCGACGAGCTGACGGCCAAGGCCCGCGTGACGGTGGACGATGCTGGCCGCGCCGAGATCTACAAGGCGGTGCAGCGGCAGATCTTCGACGAGGCGCACGACATCATCCTGTGGTTCCGCAATGGCACCATCGGGGCGCAGCCGACGGTGATGGGGCTCGATACCGTGGTGCATCCCAACGGGTCGAACCTGAACTTCCACAAGGTGTGGCTGAAGGCCTGACACATTTCCGGCGGGCCGACCCGGCCCGCCGGTCCTTATTCGGGGCACCTCGATGACCTATATTCTCAACCGCCTCTTGTCGGTGATCTTCACGCTGTTCCTGATCACGCTGGTGACGTTCGGCGTCACCAACATTCTGCCCGGCGATGTGGCGATGATGATCATGGGCACCCAGTCGAACCCCGAAGCGTTGGAGGGATTGCGGCAGTCTTTGGGCCTGAACGACCCGCTGCTGGTGCAGTACGGGCGCTGGGTGGGGGGCATGCTGACCGGGGATTGGGGCAACAGCCTGATCTTCAAGAAACCGATTGCCGAGTTGCTGGGGCAGAAGATCACGGCCTCGGCGTTGATCGTGGTGATGTCGATGACGATTGCGTTGGCGCTGGCGGTGCCGCTGGGCGTGTGGGCCGCCGTGCACCGCGACAAGTGGCAGGACACCGCCAGTTCGTCGACTGCCCTTCTGGGGGTCAGCCTGCCGGATTTCTTTTGGGGGATCGTGATGATCCTTGTCTTTGCGCGGGGGCTGGGGTGGTTTCCGTCGTCGGGCTTTGCCGACCCGTTTCAGGATTTTCCCAAGGCGGTTTATCACGCGTTTTTGCCGTCGCTGGCGCTGGGTCTTGGGTTGATGGCGCATCTGACGCGGATGACGCGATCGACGATGACCGGGATTCTGGGGCAGGAATTCATCCGCGTCGCCCGCGCCAAGGGCTTGTCGGAACGCACCGTCGTGTGGCGCTATGCGCTGGCCAATGCCATCGGCCCGGTCATCACCATCGCGGGGTTGCAGATCGGCTATCTGTTCGGGTCGATCATCGTCATGGAATCGCTGTTCAATTACACCGGCATGGGCTGGCTGACCTATCAGGCGCTGCTGAACCGCGACATGCCGCTGATCCAGGCGACGGTGTTTGTCGTGGCGGCGGTGGTGATGCTGACCAATCTGATCGTGGACCTTTTGTACGTCGTGGTCGATCCGCGCATCCGGCTAGGTTGAACCATGAGGAAATTCCGCAGCTTCAAGGGTCTGTTGGGGGTCGGGCTGGTCGGCGCGATCATCCTGATCGGGATACTGGCCCCGATCCTGATCGCACCGGAACTGGCGACCAGGATGCACATGACGGTGCGGCTGTCGGGTCCTTCGCTGACCCACCCGTTCGGCACCGACCAGTTGGGGCGCGATCTGTTCTATCGGGTGATGCTGGGCACCCGCACCTCGCTGGAAATCGCCCTGACGGCGGTGGTGATGAGCGTGGTGATCGGCCTGCCCTTGGGCATGGTGTCGGGTTATTTCGGCGGGTGGATCGACAATGTGCTGATGCGGCTGGTCGATACGCTGCTGGCTTTTCCGGCGCTGCTGCTGGCGCTGACGATTTCCGCGATTCTGGGGCCGAACCTGCAAAACACCATCATCGCCATCGGCGTGGCCTTCACGCCGTATCTGGCGCGCATCATAAGGGGAGAGGCGTTGCGCGTGGCACAGATGCCCTATGTCGAGGCGGCGCGGGCGTCGGGCACCACCAACCTGATGATCCTGATCCGCCATGTCCTGCCCAACATCATGCCCGCCGTGATCGTGCAGGCGACCATCAGTCTGGCCTTCGCCATTCTGGCCGAGGCGGGGCTGTCGTTTCTGGGGCTTGGCACCCAACCCCCCGCCGCAAGCTGGGGTCTGATGATTCAGGCCAGCCGCGACTATCTGGACATCGCGCCGTGGACCGCCCTTGTGCCGGGGCTGGCGGTGGCGGCCACCGTGCTGGGGCTGAACATGTTAGGCGACGTTCTGCGGGATGTGCTTGATCCGAGGTCGAAATGACGGGCGCGCTGGTTACGGTCGATCATCTGAAGGTCCAATTTGCCACCGACAGCGGGATGGTGGTCGGCGTCGAGGATGTCAGCTTTGCCATTCAGCCCGGCGAAACGGTCTGCGTCGTGGGGGAAAGCGGGTCGGGCAAATCGGTCACCTCGCTGTCGCTGATGCGGCTGGTCGAGTTCGGCGGGGGGTGATCGCCGGGGGTGGGCTGTCTTTCGTGCGGCCTGACGGGTCGGTGCTGGACCTTGCGGCGGCGACGCCGGAGGTCATGCAGGTCGTGCGCGGCAACGAGATCGGGATGATCTTTCAGGAGCCGATGACCAGCCTGAACCCGGTGTTCACGGTCGAACGGCAGTTGACCGACGGGCTGATCCTGCACAAGGGGCTGTCGGCCGCCGAGGCCCGCACCCGCGCGCTTGACCTGCTGCGCAGCGTGCGCATCCCCGAACCGGAGCGGCGGTTGCGCCAGTATCCGCATGAATTGTCGGGGGGCATGCGGCAGCGCGTGGTGATCGCGATGGCAATGGCCTGCGAGCCGCGCCTGTTGATCGCGGACGAGCCGACCACCGCGCTGGACGTGACGATTCAGGCGGAAATTCTGGCGCTGATCAACCGGTTGAAGCGGGAACAGGGCATGGCGGTGCTGTTCATCACGCATGACATGGCGGTCGTGGCGCAGATGGCCGACCGCGTGGTGGTGATGTACCGGGGCCGCATCGTGGAAACCGGCACGGTGACCGAGATTTTCGAGAACCCGCAGCAGGACTATACCCGCGCGCTGCTGGCCGCCGTGCCCAAACTGGGCGAGATGACCGGCAAGCCTGCCCCCGAACGGATGCGGATCGTCGGCGACGAGGCGGCGCGGGCGGTGACGGCCTTGACCCCGCAAACCACGAAAAAGCCTCGCGTGTTGCTGGAGGTCAGACACCTGACCACCCGCTTTCCGGTCAAGGGCGGCGTCTTGCGCCGGACCGTGGCGCAGGTTCATGCGGTCGAAGATGTCAGCTTTACCCTGAACGTCGGGCAGACGCTGGCGCTGGTCGGCGAAAGCGGATGCGGCAAGTCCAGCACGGGCCGGTCGATCCTGCGGCTGATCGAGCCGCAGTCGGGCGAAATCTGGATCGGCGGGCAGGACATTCGCGGTCTGAACAGCCACGATCTGCGTCGGGCGCGGCGCGACATGCAGATGGTGTTTCAGGACCCGTTCGCCTCGCTGAACCCCTACCGCCGGCTGCGCGATCAGGTGGCCGAGCCGATCCAGAATTTCGGGCTGGCCTCGGGATCGGACCTGCAAGACCGGGTGGCGCAGATCTTTGACCGGGTGCGCCTGCCGCGGGATTTCATGTCGCGCTTTCCGCATGAGTTGTCGGGCGGCCAGCGCCAGCGCGTCGCCATCGCGCGGGCATTGGCGGTCAACCCCAAGCTGATCGTTGCGGACGAGGCGGTGTCGGCGCTGGACGTGTCGGTGCAGGCGGCGGTGCTGAACCTGATGATGGAGTTGCAAGAGGATCTGGGTCTGTCCTATCTGTTCATCAGTCACGACATGGCCGTGGTCGAACGGGTCGCGCATCAGGTGGGTGTCATGTATCTGGGCCGCATCGTGGAAATCGGGCCGCGTTCCGCGATCTTCGAGAACCCGCAGGATCCCTATACCCGGTCGCTGCTGTCTGCCGTGCCGATTGCCGATCCGCGCAACCGCCGCTTCAGGGATGATCTGAGCTTTACGCCGATCACCTCGCCGATCTTTCCGCTGGGGCATCAGCCTGCGCCATCGGTCTACAATGAAATCGCACCGGGCCATCTGGTGCTGCAATCCTGAGTTTCCGGAGGACCCCATGCCGATCAAGAACCGCCTTGCCGAGATGCACGCCGAAATCACCGAATGGCGCCGCGATATCCACGCGCATCCCGAACTGATGTACGACACGCACCGCACCTCGGCGCTGGTCGCGGCCAAGCTGCGCGAGTTTGGCTGTGACGAGGTGGTGACGGGCATCGGGCGCACCGGGGTGGTGGGTGTGATCCGGGGCCGCACCGACAGCCGGGGCCATGTGGTCGGCCTGCGCGCCGACATGGACGCGCTGCCGATCCTTGAGGCGACGGGGCTGGACTATGCGTCGCAAACCCCGGGCAAGATGCACGCCTGCGGCCATGACGGGCATACGGCGATGCTGCTGGGGGCTGCGAAATATCTGGCCGAGACGCGGAATTTCGACGGGTCTGTCGCCGTGATCTTTCAGCCCGCCGAGGAAGGCGGGGCGGGCGGCGAAGCGATGGTCAAGGACGGTTTGATCGAGCGGTTCCGCATCAAGGAAATCTACGGCATGCACAACGCACCCGGCGTCGCGGCAGGGACGTTCACCATCAAACCGGGGCCGTTCTATGCCGCGACCGACAATTTCACCATCCAGGTCATAGGCTTGGGCGGTCACGCGGCCAAACCGAATGCCACGGTCGACACCACGGTGATGGCCTGCCAGATCGTGACGACGCTGCAAACCATCGCCTCGCGCAATGCCGATCCGATGCAATCGATCGTGGTGTCGGTCACCTCGTTCCGCACTGAAAGCGAGGCTTGGAACGTGATCCCCGAACGGGTGGAACTGCGCGGCACGGTGCGGACGTTCGACCCCGCCCTGCGCAAGCTGGCCGAAGAACGGCTGACGTCCATCGCGACCAACACCGCCGCCGCCTTTGGCGGTCGGGCGGATGTCGCATGGAACCCCGGCTATCCAGCGATGGTCAATTCGGCCGACGAGACGGATTTCGCGGCGATGGTGGCGCTAAAGGTGTCGGGCATGGTCGACACCAACGCGCCCGCCATCATGGGGGGCGAGGATTTTGCCTATATGCTGCAGGTCTGCCCCGGCGCCTATATCCAGATCGGCAACGGCGACACGGCGGATGTGCATCACCCGGAATACAACTTCAACGATGACGTGATCCCGGTGGGTGCCTCCTATTGGGTCGAGCTTGCGGAGACGCGGATGCCTGCGGCCTGACCTTTTCGCGCGGTCTGGCTTCCGGTTGCGGTTCAGGGTTTGACGCCCGGTTCGACGGAAAACCTGTCGGTCGCGCTGATCGAAGCGGTCGAAGCGGGCCTCGGTCGCGGTTCGGTCTTTGAAGCGGCGCGGCCGGACGGATGCGGCGCGCCTGCTTTGCGACGCCGCAAATGCCAGCCCTGCGGGCGCGTGGTTGAATAACCGGTCGCGGAAAGAGTTTCGGTCAGTCAGGGCAAGACCTGCGGTGATTGGTCCGTGACGAGCCGAAACGAGGCGATGAAGCCGTGTTCGGCATCCGGACGCTGGCGGATTTTCAGCCGCGCGTCGATTGTTTCCTCATCAATGATCCGATCCGGCGCCCGGCGTCGCGGCTTTCGGGATTTCCCTGTGAAACAAGGAATGACCCGGCGGGGTGCCCCCCCTATTCTGCCGGTTCCTGCGCCCCTACACGCGCCTTGACCCAGCGCCAGAGATAGATCAGCGGCCAGCGCAGCACGCTCGCCCCGCCAGCCAGAAACAGCATCCCCCAGATCGGACCATGCGTCCAAGTCAACCAGCCGACCAACGGGATGCCGATGGCGATCAGGATGTAGGCATTGGTCCAGTGATGGTCGCGCGACGGGAACATGGCGATCAGATTGGCTCCGACCAGCCAGACCAGCGCAAAGACGAAAGGAAGGCTCATGCAAGGTCCCTTTCCGATGTGGCGACCAAATCCGCAGGTACAGGTGCAGGCATGCCAACGGCACGGCGGACAAAATGGATCAGCGGGCGTCGGAACATCGACAACAGCGCGAATCCCCCCGCGATGCCCCACCATAGCCCATGTTCCCATCCGATCCAGCCGATCAACAGGGGTCCCGATGCCAAAAGCGTAATCCCCGGCGCGTATTGTCGGCGCATCGGCAGCAGGGCGGTCACCGCCGCTGCGATCACCCAAAGGCAGCCAAGGATCAAGGGCGGGCTCATGCCGTCCGCCCCCCGGAAGTTTCGTCGAAAATTCCGCCTTCTGATGACAGGAGGCATCCCGTACCCGTCCGGGTACCAAAATTTTCGCCGAAAATTTTTGACGTCCCGCTCATGCCGCCTGCCCGATCAAACGCGCGGGCAGGCCGTTGGCCCAGCCCGAAATCGAACCGGCACCAAGGCACACCACCATATCACCGGGGCGGGCCTGTTCCTTGACCAGCCGCGCGAGATCAGCCTCGTCCATGATCGCGCGGGCGTGGCGGTGTCCGTGGGCAATCAGGCCTGCCACCAGATCATCGCGCGACGCACCCGGGATCGGGTCTTCGCCCGCGGCATAAACCTCGGCAATCGCCACCACGTCGGCCTCGTTGAAGCAGGTGCAGAAATCTTCGAACAGCGACGCGAGGCGGGTATAGCGGTGCGGTTGATGCACCGCGATGATGCGCCCTTTGGTCGACTGGCGCGCGGCGCGCAGGACGGCGGCAATCTCGACCGGGTGGTGGCCATAATCGTCGATGATGGTCACGCCGTTCACCTCGGCCACTTTGGTGAAGCGGCGGTTGACGCCTGCGAACCCGGCCAGCGCCTCGCGAATCTCGTCGCGTTTCATGCCCAGATGGCGGGCGACGGCGATGGCCGACAGGGCATTGCTGACGTTGTGATCGCCCGGCATCGGCAGGGTGCAGCCGGTGATCATCCCTGAGTTGCCCAGATCATCCCGGCCTTCACCCTGCAGGGCCACGTCAAAGTGCGCCACCCCATTGTCATAGGTCAGGTTTACGGCCCGCACATCGGCCTGTGCGTTGAAGCCAAAGGTCACCACGCGGCGGTCGGTGATGCGCCCGACCAGCGCCTGAACCTCGGGGTGGTCGATGCAGCAGACGGCGAGGCCATAGAACGGGATGTTGGATACGAAATCGTAGAAGCCTTTGCGCAGCGCGTCAAAGGTGCCCCAATGCTCCATGTGTTCGGGGTCGATGTTGGTGACGATGGCGATCGTGGCGGGCAGGCGGTTGAACGACCCGTCGGATTCGTCGGCCTCGACCACCATCCACTCGCCCGCGCCCGCGCGCGCGTTGGACCCATAGGCGTGGATGATGCCGCCGTTGATCACCGTGGGATCCAAGCCGCCCTTGTCTAGCAGGGTGGCGACCATCGTCGTGGTCGTGGTCTTGCCATGCGTCCCGGCAATCGCGATGTTGGACCGCAGCCGCATCAGTTCGGCCAGCATTTCGGCCCGCCGCACCACGGGCAGCTTTCGCAGCCGCGCCTCTTCCAGTTCCGGGTTGCCCTTCTTGATGGCCGAAGAGATCACCACCACGGCGGCGCTGCCAAGGTTGGACGCCTTCTGCCCCTCAAAGAACGTGGCCCCCAGTTTCACCAGCCGGTCGGTGATCCTGGACGCCTTGGAATCCGATCCCTGCACCCGGTAGCCCAGCGTGATCAGCACCTCGGCAATTCCCGACATGCCGATGCCGCCGATGCCGACGAAATGGATGGGGCCAAGCTCCATGGGCAATTTTGTGGCGTTCATCGGTTGGGTTCTTTCACGGCAAGGGTTTCGACAAGGGCGGCAAGGCGGGTGGTGGCGTCGGGGCGCCCCTGAGCCAGCGCGTTGCGGGCCATCTGGGTTGCCGTCTGCGGGTTTTGCAGGATCGCCGCGATGTGCGCGGCAAGCCCGGCGGCGTCAAGGGCGGATTCCGCGATCAGGACCGCCGCTTCGGCCAGCGCCAGCCCCTGGGCGTTGGCGGTCTGATGATCGCCGGTGGCGGCGGCAAAGGGGATCAGGATGGCGGGGCGGCCGATGATGCTGATGTCGGCAATCGACGATGCCCCAGCGCGGCTGATGACCAACTGACATTCCGACAGACGGCGCGGGATGTCGGGAAAGAACGGCTCAACCTCGGCGGAAACCCCGGCGGCATCATAGGCTTGCGTCACGCGGGCGGCATCCTCGGCCCGCGCCTGATGGGCGATGCGCAGTCGGGCGCGCAGGTCTTCGGGCAGAGCGGCAATCGCGGCGGGCACCACATCGGACAGGATGCGCGCGCCTTGCGACCCACCGATCACCAGCAGGCTCATCGGATAGTCACCGGGCGGAATATAGCCCGCCCCGGCGCGGTCCAGCACGGACTGGCGGACCGGGTTGCCCACCGGCTCGGCGCGGGCCCCCTCGGGAAGCGCAGTCGGCCAGGTGCCACAGGCGACCTGTGCCACGCGGCGGGCAAACAGCGCGTTGACCCGGCCCAGCACACCGTTTTGTTCGTGAATCATCCGGGGCAGACGCAACAGCACCGCCCCCGTCAGCGCCGGGATCGACGGATAGCCGCCGAACCCCACCACCACGCTGGGCCGGTCGCGCAGCATCGACCAGACCGCCGCAATCACCCCGCCCGCAATGCGAACCGGCACGACCGCGCGGGCCGGAAATCCGCCCCGCGCAAAGGTGGCAGACGCCAGTTCCACCACCTGCACCGCCTTGGGAAACCCGCCCGAATATCGCGCGCCCCGCGCATCCGTCGTCAGCTTGACCCGCCAGCCGCGTGCCACCATCGCCTCGGCCAGCGCCTGTGCCGGGAACATGTGGCCCCCCGTCCCTCCGGCGGCGATCAGCAGCAATCGGGCCATCAGCGGGCACCGGACGGGCGCTTGCGGAACAGGATATCGCTCATCTGCCCCTGCGGGCGACTGCGCGTCAGCGCCAGCAACAGACCCATGGTGATCCCGGCAGCGATCACCGACGACCCGCCATAAGACACGAACGGCAGCGTCATCCCCTTGGCGGGCAGAAGGCGCACGGCAACACCCATGTTGATCATCGCCTGCACGCCAAAGATGCAAGCCAGACCAGTGCCCGCCAGCCGGGTGAACGGGTCGCGTTCGGACAGCAGGCGGAACAGGCTGCGCACGACCACGGCACAATACAGCGCGATGATCACCAGAACCAGAACCAGCCCGTATTCCTCGGCCGCTACGGCGATGATGAAATCGGTGTGCGCGTCGGGCAACTGCCATTTGACCTGCCCCTCGCCGACACCGACGCCAAAGAACCCGCCTTCCTGAATGGCGTTCATCGCATAGCCCAACTGACTGCGCGGATCGACGTCGGCGGAAAGATAGCCGTCGATCCGGCGCGCGACGTGTTCGGATGCATTATAGATCAACATGCCCGCAGCCCCGACCAACCCGATCGCACTGACAATCAGCACCATCGGCGCGCCGGCCACAAAATAGATCACGCCCCAGGCGAACAGGATCAGCATGGCCTGCCCGAAGTCGGGCTGCATCGCCAGCAAGACGGCAATCACCAGCGTGATCACAAAGGAAATCAGCTTGCCGGGCGGTCCGTTCAGATCGAGACTGGCCGCCATAAGCCAGGCCATGACCACGACAAATCCGGGCTTCAGAAACTCGGATGGCTGAACCGAAGCAAAGCCCAGGCTGAACCACCGCACCGCCCCCTTGCCGAAATCGGTGCCCAGTACCGGCAACAGTGCCAAAGCCACAAACGCCAGCGCGAACCCGAGGGTGCCGATGCGCCGCACCATGGCGGGCGACAGCATGGAACAGCCGACCATCGCCACCAACGCCAGCCCGCCAAACAGCGCCTGCCGCTGAACATAGTAGAACCGGTCAAGGTTGTTGCTTTCCGCCAGCGGAACCGACGCGGCAAGACCCAGTAGCAACCCGATGCCGAACAGCACAAGGATTGCCGTCATCGACCACTTGTCGATCGTCCGCCACCAACGGGGAATAACCGGCTCGCGCGCCCTTGCGGGCATGGAGCCATACACCATCTCTGTCATGGATAAACCGCCTGATGTCGCCTGTACTGCCATAACGCCCGGTTTTCCGGGTCTGATGACCAGAGTAGCGTGGAAAGGGCAGGCTGGCTAGGAAAAATAGGCTCCACAAGGACGCCCCCTTCCATCTGGTCACAAATATCCCGGGGGAGTCCCGGCGCTGCCGGGACGGGGGCAGCGCCCCCAAGGCAGCGGCAAGTCAATCGCTGCCCCGCATCTGCAAGCGTAGGGTGCGTGCGTTGACCCACCCCCCCGCCCTCCCAGCCCGGCGGGGCAGCACCCACCCGACCCCCCCACCCCAGGGCCGAACTTGC
>JBBRVJ010000050.1:0-21424 GCA_038246975.1 Rhodobacterales bacterium | reverse complement strand
CTGCGGATCGCGGCGGAATGGAATGCCGACGACCTGATCGCCACCCGGCAACTCGTTGAATCAGGAGCACTTTCCTTGGCGGGACTGGTGACGCACACCCGGCCGGCGGCGGATGCGCCGGCGGCTTATGAAATGGCGTTCAGCGACCCTGACTGCCTCAAAATGATACTCGACTGGAAGGGCCACGCATGACACTCGATATCCCGAACCTGAAGGACTTTGATCAGCGCCTGCGCGACGAAGCCCACGAAGAGCCGACGCTGGAGATCCCGCAGGGTGAACCCACGAAAAAGACCCAGATCATTGCGATTTATGGCAAAGGCGGCATCGGCAAATCGTTCACACTGGCCAATCTTTCCCACATGATGGCCGAGATGGGAACGCGCGTGCTGCTGATCGGCTGCGACCCTAAATCCGATACGACCAGCTTGCTGTTCGGCGGCAAGGCTTGTCCCACGATCATCGAAACATCTGCCCGCAAGAAACTGGCCGGCGAAGAGGTCAAGATCGGCGATGTCTGCTTCAAGCGCGGCGGAGTGTTCGCGATGGAGCTGGGCGGGCCTGAAGTCGGTCGTGGTTGCGGCGGGCGCGGAATCATCCATGGCTTTGAATTGCTGGAGAAACTGGGGTTCCACGACTGGGATTTCGACTATGTTCTGCTCGACTTCCTTGGCGATGTGGTCTGCGGCGGGTTCGGTCTGCCGATTGCCCGCGACATGGCGCAGAAGGTGATTTTGGTCGCATCCAACGACCTGCAATCGCTGTATGTCGCCAACAACGTCTGCTCGGCGGTGGAATATTTCCGCAAACTCGGCGGCAACGTCGGCATCGCGGGGCTCGTGATCAACAAGGATGACGGCTCTGGCGAAGCTGCGGCCTTTGCCAAGGTGGTCGGCATTCCGGTTCTGGCAGCGATCCCGCAGGACGACGATCTGCGCAAGAAATCCGCGAATTATCAGATCGTTGGCAGCTACGAATCGCAGTGGGGCCCGATGTTTGCCGCCCTCGCCGACGCGGTGGCGCTTGCCCCGCCGGTGCGCCCGACCCCGGTGACGCAAGACGGGCTTCTGGGCCTGTTCTCAGCCGAAATCACCGGTGCCGACTTTGTTCTGATGCCCGCCTCGGACGCCGACATGCGCGGCAAGAACGCGGTTCTGAAGAAGTCGCTGGAGGTCGTATACGACAATGTTTGATCTGGATGCCCTTGCCAAACTGGAAGCCGACCTCGCCCGTCTTGCCCGTAAGGAGACCAAATGACTGGTGAAATTGGATATGATGCGACACAGGCACCGCTGACGGTGCTGCCGGTCGGGCCCGAGGAAGAGGTGCTGGCAACGGCTCCTCCGACGGACGGCATGGGGTGTCATTCCGGGGCGACGATGAAAGAAGCCGCACGCGCGGCGGGCAAGTCCGAGATTCTCGACCAGTACGCCGCCGACTATCCGCAAGGCCCGCATGACAAACCGCAGTCGATGTGCCCGGCGTTCGGGTCGCTGCGGGTCGGTCTGCGGATGCGGCGGGTGGCAACGGTGCTTTCGGGGTCTGCGTGCTGCGTTTACGGGCTGACCTTCGTGTCGCATTTTTACGGGGCGCGACGGTCTGTGGGCTATGTACCCTTCAATTCTGAATCTTTGGTTACCGGCAAGTTGTTCGAGGATATCCGCGACGCGGTGCACGAACTCGCCGACCCGGCTCGCAACGACGCGATCATCGTGACCAACCTGTGCGTGCCGACGGCATCGGGTGTACCGTTGAAGCTTTTGCCAAGCGAAATCAACGGAGTGCGGATTGTCGGGATCGACGTTCCGGGCTTTGGAATCCCCACACATGCCGAGGCGAAAGACGTGCTGGCGGGGGCGATGCTGAAATACGCGCGGGCCGAGATCGAGGCGGGGCCGGTACAGGCGCCGGTCGGCGGCAAGTCGGATCGCCCGACGGTCGCCCTGCTGGGCGAGATGTTCCCGGCGGACCCGATGATGTTGGGTGCGATGCTGGCGCCCCTGGGGCTGGCGGCGGGGCCGGTGGTTCCGTGCCGCGAATGGCGCGAGCTGTATGCCGCGCTGGATTGCGATGTGGTCGCGGCGATCCATCCGTTCTACACCGCTGCGGTGCGGGAATTCCACTTGGCTGGACGCAAGGTCGTGGGGTCCGCTCCGGTTGGAATGGACGGCACGGCGGCTTGGCTCGCAGCGATTGGTGACGCCTACAACGCTGATCCTGCACGGGTTTCTGCCGCGCAGAACGCGTTTCTTCCAGCGATCAAGGGGGCTTTGGCGGCCAATCCGATCAAGGGAACCATCACGCTGTCGGGCTATGAAGGGTCCGAGTTGCTTGTGGCACGTCTGTTGATCGAATCGGGCGCCGACGTGCCTTATGTCGGCACGGCTTGCGCAAAATCGCCATGGTCCGAAGCCGATCGCGACTGGCTGGAGGCCCGCGGCGTCAAGGTCAAGTTCCGCGCGTCGCTGGAGGATGATCTGTCGGCGATGGAGGCTATCCGGCCCGACCTTGCAATCGGTACGACGCCCGTGGTCCAGAAGGCAAAACAGCAAGCGATTCCAGCGCTTTACTTCACCAATCTGATCTCTGCGCGGCCTCTGATGGGGCCTGCCGGAGCGGGGTCCCTGGCGGTGGTGATCAACGCGGCAATTGCCGGCAAGGCGCGGATGGACGACATGAAGGCCTTCTTTGAAGGTGTGGGGCATGGCGACACGGCGGGTATCTGGGAAGGGTCACCGAACCTGCGTCCCGACTTCCGCGCCGCGCATCAGAAGAAACTCGACAAGGCCGCGAAAGCCGCCAAAGCCGAGGAGATGATCTGATGCACCCATCGTACACCGCCTGTACACCCCCTGTGCATACGCGATCTGCGCACGCTGTGACATCGTTTCAAAGCGTAGGGTGCGTGCTTGCACGCACCGCCGGGGGTGTCGCATGCTAGTGCAGGATCATGACAGGGCGGGCGGCTATTGGGGTGCGGTTTACGCCTTTTGCGCCGTCAAGGGATTGCAGGTTGTCATCGACGGCCCTGTCGGCTGCGAGAACCTGCCGGTGACATCCGTGCTGCACTACACCGACGCGCTGCCGCCGCATGAGTTACCGATTGTGGTGACCGGTCTGGGCGAAGAGGAGTTGGGGCGCGACGGGACCGAGGGGGCGATGCGCCGGGCCTGGCTGACACTCGATCCGGCTTTGCCTGCGGTGGTCGTCACCGGGTCGATTGCCGAGATGATCGGTGGCGGCGTAACCCCGATGGGCACCAACATCCAGCGCTTCCTGCCCCGCACCATCGACGAAGATCAGTGGCAGACCGCCGACCGGGCGATGACGTGGATTTTCACCGAATTCGGGATGACCAAAGGGCGCATGCCGCCCGAGGCAAAGCGCCTGCCCGGTGACAAGCCGCGGGTGAACATTCTGGGGCCGATGTACGGCGTGTTCAACATGGCGTCGGACCTGCACGAGATCCGGCGTCTGGTCGAAGGCATCGGCGCTGCGGTCAACATGGTGATGCCGCTGGGCGCGCACGTGGCCGAGATGCGGCATCTGGTGAATGCCGATGTCAACGTCTGCATGTACCGCGAATTCGGGCGCGGGTTGGCCGAGGTTCTAGGCAAGCCCTATCTGCAGGCCCCGATCGGAATGGAGTCGACGACCAAATTCCTGCGCAAACTGGGCGAAATGCTGGAGCTGAACCCAGAGCCGTTCATCGAGCGGGAGAAACATTCGACGCTGAAGCCGGTGTGGGATCTGTGGCGGTCGGTGACGCAGGATTTCTTTGCGACGGCGTCTTTCGGCATCGTGGCGACCGAAACCTATGCGCGCGGTATTCGCGGCTATCTGGAAGGCGATCTGGGGCTGCCTTGCGCCTTTGCGATTGCCCGCGAGCCGGGGAAAAAGACCAACAACGAGGCGGTCCGCCAGTTATTGAAACAGCACCGCCCGCTGGTGGTGATGGGGTCGATCAACGAAAAGATGTATCTGGCCGAGATGAAGGGCGGGTTCGGTCCCGCACCGAGTTTCATCGCGGCAAGTTTCCCCGGAGCTGCCATTCGCAGGCATAACGGGTCGCCGATGATGGGCTATGGCGGGGCGGTCTGGATCTTGCAGGAAGTCTGCAACAGCCTGTTCGATGCCTTGTTCCACATTCTGCCGCTGGGGACCGAGATGGACTCGGCCGCGGCCACCCCCACCAATCTGCGCCGCGATTTCCCGTGGGATGTCGATGCGCAGGCGGCGTTGGACAAGATCGTCAACCGCCATCCGATTTTGACCCGAATTAGTGCCGCGCGGTCTTTGCGCGACGCTGCCGAAAAAGCCGCGCTCGACAGCGGCGCAGAGCGGGTCGTCCGCGAGACTGTCGAGGCCCTGCCCGGTGCGGGATTTGCACAAAATGAGGGAGAGAAGACATGAGCGACCAGACTGCCAGCATGGCCGGACACCACGCGCGCCGCGTGCCGAAAACCGAAGCGCGCGCCTATTTCGCCTTGATCCTGCTCATCGCGGTTCCGGTGCAGGCCGTCGCCTGGGTCGGATCGGCGCTGCGCCACGGCAAGATGCCGGCAACCGGGCCGATCGCGGCCGCCTGGCGGGATGCGCAAAGCATCACGCCGATGATTTTCCGCGGATAACCCCGCGACCAACCATTCGCCCCCGTCAGGGGCGAAACATCGGAAGGGTATTCCGCCCAACCGTGACCCAGCCACAGGGTGTGTGGCGTCAGTCTGACGATCCGGAGGATACTATGGCTGATAAGAGTGACCTGTCGTTTACAGGTCTGAGCGACCAACAGGCGCAGGAACTGCACTCTGTTTACATGAGCGGCCTTTGGCTTTTCTCGGCGGTTGCCGTGGTAGCCCATCTTGCCGTCTACATCTGGCGTCCGTGGTTCTGAGGGGGATCGAGACATGAGCAAGTTTTACAAAATCTGGCTGATCTTCGATCCGCGTCGCGTCTTCGTGGCACAGGGTGTGTTCCTGTTCCTGCTGGCAGCGATGATCCACCTCGTGCTGCTCAGCAACCCGTCCTACAACTGGTTCGACATTGCGGCAGCAAAATACGAGCGCGCCGCACCTGTGACCGAATAACGGGACTACCCCTGTTGCGGGCGGCCTGGCGTCGCCCGCAACCTGATCACGGCATCTGAAACGAACTCGGCCACCGCCGCGCGCCTGTTGCGTGCGCCATCGTCTGGCCCCAATCATAGCGCGGAGAGGGAAGCATGGCACTGCTCAGCTTCGAACGAAAATACCGCGTGCCGGGAGGCACGCTTGTCGGCGGAAACCTGTTCGACTTCTGGGTCGGACCGTTCTTCGTCGGGTTCTTTGGCGTCACGACATTCTTCTTCGCGGCACTTGGCACCATTCTGATCTTCTACGGGGCGGCCATGGGGCCGACCTGGAATCCGTGGTTGATTTCGATCGACCCTCCGCCGATCGAATACGGTCTGGCGGCGGCCCCGCTGATGGAAGGCGGGTTGTGGCAGATCATCACGTTCTGCGCCGTCGGGGCATTTGTCAGCTGGGCCCTGCGCGAAGTGGAAATCTGCCGCAAGCTGGGCATCGGGTATCATGTGCCTGCGGCCTTTGGTGTGGCGATATTCGCTTACGTCACGCTGGTCATCATCCGGCCGATCCTGATGGGGGCGTGGGGTTATGCGTTTCCCTACGGTATCTTCAGCCACCTCGATTGGGTCAGCAACACCGGCTACCAATACGGCAACTTCCACTACAACCCGGCGCACATGATCGCGGTGACCTTCTTCTTCACCACCGCGTTGGCGCTGGCGCTGCATGGCGCGCTGGTCTTGTCGGCGGCAAATCCCGGCAAGGGCAAGGTGATGAAGACACCGGACCACGAGGACACGTTCTTTCGCGATCTGATCGGCTACTCGGTCGGGACCTTGGGCATCCATCGTCTGGGTCTGTTGCTGGCGCTGAACGCCGGGTTCTGGTCGGCGATCTGCATCTTGATTTCCGGCACCATCTGGTTCGAGCAATGGTCTGAATGGTGGAACTGGTGGCTTGAATTGCCGTGGTGGGTGAATATTCCGGGAGGCGTCAATGGCTGAGTATCAGAACATCTTTACCCAGGTCCAAGTCCGCGCCCTGCCTGAAATGGGCATGGTCGAGGATGTGGAAACGGGAAACCGGACCAAGGGAGCCTCGTTCTCGACCCTTGCAGGCTGGTTCGGCAACGCGCAGCTCGGTCCGATCTATCTGGGCACTTTCGGCGTGATCTCTTTGGCGACAGGGGCGATCTGGTTCCTGATCATCGGAGTGCACTATTGGGGTCAGGCGGGTTACAACCCGGCTGTCTTCCTGCGCGATCTGTTCTGGTTCTCGCTGGAACCGCCGGCCCCTGAATGGGGTCTGCGCATTCCGCCGATGAACGAGGGCGGGTTGTTCCTGCTCGCCGGGTTCTTCTTTCTGATCTCACTGTCGACCTGGTGGATCCGGACTTACCTGCGGGCCGAGGCTTTGGGCATGGGCAAGCATGTCGCCTATGCCTTTGCCGGGGCGTTATGGCTGGTTCTGGTACTGGGGCTGATCCGCCCGGTTCTGATGGGATCCTGGTCGGAAGCCGTGCCTTACGGCATCTTCAGCCACCTCGACTGGACCAACCTTTTCAGCCTGACCTACGGAAACCTGTTCTACAATCCGTTCCACGCGCTTTCGATCGTGTTCCTCTACGGCTCGGCCCTGCTGTTCGCCATGCATGGTGCGACCATCCTGTCCGTGACCCGTCTGGGCGGCGACCGGGAGTTGGAGCAAATCGTGGATCGTGGCACGGCTTCGGAACGGGCCGCCTTGTTCTGGCGCTGGACCATGGGGTTCAACGCCACGATGGAAGGCATTCACCGCTGGGCCTGGTGGTTCGCCGTTCTTGTCGGCATAACCGGCGGGATCGGCATTCTGCTGACCGGGACTGTGGTGGACAACTGGTTTGTCTGGGCACAGGATCACGGCTATGCGCCGCTGGACTGAGGGGATCATGATGACCGATAATGATTACTTCCACGAAAACAACCCCACGATCACGCTGCGGGTCTGGGTGCTGGGACATATGCTTTGGGGTGCGTTCATCTCCGCGATCGTTGTGACGGCGATCGTCGGAACGATGGTGGCCATCTGGTTTGTCGGGGAGTTTCTGCCGGAAGAAAGCAAACAGGCACCATCGCCCTACGGCAGCCTTGAAACCGTGCAGGCCGACCGGGTTGCATGAAGTGACAGGGGGCCGTGCAGCAAAGCCCGGCCCCACAACGTCGTTCGGACCACAAAGCCGGTCCGGGCGCTGGGCACTCCACGGCCCGGTTCCCTTCCTGTTGGCGACAGGGACCTTGTGCCGTGTGTGACCCACACGGCACTTTTTTGCTTTGAACAACGTGATGACCAAACCCTGACCGTCACTCTGGCCCGCATCGCCTGTCCTGGCGATCTGCGGTCGAATGGCCGACGAACTGCGCGCCGAGATGATTTCGGTGGTGTCAGAAACCGGCGGTCAACCGGGGTCGTCGCCGGGCGTGGCAGCGTGCAACACGCCTGTGGTGACGCAGCAAGTGTTGCACCACATGGCGAATACGGGGATGCTGGACGGGGGTGTGATGCCGCGGACGATGACCTTGCCGGATCGGCTCATTGATCAGGCAATTCCTGCACCAATGTGCGCCGATGCGGGGCTGTCGGCCGCGGATATTCAGGCGACGATGCTGCAGACACTGGGCGTCGCGGTGATCGGGCGGCGGGTTTGACTTCAACACGGTAGACATGAAAAAGGCCCGCCAAAGCGGGCCTTTTTCATGTGCCAGTCAGATCCTCACGGTGTCGCGGGCGCTACCGGGGCCACGGTGGCATCCGTCGCAGCCGGGGCGGCTGCCGCGTCTGCAGGGGCTGCAACCGGGGTAAGCGAAGCGATGTAGGCCACCACGTCAGCCGCCTTGGTGGCGTCCTTGACCTGAAACTGCATCTTGCCCTTGGCACCCTTGTCGTCCAGCACCGTCTTGAGGAAACCCGAGGGGTTCTGAACATACTCGACGAGTTGGACTTCGTCCCAGACCAGGCCGCCTGCGCCGGCGGCGATCATGTCTTCGCCGTATTTGAAGCCTTCGAGCGAGCCAGCCACACGACCGACGACGGCGTAAAGATTCGGGCCGGTCTTCGCGGCTTTTCCGGCCAGCACATTTCCAGCGTCATCTGCGATGACATGACAGGTCTGGCACGTTTTGAAAACGGCTTCACCCTTGGCGGCATCGCCTGCGGCGAAAGCAGGGGCGGTGGTAGCCAACAGGGCGATCAGGGTCAGTTTGAGTTTCATCAGAATCCTCCTCAGGCATTCTATCTAGACATAACCCGCAGGCCGGGATTTTCCAGCCTTTTCTGCATCAGGCGACGGCGTGAGCCAAAGCGCACCGATGCCAAAGCGATGACAAGGCCGTGACCAGATGGTCGATATCGGCATCGGAATGGAACGGCGAGGGGGTGATGCGCAACCGCTCGGTCCCTTTGGCAACCGTGGGGTAGTTGATCGGCTGGACGTAGATGCCCCAATCCTTCATCAGGATGTCGGAGATCATCCGGCATTTTACCGGGTCGCCGATCATCACCGGGATGATGTGGCTGCCGTTGGCCATGTGGGGGATGCCCGCGCGGTCGAGTTTGGCGCGCAGTTTGGCGACCTGGGTCTGCTGGCGGGCGCGTTCAAGCTGGCTGTTCTTCAGGTGTTTGATCGAGGCCGTCGCGGCGGCGGCGACAGCGGGCGGCAGGGCGGTGGTGAAGATGAACCCCGACGCGAAGCTGCGGATGAAATCGCACAGGGGCACCGAGCCGGTGATGTAGCCGCCGACGACGCCGTAAGCCTTGCCCAGCGTGCCCTCGATCAGGTCGATCTGGTCGGCCAGACCTTCGCGTTCCGACACACCGCCGCCGCGCGGACCATACATGCCGACGGCGTGGACCTCGTCGATGTAGGTCATGGCACCATGGGCCTTGGCGACCTCGACGATCTCTTTGATCGGGGCCACGTCGCCGTCCATCGAATAGACCGATTCGAAGGCCACGATCTTGGGCCGGTCGCCGACCGCATGCAGTTTGCGGTCAAGATCGCGCCAGTCGTTGTGGCGCCAGATTACCTTGTCGGCGCGGGAATGGCGCACACCTTCGATCATGCTGGCGTGGTTGCCTGCATCCGACAGGATCACCACGCCCGGAATGCGCGACCCCAGCGTCGAAAGCGCGGCCCAGTTCGACACATAGCCGCTGGTAAACAGCAGCGCCGCAGCCTTGCCGTGCAGATCGGCCAGTTCGGCCTCCAGCAGCAAGTGGTGATGGTTGTTGCCCGAAATGTTGCGCGTACCGCCCGCCCCGGTGCCGCAGGCGTGGACGCAATCGACCATCGCCTGCACCACATCGGGGTGCTGGCCCATGCCGAGGTAATCGTTCGAGCACCAGACGGTAATGTCGTTGATCCCGCCATCCATATAGGACGCCGCGCGGGGAAACTGGCCCCGCTTGCGTTCCAGTTCGGCGAAGGTCCGGTAGTTGCCTTCGGACTTGAGCGTCTCGATCTGGGCGCGGAAAATGTCGTCAAAGTCCATTGGCGTCCTCGTGCAGGCTAGCTGGGCTATGGATATTTCTGGGAGTTTTGGCAGCAGGAAGCATCCAGCGCCAGAGTTTTTCATCGGGAAGCGGCAGGACCATGAACCAGTGTTCCAGAAGGGCCAACGCGCAGAGGCAGGTCAGGAGGGCAAAACCCGCCGTCGTGCCGGAGGTTGTGGCGCTGATGGTGCGTTCCAGCAACAGCGCGGTTGCCACGGTCAGGACCGAGACAGAGACGGGGAAGAACGGGTTCATCCGGGCAAAGCGGAAGTGGCTGGGCAGGTGCGACAGGGGTCGCGGCAGAAATTGCGTGTTGATGCGCGGCACACCGAAGAACAGGTTCAGTTTCGCCGAGATGCGGGCGAAAAACAGCAGCGCGAAGGTATAAAAGGCGAACGGGTTTTCAGCGGACCATGACACATAGCCGAGGATGACCATCGTGGCGATCAGTGCCAGTTCGTGCCACGCGATTGTGCCGACGGCGCGCCAGAACCGGTCTGATTGCGCCGCGAACGGCGGGCAGGGTTCGCGGTTCGGCCCGGTGATGACGCCCGACAGGAAGGCAAGTTCGATCCAGCCCCACAGAGCCAGGGTGGCGAGAAACCCCATGTAGGTGCCATTGGCCGACCCGTCGATGATCGAGGCATAGGCCAGCGCGACCCCGGCGGCAAAGACCGGGAAGCCCAGGATCACCGAGTTGCGGTGGGCATCCCGGTCGCCGCTGCGTTCCAGATTGTCGGCAACCCGCACTCGCCACAGGATGATGCCGGTGAAGAACCACCACGCAAACATCGCGATTCCTGCGGCGAGCCACGGATTTTCAGTCATGGGCCGATGCCTCAAGTTGGACGTGAAAGGTCAATAAGTCGGCTCCAACCGGACGTTTGCGGGCGGGGTGCTGCGCTTGACCGGGATCAGGTACAGCGTCACGAAGGCAAGACCCGCCTTGGCTGCGGACGCTTTCGCCCCGAACCATCCGCCGACACCGCCGCGCTTTTTCGCAGCATCCATCTCGGTGAAGGCATCGCGCATCCGGCGCAGGTTGGGAAGCCAGCGCGGGTGATCGATGTCGATCTCGATCGGGAAGACCTGCCGCGCGATGGTGCTGGTGATTTCATAGACCCGCTGGTCATACCATTCGATGTCGACGCCCAGCGCCTTGTGGAACTCGGGGCGCTGATGGTCGCGGATATATATCGTCGAATATACCGCGGTCAGGAAGAACCGGATATACAGCCGGTTGGACCAGCTTTGCGTCAATTTCGGATCGGTGCGCATCAGCAGGGCAAACGCTTCGCCATGGCTGAACTCGTCGTTGCACCATTCGCGGAACCATTTGAAAATCGGATGGAACCGCTTGTCGGGGTTCTGTTCCAGATGGCGGAAGATGGTGATGTAGCGGGCGTAGCCGATCTTTTCCGACAGATAGGTCGCGTAATAGATGAATTTCGGCTGGAAGTAGGTGTATTTCTTGGCTTTGGTCAGGAAACCCAGGTTCACCGCCACCCCCGCCTCGCGCAGCGCGTCGTTGATGAAACCGGCGTGACGGGCCTCGTCGCGGCTCATGTAGCCGAACAGCTCGCAAATGTCGGGGTTGCTGCCGCGGCGCTTCATTTCCTTGTACAGAACGCAACCCGAGAATTCGGCAGTGCAGGACGACACGAGGAAGTCGATGAATTCGCGCTTCAGCTTGGGATCCATCGCCTCCCAGTCGGCATCCCATTCGGCGTTCTTCTTGAAATGCTTGGCGTTGGGGTCGGACTTCATCTGGGCGATCAGCTTGTCCCATTCGGCCCGCACCGGCGTCACATCGACCTTGTCCATTTCATCGAAGTCGGTGGTGTAGAAGCGCGGATTCAGCAGGGTGGTTTCGGTGGCCATCGCCTGCGTGTCCATCGGCTGCGAGGCCGCAAGCTCGGCATAATCGGCGTCAAGGCCCTTGGGGGTCGCGTTCATGCTGTCACCTCGTCCGAGAAAGAAAACTCACATAGTTCCATGAAGCCGAAGTCGCCGGTCATCCGGGTCCACAAACGTTCAACGGCTGTGGCGCGGGTGATGGTGGCGGTACGGTCTTCGATGATCAACTCGCCATAGGCGGCAACGATCGGCGCGCCGTGGACCAGGACTTCGTCGCCCGGATAAACCACAGCGCCGTTGTTGAAACGGACATGGGCGTGCAGGCTTTCGAAACGGTGACTAACCTCGACGGTGCAGGGCACGTTTTCGGTGAACTTGGAGAAGATTCCCATTGTTTGGTTCCCTTGTTGTTTTTTACTTGTACGACATGAGCCGTTCGAACGCGGCCCTGTTATCGCCACCGAAGGCACCGAGTTCGGCGCTCCAGCCCGTGTAGTCGTCGTGAGCCGTCAAACGGCCATTGGCATATTCCACAATACGCAACGGCAGCAGTTTATCGACCCCTTTCACGCGCCGGGCGCGTTCATTCGCGTTCTGGATCACCGTGATGAAGCCGCCATGCGGCAGGTCCATCAGGACCGTGCCGTTTTCGTCAAGAATGGTGACGGCCTGTGCGCCGCCGCCTTTGAGGATGACCGTGCGTTCGGCCACGATGGCGGCCACTTTGGGCACGCCGGTACGTTCGCGTCCGGTCACGACCGAGAATGTCACCACCGCAAGCGAGGCCAACACCAGCGCCAGCATCGCCCACAGCAACTTGGTCGGGATCATCTGCGGGTCGCTGCTGCGCATGGTTTCATTGGGACGGATGGGCATGATCCAGGCTCCTATTCAGCGGCGACAGCGAGGGAGGGGGCAACCCGGGTGACGACCGGCTGGCTGATCCGGGTTTCTGCCGCTTCGGACAACATCTGCGCCACACGGGCGGCATCGGGGATGCAGCGCAGGGCGGGTTGGGTTTTCGACAGGAACCACGGGCGGACATGGGGCCAGCAGACAAGGTAGGCCAGCCGGGTTTCGCCAAGGGTTTGCATCGCGATGGTGCCGGTGCCGCGACGGCGCAAGTCCAGGCTGGCATTGCCGATCTGGGTATAGGGCAGGTTCAGCGTCACCGTCAGCGCCGCACCGATTCGCATCGCGACGCGGGCGGTGGTCAGGGTGTAGACGGTGCTGCGGGAAAAGGCCCATGCGATCAGCAGGATGATCCCGCAGGTCACGGCGCCGATTGCAACATAGGGCAGCATCACCGCGACGATCGTGCCGACCGTTCCGTCGAACAGAACGCTTGCCCGCCAGACTGCCAGCGCCACGAAGTAGGCTGCAACCCAGTGCAGCCCCATCGATTCGCGGGCAAGTGCCCAAGTGTCGGGCCGTCCTTGCCATAGCACTTCTTCGCCCTTTGGCGGCGCCTCGGGCAGACCGGGCACTGGCTCTGTTGCGAAATCGTCATGGTCGCTCATCGCGGCCCCTCCCCTGAGTTCCTAGAATCCGCGCTTGCGTTTTGCGGCGGCATACATCGTGCCACCCGCATAGTATGCGCTGATCTTTTCTTCTTCCAGCATTGTCACTTCGCTGGCCGATTTGGTCGCAGGGACCGCGTCGAAAAGATCGGAGGTGATCGAGTTGATCCGCACGCGGTCACCCCAGATCTTGACCATCGGCATCGGCACCAGACGTTTCTGGCCCGAGTTCAGGTCGATCTCCAGATAGCGCACCAGTTGTTCCGGCGCGTCGACCCACATGTCCGAAATGCGGCCCACGACTTCCAGATCGCCCGCCTGCACCGGCAGACCGCGCGGGTCACGCCCGGCGCTGACACCAAAGCCCGGAGCGCCGGCCATCGGCACGATCTTGTTGTGGCCATGGCCGTCCAGTTCGGGAATGTCACGGCGCGGCGCCCATGAGGCGGGGCCGACACCATCGGTCATCGGGTTGCCGGTCGGCGCATGGGGGAAACCGTCGGACACCGCGGTCCGGGTCATCGCCAGTTCGCGGGCTTCGCGTGCGCCATTGGGCAAGGTCACTTCGCCCCGGCCATGCGGCAGGATGAAAGTCTTGGGCGCAGGCAACGGGAAAGGACCCTGATTCGTCTTGCTGCCGCCATCCTCGGTTTCCAGCGGATACCCTTCGCGCATGTTTTCGGTTTGCAGATAGTAGATCAGCAGGGCGAAGAAGCCCCAGAACAGCCAGATGGCCAGGCTTGCCATGTCGAAATTGCCAAAGAAGTTTACGCCAACCATTTTTGATCCTCCGGGGTCAAGTGGGGAATTCGACGACGCCCAGCGGGGCCGCGTCGGATTTGGGTTTAGGGGTGTAGGGAAGGGCCCGTACCAGAGGGCCCAACGCGATCACCGTGGCAAACAGAACCACGATTTCGACTTGATAGACAAAGGCATAGCCAAAGGTCGGGGTGACAAAGACATCGCCCAGATGCCCTGCCATGGCATACGAGCCGACCGAGTCGCGCAGGGCGCCGCCCAGCGCAATCGCGAGGCCCGCAGCGGTGGCCTGCGCCGCCCCCCAGGCCCCCAGCACCAGCCCGCGCCCGGCCATGCCCTGTTCGGGCAGCGCCATCGCGGCCGTCAGGGTGGAGACGGCGAACAGGCCCGCGCCAAGGCCGATGCAGATCGCCCCGGCGTAAAATAGTACGACGGACCCCAGGGGTGCCGCGAACATCACCGCCAGAAACGCCGCGACCCCGACCAGCAACCCGCGCGCCGCCATGCGGAACATGTCGCGCCCTTGCGACAGCCAGCGCCCCGCCAGAATGAACCCGGCCAGCGCGCCCAGCGCGTTGCAGGCCGTCAGCCAGGTCGTATTGCCGACCGACAGGCCAAGAATTTCAGCGCCGTAAGGTTCCAGCAGAACGTCCTGCATCTGGAACCCCATCGTGCCCATCACCACGACCAGCAGGATACGCCCCGCATTGCCGCCCGCCATCAGGTCGCGCCAGCCTTCCATGAAGATCGGGCGCACTTCGGCCATTTCTTCGGCGGTCATCGGCTTGACCTTTTCCTGTTTCCACAGGGCGACCAGGTTCAGCACCATCGTGACCACCGCACAGCCCTGCACCACCCGGATCAGCAGGATCGGGTCATAGTCGCGCAGCAGCCAGCCCAAGATCACCGCCGAAACCGCCATGCCCAGCAGGAACATCACATAGAGCAGCGCCACCACCTTGGGTCGGGTTTCATCGGTGGCCCGGTCCGACGCCAGCGCCAGACCGGCGGTTTGCGTCATGTGCATCCCGATGCCGGTCATCAGAAAAGCCAATCCCGCCAAGGCTTCACCCGCCCAGGGTGGCCCCAGATACTGATCGCCCGACAGCACGATCAACGCGAACGGCATGATCGCTAGACCGCCCATCTGCCACAGGCTGCCGAACCACAGGTAGGGAATACGCTTCCACCCGATCCAGCTTTTGTGGTTGTCGGACTTGTGGCCCAGCATGGCGCGGAACGGGGCCGATACCACGGGCAAGGCGATCATCAGCGCGACGACCGAGGCCGGAACCGACAACTCGACGATCATCACGCGGTTCAGGGTACCCAGCAGCAGCACGGTAGCCATGCCGACCGACACCTGAAACAGACCCAGCCGCAAAAGCTGCCAGATCGGCAGCCCTTCGGATGCAGCATCTGCAAAGGGCAACCAGGCCCCGGTCAGCTTCTGGATCTGGGACTTGCCAAGGATCACGGACGATACTCCAGACATTCGGATATATAAAAGCCACGGCTGATCCGGGCGACCTTGGTGACGCGGCCTTCGGCTATGCTGTTCAGGGTGGTATGGGCATGGGGCACCATGACGGGCGAGCGGTCGGCCTTGGGGAAGACTTTGCCCATCGTCCAGAAGGTCATCAGAAACGGCGTGCGCGGGGCGACGGTGAACACCACCGCCTCGGACGTGCGCTGCGCCAGAAGGTGCAGCGCGTTGGTGATGTCGGTGGTGTCGTAGTAGATCAGGCTGTCCATCGCGACGACGAAGTCTTGCGGACCATGGTTGGCGGTCATGTCGCCGCTGGCGAACGTCACGCGGTGGGCGTGTTCCGGAGGCAGGCGCTTGCGGGCGATCTCCACCAGTTGCGGCGAGATGTCGACGGCAGTGACATGCGCGCCGCGCGCCGCGAGTTCCGCCGTCATCTGCCCCGCACCGCAGCCCGCATCCAGAACCCGGACGCCGTTCAGGTCGTCAGGCAGACGCGACAGCATCAGCGCGCGCATCTTGTCGCGGCCTTCACGCACAGTCTGGCGGATGCGGCTGACCGGAGCGTCCGAGGTCAGGCGTTCCCAGACCGTTGTGGCTGTGCGGTCGAAGTAGGTTTCGACCCGGTCGCGTGTGGTGGTGTAGTTCGACATGGTTCAATCAAATCCCAGCAGTTCGAAGATTTCACGGTCGGGCAGCGGGGCGGGCGAGGTGCCTTCGCCCTGCACCGAGCGCCACAGAACATCGGCCAGCCGCATGTATTCGGCGCGGGCCATCACGATGTCCTCGGAGTCGTCCATCTCGAACAGCGTCTTCTTTTTCAGCCGCGAGCGGCGGATCGCGTCGATGTCGGGCATATGGGCGATGCGGTTGAAGCCGACACGCTCGCAATACCGGTCCACTTCGTTGGTCTCGCGCGACCGGTTCGCCACGCAACCGGCCAGCCGGACCTTGTAGTTGCCCGATTTGGCCTGCACGGCAGCGATGATGCGGTTCATCGCGTAGATGCTGTCGAAATCATTCGCCGTCACGATCACCGCGCGGTCGGCGTGCTGCAGGGGGGCCGCAAAGCCGCCGCAGACCACGTCGCCCAAGACGTCAAAGATCACCACATCGGTGTCTTCCAGCAGGTGATGCTGTTTGAGCAGCTTGACCGTCTGGCCGACCACATAGCCGCCGCAGCCGGTGCCTGCCGGGGGACCGCCCGCCTCGACGCATTTCACGCCGTTGAAGCCGACTGCGACGTAATCCTCGGGGCGCAGTTCCTCGGCGTGAAAATCGACGTCCTTCAGGATGTCGATGACGGTGGCTTGCAGGCGGCCCGTCAGGGTGAAGGTGCTGTCATGTTTCGGATCGCAGCCGATCTGCAGCACGCGCTTGCCCATCATGGAAAACGCGGCCGACAGGTTCGACGAGGTCGTCGATTTGCCGATGCCGCCCTTGCCATAGACCGAAAACACTTTCGCGCCTTCGATCTTGGTATCGGCGTCCTGATGGACCTGCACCGATCCTTCGCCGTCCTGGCCCCGAAGGCGGGGAATTGCGTCAAGTGGGCTCATAGGGGGCCTCTTTCGGTTGAGGGACGGGTCACGGTCATTCGGCCGCGATCCCTTCGAGACGGTCTTCAAGTTCATCGGCAGCGCCTTGCAGGGCGGCGAGCGTGGCGGCATCAGGCGTCCAGTAGCTGCGTTCGGAGGCCTCGATCAGGCGGTTGGCCATCCGGGCCGAGGCTTGCGGGTTCAGGGTCGCCATGCGTTTACGCATCGCCTCGTCCAGCACAAAGGTTTCCGACAGGCGCTGATACACCCACGGATCGACCTGCGCGGTGGTGGCGGACCAACCCAGCGTGTTGGTGACATAGGATTCGATCTGCCGCACGCCTTCGGCGCCATGTTTCAACAGGCCCTCGTAGAATTTGGGGTTCAACTGACGTGAGCGGCTTTCCAAGGCAATCTGGTCGCGCAGCGAGCGGATCTTGCCGGTGCCACGGGTCTGATCGCTGATGTAGACCGGAGTTTCGACGCCGCGCTGACGTTTGACCGCGCGGGCGATGCCGCCCAGCGTGTCGAAATAGTGATCGACCGAAGTGACGCCCAACTCGACCGATTCGAGGTTCTGATAGGCGAGGTCCACGTCTTTCAGCGCCTTTTGCAGAATTTCGGCGTTCTTGACCGCCTTGCCGTTGCGGCCATAGGCGAAGGATTTCCGCGCCTCATAGGCATCGGCAAGCTCGTCTTCCTCGCCGAAGGCCGACTGATCGACCAGCACGTTGACGTTGGAGCCGTAAGCGCCCTCGGCGTTCGAGAACACCCGCAAGGCGGCGGTTTCCAGATCGCAGCCCATCTGCTCGGCATAGGCCAGGCTGTGGGCGCGCACGAAGTTCTGGCTGAGGGGTTCATCGGCAATGGCGCATTTGTACGCGGCTTCGGCCAGCATCCGGGTTTGCAGGGGCAGAAGGTCGCGGAAGATGCCGGACAGGGTCATCAACACGTCGATCCGGGGGCGCGACAGTTCCGAAAGCGGGATCAGATCGGCCCCACACAACCGGCCATAGCTGTCGAACCGCGGCCGGGTTCCCATCAGCGCCAAGGCTTGCGCAATCGGGCCGCCGTCGGATTTGATGTTGTCCGACCCCCAGAGCACCAGCGCCACGGTGCGCGGCAGGGTGGGGTGAGCCTCCAGCAGTTTGGCCGCCTGTGCAGCCCCATCGCGCAGGGCAAATTCGGTGGGCATCCGGAACGGATCGAAGGCGTGGATGTTGCGGCCGGTCGGCAAGATCTGCGGGCTGCGGATCAGGTCGCCGCCGGGGACCGGGGCGATGAAGCGACCGGACAGGGCGCGCAGCAGGCCCAGGGTTTCGGTGTCGGTCTGCAACAGCTTGTCGATACGGGCGTGTTCGGCGGCATCCATCGGCGGCAGCAGCCGCATGTAGTCGGCGCGCTGTTCCGCACTCATCGGGCGGCCTACGACGTGCAGGCCATCGGGGATCAGCGCGTCTTCGGCCTCAAGCAGTTTCAGCCACAACGCGCCGGGGTTCTGGCCGTTCATGTCGACCAGGGCCGCCTGTTCGGCGATCAGGGTTTCCAGATCGCCACGTTCCGGTGCGTCGGGCGCGGTGTTGCGCCAGCGGGTCAGGGTATCTTTCAACTCGACCAGACCCTTGTAAAGGCCGGCCTGCGCCAGAGGGGGTGTCAGGTGGGTGACGGTGATCGCGTTGGAGCGGCGCTTGGCCAGCGTTGCCTCGGACGGGTTGTTGGCGGCGTAAAGATAGACATTTGGCATCTCGCCGATCAGGCGGTCGGGCCAGTCGCGGGCACCAAGACCGGCCTGTTTGCCGGGCATGAATTCCAGCGCGCCGTGCATGCCGAAGTGCAGGATGACATCGGCCGAGAAGGTGTTGCGCAGCCACATGTAGAACTGCACGAAAGCGTGGGTCGGGGCAAAGCCGCGTTCGAACAGCAGGCGCATCGGGTCGCCTTCGTAACCGAACACCGGTTGCAGACCGACAAAGACGTTGCCGAAATGCTTGCCCAGGATGAACACGTTGCGGCCATCGGACTGGATCTTGCCGGGGGCAGGGCCCCATGTCGCCTCGATCACTTTCAGCGGCGGGGTGTTGGCGACGATGTGATCGGCGCTGACGAATTCCGCGACGTTCGCGGGCTGCCCGTAGCGGCTGGCGTTGCCGTGCAGAACAGCCTCGCGCAGGTCTTCGACGGTTTCGGGAACCTCGACCTTGTAGCCGTCGGCGCGCATCGCCTTGAGCGTGTTGTGCAGGCTTTCGAACACCGACAGGTAGGCAGCGGTGCCCGCAGCGCCTGCGTTGGGCGGGAAGCCGAACAGGACGATACCGACCTTCTTGTCGGCGTTCTGCATCTGGCGCAGGCTGGCGAGGCGGAAGGTTTTCTCGGCCAGCGAGGTGATCCGCTCAAGGCAGGGCGACATCACCTTGGATTCGACCGAGCCTTTGCACATGTGCGAACAGCCGGTGCAGCCGTCCAGCCCGTGACGGCCCGCGAACACGGTGGGGTTGGTCGCGCCGTCAATCTCGGGCAACGCAATCAGCATGGTGGTCTCGATCGGGCCAAGACCCGCACCGGCGTTCGCCCATTGGCCCAGCGTCTGAAACTCCAGCGGGTGAGCGGCGATGTAGGGGATGTCGAGCGCGGAGAGGGCCTCGACTGCCGCTTCGCTGTCGTTGTAGGCCGGGCCGCCGACGAGGCTGAATCCGGTCAGCGACACCATGGCGTCGATCCGGGCGGCCTTGCCATCCTGGAAAAACGCGGTGATGGCGGGGTGGCCGTCGAGACCGCCGGCAAAGGCCGGGACGCAGGCAATGCCCTTGGCCTCGAACGCCCGGATCACGGCGTCGTAATGCGCGGTGTCGGAGGCCAGAACGTAGCTGCGCAGCATCAACAGGCCAACGGTGAGCCTGGCATCGGCAGGACGCGGCAGGTCGGCCAGGTTGGTGGTGATGCGGGCGGGGAGGTCCGGGTGGTAAAGCGCCACCTCGGCGTAGTCGATCGGGGCTTTGGAGGCAGCACCGCGCCAGTTCTGATGGGTCGAGTATTTCGAGATCAGGAAGCGGATCATCTGCTCGATATTGTCGTCCGACCCGCCCAGCCAGTATTGCATCGACAGGAACCAGGCGCGCAGATCCTGCGCTTTGCCGGGGATGAAGCGCAGGATCTTCGGGATGCGGCGCAGCATCGACATCTGTTTGGCGCCGGACGACTCCGAGTTGCCCTTTTTGGGCTTCAGTTTCTTGAGCATGGCCATCATGCCCGAGGCGGGCTTGGACATGTCCAGATCGCCCATCTTGGTCAGTTTGGTGATCTGGCTGTCGGCGATGACGCCGATGAAGGCATCGACGCGGGCGCGGGCGGCGGTCAGGTCGGGCAGGATGGCGGTGATGTGTTCTTCGATGAAGATCAGGTTGGCGACCACCATGTCGGCGGTTTGCAGCGCCAGTTTGCAGCGGGTCAGCGAGTCCGGATTCTCTGCCCATTCGGAGGCGGCATGGATCGAGATGGTCAGACCGGGGAAGTCCGCAGCCAGCCGGGGTGCGATCCGCGCGGCGGGGCCAGCGGCGTGAGAGTCGAGTGTGACGATCACGATGTTGTAACCGACGCGGGTGCCGGAGATGGCAGGATCAACGTGCATGGTGGGCCTTTGCTTCGTACAAAGTTTCGACACTAATCCTTGTCAGTCCTTTTTCGCAGGCAAACTTCTCGGTGTTGCGGCGAGCCTTGCCGCGCACGAAGAAGGGGATCTTCTTCAGTTCTATTTCCGCATCCGACAGCCAGATGACTTCGGCACCCGCTGGGGCGTCCGTATGGTTTGCGACCTCTGCAAGGGGAGCGGTTTCGAGGGGCATCGAGCCCCCCTCGACCGCGGCCGCAGGGGCGGCTTCAGCGCCCTGTTGCCGCGGTATGTGCTGCCCGCCATGGTGTGACGCGCCTGCCTCGTCGTGAAACTCGAAATCGTCGCGGAACATGTGGAGGAGGTGTTCTTCCAGCCCCATGACCAGCGGGTGAATCCAGGTGTCGAAGATGACATTCGCGCCTTCCCAGCCCATCTGGGGGGAATAGCGCGCGGGGAAGTCCTGAACGTGCACGGGGGCCGAGATCACGGCGCAGGGGATGCCGAGGCGTTTGCCGATATGACGCTCCATCTGGGTGCCGAGGATCATTTCGGGTTGCAGGGCGGCGATGGCGGACTCGACCTCCAGATAGTCGTCGGTGATCAGGGCCTCGACGCCGTAGTCTTTGGCCAACGCGCGGATGGGCCTCGCCATTTCGCGGTTGAAACAGCCCATTCCGGCGACGTCGAACCCCATCTCGTCGCGCGCAATACGGGCGGCGGCGGCGACGTGGGTGCCGTCGCCGAAGATGAACACGCGTTTGCCGGTGAGGTAGGTCGAATCGACAGAGCGGGTCCACCATGGCAGGCGCAGGCGCGAGGTGTCGGATTTGACAGGCAGGCCGGTGATCTTGCCGATCTCGGCCAGAAAATCGCGGGTGGCGCCGACGCCGATCGGGACGCATTTTGTGTAAGGCTGTTTGAACTCGCGTTCCAGCCAGCGGGCGGCGGATTCGGCGTGTTCGGGATACATCAGGACGTTGAAATGCGCGGCCCCGAGGCGGGCGATGTCGGAGGGGCGGGCGGTCATCGGGGCGGTCACATTGACCGTGATGCCCATGTCGTTG
>JBBRVJ010000049.1:0-21718 GCA_038246975.1 Rhodobacterales bacterium | reverse complement strand
TGGCATTGATCTTGCCGGTCAGATTGCGGCGGGTCGCGTCGGGCTTGATGATCGACAGGGTACGTTCGACGGCCATGATGGTCCTCACAAATGGGCAGCACAGGCGCCTGCCCATACCGGAATTTCGACCGCCTGCTAGCATGTGGGCCGCCTTTTGAAAAGCCGATAGCAGGCATCTTGCGTCTGCGCCGCGTCTGCTCAGGGGGTGTACGGGGGTGTACAGGGGGTGTACATCAGGTGCCGCCCAATTCGGTTGACCTTTTTGCTTCCATGGGGCAATCCCACCCCATGCTCAAAATCGAAGACATCACCTATTCCGTCGAAGGCCGCCCGCTGTTTGAAAGGGCTTCGGCCACCATTCCCACCGGTCACAAAGTCGGCCTCGTCGGCCGCAATGGTGCGGGCAAAACCACCCTGTTCCGCCTGATCAAAAAGGAACTGGCGCTGGAAGGCGGCGACATCACCATGCCCGCCCGCGCCCGGATCGGCGGCGTCGCGCAAGAGGTGCCGTCGTCGTCCACCTCGCTGCTGGACACCGTGCTGGAGGCGGATACCGAACGCGCAGCCCTGCTGAAGGAATCCGAAACCGCCCATGATCCCAACCGGATAGCCGAGATTCAGGCCCGCCTGACCGATATCGACGCGTGGTCTGCCGAAGGCCGCGCCTCGGCCATTCTCAAGGGGCTGGGCTTCGACGCCGAGGCGCAACTGAAACCCTGCTCCGACTTCTCGGGCGGCTGGCGGATGCGCGTGGCGCTGGCCGGCGTGCTGTTCGCCCAACCCGATTACCTGTTGCTGGACGAGCCTACCAACTACCTCGACCTTGAAGGGGCCTTGTGGCTCGAAAGCTACCTGACCAAATACCCGCACACCGTCCTGATCATCAGTCACGACCGCGGCCTGCTGAACCGCGCCGTGACCGGCATCCTGCATCTGGACAACAAGAAATTGACTTATTGGTCAGGCCCTTACGACCAGTTCGCAAGACAAGTCGCCGAACGCCGCGCCGTGTTGCAGGCCGAGGCAAAGAAGCAGGAGGCCCGCCGCGCGCACCTGCAATCCTTCGTTGACCGCTTCAAGGCCAAGGCCTCCAAAGCGGTACAGGCTCAAAGCCGCGTCAAGATGCTGGAAAAGATGACGACCATCACCGCCCCCGAGGATGCGAAGAAGGTGATCTTCACCTTCCCCGCCCCAGAAGAACTGTCGCCCCCGATCATCAATCTGGATGGCGCGGCAGTCGGCTACGGCGGCCCCGCGATCCTGAAAAAGCTGTCGCTGCGGATAGATCAGGACGACCGCATCGCGCTTCTGGGTCGCAACGGCGAGGGAAAGTCCACACTTTCCAAGCTGTTGGCCGGTAAACTTGTGACGATGGAGGGCAAGATGGTTCGCTCCTCCAAACTGCGGATCGGCTATTTCGCGCAGCATCAGGTGGACGAACTTTTCATCGACGAAACCCCGCTGCAACACCTGCAACGCCTGCGCCCGGCCGAAGGCCAACCCCGCCTGCGCGCCCGTCTGGCGGGCTTTGGTCTGATGGCCGATCAGGCCGAAACCGTGGTCGGCAGGCTGTCGGGCGGCCAGAAAGCCCGGCTTTCCCTGCTGTTAGCCACCATCGACGCGCCGCATCTGCTGATTCTCGACGAACCGACCAACCACCTCGACATGGAAAGCCGCGAGGCTTTGGTCGAGGCTTTGACGGAATACCAAGGTGCTGTCATCCTCGTCAGCCACGACATGCACCTGCTGGGCCTCGTGGCAGATCGGTTGTGGCTGGTCAAAGGCGGCGCAGTGACGCCCTATACCGAAGATCTGGAAACCTACCGCAAGCAACTGCTGGCGGGCGATGATGACATGAAGAATTCTTCACAACCCTTAGTTAAACCAAAGAAAACAGGTCGAGATGAGATAATCGTCCTTCGCGCCGATGTCAAAAAGTCCGAGGAACGGATGGCGAAAATCAACGAAATGCGCGACCGTCTGGCCAAGAAACTGGCCGATCCGGATCTCTATGACGACGCCCGCAAGGGCGAGTTGGACACCTGGAACAAGAAATACGCCGAAGTGATGGACGCCCTGGACCGCGCCGAGGCGATGTGGATCGCCGCTCAAGAACGGCTAGAGGCCGCCGCCTGATCTTTTCCCATTGCAAACTGGGGCTTGGCCCCCATATCGCAGGCATCATGGACGGGGACACCATCGCACGAATTCTATATCTCAGCCTGCTGCTCGCCGCAGTCGGCGGTTGGGTGATGGTCGAGTACCGCAAACGCATGGGTCAGGCCCTGCGCACCGCCGTCGCGTGGGGGCTTATCTTTCTTGGAATTGCAGCCGGTTACGGCCTCTGGACCGACCTGCGTACCGACATCGCCCCGCGTCAGATGGCCACGGAAAACGGCAGTGTCGAAGTCCCCCGCGCGCGCGATGGCCACTATTACATCACGCTGCAGATCAACGGCACGAATGTGGAGTTTCTGGCCGACACCGGGGCCAGCAACGTGGTCCTTTCCCGATCCGACGCGCTGCGGTTGGGTCTGGACCCGGGCAGTCTTGCCTATCTGGGCGAGGCCATGACGGCGAACGGCGTGGTCAGAACCGCCCGCGTCCGCTTGCCGCAGGTCACGCTCGGCCCGTTCGTGGATCAACAAATCGCCGCCTATGTTACGCAAGGAGAGATGGATATGTCCTTGCTGGGTATGGATTATCTGGGACAGTTCCGCATCGGCATCGACAACGGCACGATGGTTCTGAGCCGCTGAACGCTAAACCGCGGGCAGCTTTTCCGCCTTCTTCTCCCACCGCCCCGATTCCTCGGACCAGTATTGCGCCGCCACACCTCCCTCGGTCAGCCGCGTCCACAACCCGCGCGCTGCGGCTACGGCTTCCTGATCGCCACCATCAAAGATCGCCCAGACGCGCTCCATCCCGCGCGCCTCGTCGACCGCAACATCGGCCCCGTCGATCAGAGCCAAAGCCTGTGCGCCGTTCACCGGCAACCCCTGCCCCAGCAAGATCGGCTGATCCGCATCATGCGGCCCGCCCTCGCGCCCATGCGGCAGAAAGCCGTCCTCGGGCTCCAGCCACAACCGCACATCCAGCCGGTCCAGCGCCGCCGCATCGCCGCCCCGGATCATCACCCGCCATCCCGCCGCCAAGCCTCGCTGCAACAAGGTTTGCAGCGTTGCGTCTGGTCCTGTACGGGTCAGGTGGTAGAACATGACCAAACCCAAGGACTTAGCCCTCGAACTTGTCACGTATCAGACGATCCAGCGCAATGACGCCCCACCCCGTCGCCCCTTTTGGGGCCAGCGTCAGGTCAGTCTTAACCAAGGCGGTCCCGGCAATGTCCAGATGAATCCAAGGCATATCCGGTTTGACGAACCTCAGCAGAAATTGCGCCGCCGTGATCGCCCCGCCATCGCGCCCGCCGACGTTCATCATGTCGGCAATCCGCGATTTCAGCTTGTCATCATAGGCCTGCCCCATCGGCATCCGCCACGCCCCCTCACCCTCGGCCTTCGCGGCCTTCAGGAAAGCATTGCACAGCGTATCGTCATTCGAGAAAACCCCCGTGTTTTCATGGCCTAACGCGACGATGATCGCCCCGGTCAAGGTCGCCAGATCGACCATCCCGGTCGGCTTGAACCGTTCTTGCGCGTACCACATCACATCGGCCAGCACCAAACGCCCCTCGGCATCGGTGTTGATGACCTCGATCGTGTCGCCCTTCATCGACTTGACCACATCGCCGGGCCGCTGCGCCTTTCCGTCGGGCATGTTTTCAACCAACCCGACCAGCCCCACCACATTCGCCTTCGCCCCGCGCAGGGCCAGCGTCCGCATGACACCGGCAACCACCGCGGCACCGCCCATGTCCATCGTCATTTCTTCCATCCCGCCCGCCGGCTTGATGGAAATGCCGCCCGTGTCGAACACCACACCCTTGCCGATCAGCGCGAAAGGAGCCTCGCCTTTTGGTCCGCCAAGCCATTGCATCACCACGATTTTCGTAGGGCTGTCCGATCCGATGCCGACGCCCAGCAAGGCCCCCATGCCCAGTTCGGCTAGCTGGTCCTCCTCCAGAATCTCGACGTCCAGCCCCAATTCGTGCATCGCGGCCAGCCGCGCGGCAAAGTCGTTGGTGGTCAGCACGTTGGCTGGTTCATTGACCAGATCGCGGGTGAAAAACACGCCCTCGACCACCGCCGCTCCCGCAGCCGCCGCCGCCGCCACCGCCTCGGGGTTGGCGACCATCATCGTGACAGGGCCCGCAGGCTTTTTCGCTGCGGTCTTGTGGGGGGTGAACTCATAGGCCCGCATAGCGAGGCCAAAGGCAATCTCGGCGGCCATCGGATGCGTCTCGGCCAACAGGACCGTCGGTGCAGGCGTCACGCTGCGGCCCACTGCCGCCCCGGCCTTGCGCGCTGTGGCGATGTCGGTCTTGCGCGGCAGGCGGATCACCTGCACCGCATCCGCCGCCAACCCAGACGGATAGGCCAGATCCTGCGCCTCGCCCGGTTTCAACTGGGCAAAGGCGTCGGACGCCAGATAGCGGGCCAGCGCGCCCTTGGTCAGGCGGTCCAGCCTGCGCGCAGCGGCGCTGGCGGGGGTCGGCCCGTCGACCAGAATGGAGATGCGCCCGACCTGCCCGGCCAGCGCCTCGATGTCGGTCGACTGGAATTGTATCGGCAGGGGGCTGGACATCGACGTCTCCAAATCTGGTGGGCAGGGGCGGCTTTCGCGCAAGGGTTCGCACAACGCTAGCCCCCCGATGCCCGGATTGCCAGATATGAGTTTTCCCCGCCGCCGAATTCCGCTAGCGTCCCGCGCAGGGCCTGAGTGCGGAAAAGGGGCGGACGGGTGTCTAGATTCGACCGATATCTTCTGTCGCAACTGCTGGGCACCTTTGGCTTCTTTGCGCTGGTTCTGGTGGCGGTCTATTGGGTCAATCGCGCCGTAGGGCTGTTTGACCAACTGATCGGCGACGGGCAGACGGCGCTGGTGTTCGTCGAGTTTTCGCTGCTGACCCTGCCGAATGTGATCCGTCTGGTGCTTCCCATCGCGGCTTTTGCGGCGGCATTGGCGGTGACCAACCGGCTGATGCAGGAAAGCGAGTTGGTGGTGATGCAGGCCACCGGGTTTTCGGGGTTTCGGCTGGCCCGCCCGGTGTTTGCCTTTGGCGTGATCCTCGCGCTGATGATGCTGATCCTGGTGCATATTCTGGTTCCTGCCAGCCGGACGGCGATGGTCAGCCGTCAGGCCGAGATTTCGCAGAATGTGACCGCGCGTTACCTCACGTCTGGGCAATTCACCCATCCTTCCAAAGGCGTTACGCTGTACATCCGCGAGATCAGCCCGACGGGCGAGCTGCTTGACATGTTCCTTGCGGATGACCGCAGTTCAACCGATCGTGTCACCTACACAGCACGCCGCGCCCTGTTCGCGCGGGGCGACAGCGGACCGAAGCTCATCATGTTTGACGGCATGGCCCAGACGATGGCCCGCTCGGATCGCCGGCTTTCGGTGACACGCTTTGCCGATTTCACCTATGATCTTGCGGGTTTGCTGACCGGATTTACCCGTCCGGGCCGCCAGATGGGCGAGCTTTCGACCTATGACCTCTTGTGGCCCTCGCCGGCCATCATGACCGAAACCGGCAAAACGCCCGAGGCGTTGCGGCTCGAAGGCCACAGCCGGTTTTCCGAACCCCTGACTGCGATGGGTGCGCCCCTGATTGGGTTTGCGGCGCTCTTGCTGGGCGCGTTCAGCCGGTTCGGATTGTGGCGGCAAATCGGGGTCGCGATCGGAATGCTGATCGTGGTGCAGGGGATCGGCACGGTGGCGACCAATCTGTCATCGCAATCGCCGGGCGGCTGGATGTTTCTGTATGCCTCACCGGTTGCCGCCTTGGCGATGGGCGGGGCGACGCTGTTTTGGTCACAAAGGCCAAGGCGGATCAGCCGGGCGGTGGCGGCGTGACGCTCAGTTTCTACATCTCACGGCGCTTTCTGGGCCTGTTTGCGCAGGTGTTCGGTGCCTTTGCGGGCATCATGCTGACCATTGACATCATAGATCAGTTGCGCCGCTTTTCCGACCCCGGCATTTCGGTGCGCGACGCCGCGATCCTGTCGGCAATGAATGTGCCGTCCAGCCTGTACCGCATTCTGCCGCTTATTCTGGTGCTGTCGGCCATCGGGCTGTTCATCGGGCTGGCGCGGTCCAGCGAGTTGGTCGTGGTGCGGGCGGCGGGCCGGTCCGGCTTGCGGTTTCTGGTGGCGCCGGTGATGACCGCCTTCGGCATCGGGATGTTTGCGGTCGCGGTGATGAACCCGATGGTTGCGGCAACTTCGCGCGAGTATGACACGCGCGCGCAGGGCCTTGCGCGGGGCGGGTCGGTGCTGTCGATCTCGGAAGACGGGCTATGGCTGCGGCAAGGCGGGGCCACGGGACAGACCGTCATTCAGGCCGCCCGCGCCAATCTGGACGGGACCGAGCTTTATGACGCGACCTTTCTGACCTTTGACGCCAAGGGTACGCCCCTGGGGCGGATCGAGGCCCAGACGGCCAGACTGGGCGGCGGGTCATGGACGCTGACCGGGGTCAAGCTGTGGCCGCTGAACGCGCTCAACCCCGAACAGGGGGCTACGGTGCTGGACACAGCCGAAGTGTCGACCGATCTGACGCCGGACAAGATCAGGGATGGTTTCGGCACGCCATCGGCCATCGGCATCTGGGATTTGCCGTCCTACATCGCCGGGCTGGAGCGGGCCGGGTTTTCGGCGGTAAGCTACCGCGTGTGGTTCCAGATGGAGCTTGCCTTGCCGCTGCTGTTCGCCTCGATGGTGCTGGTGGCGGCGGGCTTCACGATGCGGCATTCGCGGTTGGGCAAGACCGGAACTTGGGTTATGCTGGCGCTTATGGGTGGGTTTCTGATCTTCTTTTTACGCAACTTCGGGCAAGTTCTGGGGGATAATGGCCAGATTCCAGTAATCTTGGCGGCTTGGACCCCCCCCATCGCGGCGGGGCTGTTCGCCTTGGGGCTGTTGCTGCATCTGGAGGATGGCTGATGCGCCATCTTCTGATCGCGATGCTCGCGCTGCTGGCCTGCGCGCTCCCACTTCGCGCCCAAGACCGCGCCGCCCTGATTGCCGACAGTCTGGCGATCACCGGCAATGACGTTCTGGTGGCCAGCGGAAATGTCGAGGTGTTCTTTCAGGGCTCTGAACTGCGCGCGAGCAAAGTCACCTATGACCGGGGCGCGGACCGGCTGATCATCGTCGGACCGATCCGGTTGACCGACCCCAACGGCGATCTGATCCTTGCCGATCAGGCAGACCTGTCCGCCGATCTGACCGAAGGCATCCTGACCTCGGCCCGTCTGGTGCTGGACCAACAGTTGCAACTGGCCGCGCGCGAGTTGGTGCGGGTCGGCGGGCGCTATACTGCGCTGAATCGGGTGGCGGCGTCGTCGTGCAAGGTTTGCGCCGACAACCCGACGCCGTTGTGGGAGATCAGGGCCCGGCGCGTGGTGCATGATCAGCAGGAACAGCAACTCTATTTCGATCATGCCAGCTTTCGACTGGCGGGCATCCCGGTGTTCTATATCCCGCGCCTGCGGATTCCCGATCCAAGCCTGGCCCGCGCCACCGGTTTTCTGTTGCCCAGCCTGCGCAGCACCACAGGCCTCGGCGGCGGCATCAAGCTGCCGTATTTCATCAAGATCGGCGATCAGCGTGACGTGCTGCTGACCCCTTACATCTCTACCAGCGGCGGGCGGAGTCTGGAACTGCGCTATCGTCAGGCATTTCGCACCGGCGATGTCGTCATCACCACGGCAGCATCCAGCGATGATCTTGGCGACCGCGATCTGCGGGGCTATCTGACCGCGAAAGGCGCCTTCGACCTGCCGCAAGATTTCAAGCTGAGTTTCGACGGTATCGTGGTCAGTGACCGGGGCTATCTGGTCGATTACGGCATTTCCGATCTTGACCGATTAGACAGCCGGGCCGCCATCACGCGCACCCGGCGGAACGAATATTTCGCGGCCAGCCTGATCGGGTTCCAGTCGCTGCGCGATGGCGAAAGCAACCAGACCCTTCCGTCGCTGATTGGCGACTTCACTTTTCATCGCCGATTTGAACCGGCGATTCTGGGCGGCACGGGCGGGTTCCGGTTCCAGACGCATGGCCATTACCGCCAGTCCGAAAGCGCTTTCGACGCGGATGGCGACGGATTTGCCGATGGACGCGACGTCGGGCGCGCCTCGATCCGGGGCGATTGGCGGCGCAACTGGTCGGGACCGCTGGGCCTGAAATTTGCAGCACTGGCCGAGGGGACTGTCGATATCTACGGGGTCAATCAGGATGCCGTTTATGGTGGCACGACCCAGCGCAACACGGGAACGGCGGCGGTCGAATTGCGCTGGCCCTGGGTAAAGGCCGGGCGCAGCGGCGTGTCGCATGTGATCGAACCCGTGGTGCAGGTGGTTTACACAGCGCAAGACAACAACGATCTGCTGAACGAGGATTCGACGCTGGTCGAATTCGACGAAGGCAACCTGTTCGCCCTTGGTCGCTTTCCGGGGTCCGACGCAGCGGAACTTGGGGCGCGGGTCAATCTGGGCCTCAGCTATCTGCGCCACGATCCTGCAGGATGGACGCTGGGCGTGACCGCAGGCCGCGTTTTGCGTCAAACCAACCCCGACCAGTTCGGTGCGGCCTCGGGGCTGGACGGGATCACGTCGAACTGGCTGGTTGCCATGCAGTTGCAGTCAGCAGGGCTGAGCGTGACAAACCGCATGGTGATGAACGATGACCTGTCGCTGTCCAAAGGCGAATTGCGGCTGGACTTCAACCAGAACCGCTATGCCGTGGCTGCAGGATATGTTTATGCGGTGGCGGACCTGACGGAAAATCGGCCCGATACGACGCAGGAACTGGTGCTGGATGCGAGCTATGACTTGACCGCGGCGTGGACGGCCAATCTGGTAACCCGGCAAGACCTGATCGCGGGCCGGGCCACGCGGGCCGGATTGGGCGTCACCTTCCGCAACGAATGCCTGGACCTCAATCTTTCGCTCTCGCGTCGCTACACATCCTCGACTAGTGTTCAATCGACCACGGATTTCGGCGTTCAGGTCGAAATTCTGGGCATAGGCGGCAATCAGGCGGGATCGGCGCGGCAATGCGGACGTTAACCTGTGAACGAAAAACTGCAGCAAGGATGATGATGCAAGGCTTTGTGGGCAAGATCAGGCAAACGCTGGCGGCAGGTCTGCTGCTGCTGGGGGCCGTCGGTGGAGTGCAGGCACAGGATCTGTTCGATCCGGTGCTGATCGTGAACGACCGGGCCATCACGCGCTATGAATTGAACCAGCGCGTCCTGTTTTTACAACTGCTGCGACAGCCCGGCGATCTGACCAAAATCGCGACGGACTCGCTGATCGACGAACGCCTGCAGCTTCAGGTCGTGACCGCCCTTGGGGTCAAACTGACGCCCGAAGATGTGATGCGGGGCATGACCGACTTTGCCGAGCGCGCCAATCTGACACCCGAACAGTTCATCGAAGCCTTGGGCCAAGGCGGCGTCGACCCGCAGGCGTTTCGCGACTTTGTCGAGGCCGGGATAGCGTGGCGCGATCTGATCCGGGCAAAATTTGGTCCAGTGACCCAGATCACCGACAACGAGGTCGACCGCGCCATTGCCGCAGGGGCAGCGGCGGGGGGGCCTGTGAGGGTGCAACTGTCCGAGATCGTGCTGCCGACCAACGCAGGCGTTCCGGGCCGTGATGCGATGACGCTGGCCCGGGAACTTAGCGCGAACATCAAGACCGAAGCCGGGTTTGCCGACGCGGCGCGGCGCTATTCCAAATCCGAAACCGGCCCGCGCGGCGGACGGCTGGAATGGCAGCCGATCGACGCCCTGCCGTCGAATATCGGAACCCGCCTGCGCGCGATGAAAGTCGACACGGTCAGCGAGCCGTTCTCGATCCCCGGCGCGGTGGTGCTGTATTTCCTGCGCGACATCGGGCAAGCGGCGGGCGAGTCCTCGACTTCCAGAACCGTCGACTACGCGCAGTTTCTGGTGCCCGAAGGGTCCGGCACCGACGCCGATCTGGCGCGCTTGCGGGCCAACACCGACACCTGCGACGATCTTTATGCCGAGGCGCGCGGCCTGCCTGCCGAACGCCTGCTGCGTGATACCTTGCCTGAGGCGCAGGTGCCGGGCGATGTTGCGCAGGCCCTTGCAGGACTGGACGCCAACGAATCGTCGTCCACCTTGCGCCGGGGTGGATGGCGCGTGTTCCTGATGCTGTGCAGCCGCACCCCGACCAGCGAAGTGCCGCCGTCGCGCGACGAAGTGCGCAATCAGTTGACCAATCAGCGGCTGGCAGCCCAGGCCGAGCTTTACATGTCCGAACTTCGCGCCGAAGCGATCATCCGCACGCCGTGACGGATGCAGCGCCCATCGCGCTGACCTGTGGCGAGCCCGCAGGCATCGGCCCCGAACTGGCCCCTTTGGCGCGCAGGGTGCTGGGGTTTGATGTCCCGTTCTTCTGGATCGGCGACCCGGCGCATCTGCCGATTGGCACGGCGGTCGATCTGATCGACCATCCCGATCAGGCGCTGTCGGTCGCAGCCGGGGTTCTGCCCGTGCTGCCGCATCCCTTCCCCGCCCCGCAGAGCTCCGGCACAGCCGAACCCGCCAACGCAAGCGCAATCATCGCGGTGATCGCGCGGGCGGTGGGGCTGGTTCAGGCGGGGCAAGCCGCCGCGATCTGCACCGCCCCGATCAACAAGAAAGCGCTGTTGGACGGGGCCGGGTTCCGCTTTCCCGGCCATACCGAGTATATGGCCCATCTGGCGGGCGATGTGCCTGTGGTGATGATGCTGGCCTGCGACTCGCTGCGCGTGGTGCCCGCCACTATTCATATTCCGATCAGCGCCGTCCCCGCCGCCCTGACCGCGTTGCTGCTGGATCAGGTCGTCCGTCTGACCCATGCCGGGCTGATCCGCGATTTCGGCATCACCGCGCCCCGGATCGCGGTAGCGGGGCTGAACCCCCACGCAGGCGAAGGCGGGGCGATGGGGCACGAAGATGCAGAGGTGATCGCGCCCGCTCTGGCCCGCTTGCGGGCTGCGGGCATCGACGTGACCGGTCCTCTGCCCGCCGACACGATGTTTCACCCCCGCGCGCGCGCCGGATATGATGCGGCGGTTTGCATGTACCACGATCAGGCGCTGATCCCGATCAAGACGCTGGATTTTGACGGCGGGGTGAACGTGACGCTGGGTTTGCCGTTCGTGCGCACCTCGCCCGACCACGGCACCGCGTTCGACATCGCAGGGCGCGGGATTGCGCGGCCTGACAGTCTGATTGCCGCGCTGCGGATGGCGCATCAGATGGCTGCCGCGCGACGGCTGTGAGGGCGGGCCGGGGGCCAGCCCCCGGACCCCCGGGATATTTAGGGACAGAAAATGAAGGGCTTGGGCTTTGGGAACGATTGACGGTCTGCCGCCTTTGCGTGAGGTGATCTCGACCCATGATCTGGTGGCCAAGCGGCAACTGGGCCAGAACTTTCTGCTGGACCTGAACCTGACCTCCAAGATCGCGCGGATGGCGGGGGATCTGTCGGGTTGTGACGTGCTGGAGGTGGGCCCCGGTCCTGGCGGGTTGACGCGCGGGTTGCTGGCCGAAGGCGCGCGGCGGGTGCTGTGTATTGAGAAGGACGCACGCTGTTTGCCCGCCCTGGCCGAGATTGCGGCAGTCTATCCGGGGCGGCTGGAGGTGATCAACGGCGACGCACTGGCAGTCGAGGTGTTGGCGCATCTGACAGCCCCCGTGCGCGTTGTGGCGAACCTGCCCTATAATGTAGGGACAGAACTTCTGATTCGCTGGCTGACGCCGCCGGTCTGGCCGCCGTTCTGGCAAAGCCTGACGTTGATGTTTCAGCGCGAAGTGGCGGAACGCATCGTCGCGAAACCGGGGGGGAATCACTATGGCCGGTTGGCCTTGCTGGCACAGTGGCGCTGCGAGGCGCGGATCGTCATGACCTTACCGCCCGAGGCATTCACCCCCGCCCCCAAGGTGCATTCGGCAGTCGTGCATCTGACGGCGCTGCATGCGCCGCGCTTTCCGGCGGATGGGGAGGTGTTGACGCGCGTGACGACGGCGGCCTTCGGGCAGCGGCGCAAGATGCTGCGGTCCAGTCTGAAATCCCTCGCCCCCGACATCGAAGACCGTCTGCGCGCGGCGGGCATTGAACCGACGCAGCGCGCAGAGGAAGTGTCGCTAGAGGCATTCTGCGCGCTGGCGCGCAGTTTCGACTGACTTATTTCGCCGCTTCGCGCGGGGTGCCGCCGGTGGAGTCGTCGGAAGAGACCTTTTCCGATGGCTTGCGCGGACCACGCGGGCGGCGGGTTGCAGCTTTCTTGGGTTCAGCCTCGGTATCGACCACGGGTTCGGCATCAAGAGGCGGCATCGGAGGCATGATCGAGGCCGGTTGCGACGCAGGCTTGGGTGCGCGAGGTTCGCGCGGCGGCTGATCGCGCCGGGGGGCCGGTTCGCGCTGTTCGTCGCGCGGCGGGGCGCGGTGGGTCGCTTCGGGCGTTTCGACCAGACCAATGTCCTCATCGCCCGACAAGTCGATCACCTCGCCCCCGCCGCGGCGCGGCGTGTCTTCCTGCGGCCGGTCGGGCACATCGTCGTTTCGATAGTCGGCGCGGAAATCGGGACGGTCATTGCCACGATCCTCGCGGCGGTTTTCTTGACGGTTTTCGGACCGCTGATTGTCCTGGCGGTTGTCGACGCGCGGGTTATCCTGCCGATTGTCGGGGCGCGGATTGTCCTGCCGGTTTTCGTTGCGGTTTTCATAGCGCTGGCCGTCACGATCCCGCTGGCCGCTCTGATTGCCATTCCCGTTGCCGTTCTGGTTGCTAGCGGTCTGGTTTCCGCTGTTCTGGCCCCCGGTCTGCGGTTGGTACTGCTGACGGGTTTCCTGTTCGGCGGCCAGTTCGCGGTTGGCCTCGCCCAGCAACCTTGTGTAATGTTCGGCATGTTGCAGGAAGTTTTCGGCGGCGACGCGGTCGTTCGACAACTGGGCGTCGCGGGCCAGAAACAGATATTTTTCAATGATCTGCTGCGGCGTACCGCGCACCTTGCCCTCGGGGCCTGAGCTGTCGAACACCCGATTGATGATGTTGCCGAGCGTGCGCGGGCGGTTCGTCTTGGAACGCGAACGTGACTTGGAAGAGCGCATCTTATCCTTTGATCCAGATGATCTGGCTTTTACCGGGCACCTGCGCCGAATGCGCGAGAAGGTGGCGAGCGGTTAGCGGCTTTAGCGTGAGGGGAGCCGAGTGCTCCGCCCTTCGCGCCCTATGGATTAATCACAGGCCGGGGTATGGAGCAAGGGATTTCTTCCGAAACCGCCAGTTTCCCGGGCAATTGCGGCGGCATCAGGGGGCATAGGCCACCACCACCCGGTCTCGTCCGTCAAGGTCGGGCAGCACTGCGGTCCGCACAAGCCCGGCTTGACCGAGCAGGGCCACAACGGCTGCACCCTGCGCAGGCCCGATCTCCAGCAGGACCCGTCCGCCCGGCGTCGAATGGGCCAAAACCCCCGCCGCAATCGCCCGGTGGGCGTCCAGCCCGTCACCACCGGGGGTCAGCGCCATCGCGGGTTCCCAGTCGCGCACTTCGGGCGAAAGGGCCGCCATTTCGGCGGCGGCAATATAGGGCGGGTTCGACACGATCAGATCGAATCGCCCGTCAACCGGGGCAAACCAACGGCCCGCCCGCAGGTCGGCGCGGGCCTGCAGACCGAGCGTTGCGCGGTTCAGGCGGGCCACATCCAACGCGGGCGGCGAGACTTCGACCCCCATGCCCGTGCTGTCGGGACGTTCGGCAAGCAGGGTCAGCAGAATGCAGCCCGACCCAAGGCCAAGGTCCAAAACCCTTTGAAAAGGCAATGATAGTGCCGCGATGATCAGCGTTTCTGTCTCGGGTCGCGGGTCCAGAACGTCGCGCGTCACGGCAAAAGACCGGCCCCAGAACAGCCGCTTTCCAGTGAGTTGGCTGACCGGTTGACGCCGGATGCGGGCGGCAATCAGGTGGTCCAACCTGTCCAGCATGTCGGGGCCGACGTCGTCGGGAAGGTGCAGCGTCAACCGGCCCGCCGGCACCCCCATCGCATGGGCCAACAGCAGCCGCGCGTCGCGCGAGGCATCCTCGACGCCCGCCTCGCGCAGCGGGGGGATGACGGCGCGCAGAGCGTCGGATGCCCTCATCCTTCCATCTCGGCCAATTTGGTGGCCTGATCATGCGCGGTCAGCGCGTCGATGATCGGCGAAAGCTCGCCCGCCATGATCTGACCCAGCGAATAAAGCGTCAGGTTGATCCGGTGGTCGGTCATCCGGCCTTGGGGAAAGTTGTAGGTGCGGATGCGCTCGCTGCGGTCGCCAGAGCCGATCTGCGACTTGCGGTCAGCGGCGCGGGCGTTGTCGACGCGGGCGCGTTCCAGATCGAACAGACGGGCGCGCAGCACCTGCATCGCGATTTCCTTGTTGCGATGCTGTGACTTCTGCGCCGACGTGACGATCATCCCGGTCGGCAGATGGGTGATCCGCACCGCCGAGTCGGTCGTGTTCACATGTTGCCCGCCAGCACCCGACGCGCGCATCGTGTCGATGCGAAGATCAGAGGCCGGGATCACCAGATCGACCTCTTCCGCTTCTGGCAACACCGCCACCGTCGCGGCCGAGGTATGAATCCTCCCCTGCGCCTCGGTTTCCGGGACGCGCTGCACCCGGTGAACGCCGGATTCGTATTTCAGCCGTGCAAAGGCGCCGGGTCCTTTGACATGCGCGCTGACATCCTTGATGCCGCCAAGGTCGCTGTCTTGCTGTTCCAGAATCTCGAACGACCATCCCATCGTGTCGGCATAGCGTTGATACATCCTTAACAGGTCCGCCGCGAACAAGGCGGCCTCATCGCCACCAGTGCCGGGACGGATTTCCAGGATCGCGGGCCGCGCATCCGCCGCGTCCTTGGGCAACAAGGCCAGACGCAGCGCCTGTTCCATCAGCGGAATCCGGCTCCGAAGGCAGGGAATCTCATCCTCGGCCAGCCCGCGCATCTCGGGGTCAGACAGCATCGCCTCGGCCTCTGCCAGATCATCCAACGCGCGGCGATAGGCGGTTATTTCATCGGCTACCGGCTTTAAGTCACTGTATTCCCGGCTGATTTCGGCAATCTCGGCGGGTGGGGCACCGGCATTAAGACGGGCTTCGAGAAACTCGAAACGCTGGGTGATCTGGGCAAGCTTATCCAAGGGAACCATGGGTGCGGTGTGGCGTGGATGGCGCGGGCGGTCAAGGGGGATGGGCCGCAAAGGGCGGCTCGCGCCACCTTGGCCTGCGGCGTTCACCCCCCGAGGATATTTATGAACAGATGAAAGGGGTTAGAACTGGGACATCCAGTTGGTCAGGCGTGCGGCATTGACCCCCATGTCGGACTCGCCAAACCGTTGCCGGGCGAGGATGTCGGTTCGGGTGCCGTCGGGACCGGATGTGGTCTGCGCGGTCGTGTAATCGGGAAAACCCATGATTGAAGAACGAGTTAGCCAAGTGATGCGCCCGGTTTCGGCGCTGCCTGCCAGCCGTGTCGTGCGGGGGGTCGCGAGCGCGATCGTGTCGAGCCTCGTCAGCAGGGCGATGGCATCTTCGCTACGCAAACAGGTGACGCGGGCCGAACTGCCGGTGGTGGTGATCTGAGTGCAGTCGGTTGCGGCAATTGTGCCGGGGTCGGTGTGCCAGCGCGCTGGGTCGGATGGGGCGAGCCGGATGAAGGCGGCAAGCCCAACAACGGCGATGACGAGGATGTATATGATCATTCTGCTTATTTTCATTGGGTTACCGATGGTTTTTATACCAGTCAAAGAGGCAGATCAGTTCATAGGCCACATGCGCCCCGGCGATGGCGGTGGCACCTGTGGTATCGTAGGGGGGCGAGACTTCAACGATATCGCCGCCGACCATGTGGATGCCGGCCAGTTCCCGCAGCATGGCGGCGGCTTGCCAGGAATGCAACCCACCCCAGACCGGCGTGCCGGTGCCGGGGGCTGCCGAAGGGTCCAGCGCGTCTATGTCGAACGTGACATAAGTCGCCGAATCACCGACGATTTCGCGGGCTTTGGCAACTGCTGCGGCGCAGCCTTTCTCGTGGACCTCGCGGGCGTCGATGACGTGGACGCCGAGGTAGTCTTCGGTCGTTGTGCGGATGCCGATCTGGACCGACCGTTTGGGGTCCACCAGCCCGGTTTTCACCGCCTTGTACAGCATCGTGCCGTGGTCGATCCGGGTCAGGTCGTCGTCGGGCCACAGGTCGGAATGGGCGTCGAAATGGATCACCGCCATCGGGCCGTACTTGGCCGCATAGGCGCGCAGGACCGGGTAAGTGATGTAGTGATCGCCGCCGAGCGTGATCGTGCCCGCCCCGGCCGACAGGATTTTGGCGATGTGATCCGTCAGCGTCCGGGGAAATTCCGACGTCTTGGCATAGTCGAAGGCGCAGTCGCCGTAGTCGATGATGTTCAGGTCTTCGAGGGGGTTGGAGGACCAGCCGTAGGGCGGATCGTAGGGCATGAGGGACGATGCCTCGCGGATCGCGCGGGGGCCGAAGCGGGTGCCGGGCCGGTGGGTGACGGCCTGGTCGAAGGGCACGCCAGTGATGGCGAGGTCGACGCCATTCAGGTCTTTGGTGTAGGTGCGGCGCAGGAAGGATGTCGCCCCACCGAAGGCGTTTTCAAAGGAATAGCCGCGCTGGCTGGTGCGGGTAAAGGCAGTGTCGACTTCGGAATTGGCGTCTTCGAGGGGCATGGCACTCTCTTGCAAAGGGCGTCGATTAGCTGTCGGATAAGCGTCGGGCATCGGTCGGGCATATGGCGGGCATATGGCGGGCGGATCGGAGTCGGACGAACCGGGTGGTCAAAAGAGCAGATGCCCCGCTCTGTCGATTGGGAAGACGGCTTCGCCGGCGTTGACAGGTCAGCAAAGCGCGGCTTTCGTCGGGGCCTCATGTCAGGGGTTGGGCGGTTTCGACCAGACGGGCAAAGAAGCTGGCGCCGATCGGAGCTGCTTCGTCGTTGAAATCATAGGCGGGGTGGTGCAGCCCTGCCCCCGGACCGATGCCCATGAACAGATACGCGCCGGGGCGCGATTCCAGCATGTAGGAAAAATCCTCGGACCCCATTTCACGGTTGGCGCGGTCGTTCACCGCCTCTGCACCAGACACGTCGCGCGCGACGCAAGCGGCGAAGTCGGCTTGGTCAGGGTCGTTGACGGTTGCCGGATAGCCCCAGTCGTAGTGGATCTGCGCGGTACAGCCATAAGCGGCGGCATGGCCTTCGACAATCTCGGTGACACGGCGTTTCAGGAGGCTGCGCACCTCGGGTTTGAAGCTGCGAATCGTCGCCCCGAACATTGCCTGTTCGGGGATGATGTTCGACGCGGTCCCGGCGTGGACTTGGGTGACCGAGATCACCGCTTCGTCCAGCGCGTAGACGTTGCGCGACAGGATGGTCTGTACCGCCCCGATCATGCCGATCATCGCGACCACCGGATCGACCGTTTCGTGCGGAGTGGCCCCATGACCACCGCGCCCGGTGATCAGGACGGTGGCAGTGTCGACGGCGGCCATCAACGGGCCGGGCGTGGTCAGGAAATGGCCCAAGGCGACGTTGGGCGCGTTGTGAATGCCGAACACGCGCGAAATGGCGAAACGGTCCATGATGCCTTCCTGCACCATGACTTGCCCGCCTGCGCCGTCTTCCTCGCCGGGTTGAAAGATCAGCGCGACGCGACCCGCAAAGCGGCGGGTTTCGGCGAGGTATTTCGCGGCCCCCAGCAGCATCGTCACATGGCCGTCATGGCCGCAGGCGTGCATCCTGCCGGGGATTGTCGAGGCGTATTCGGCCCCTGTCGTCTCGGTAATCGGCAGGGCGTCCATGTCGGCGCGCAGGCCGATGGTCGGGCCATCCCCCTGGCCGTTGATGATCGCGACGAGGCCGGTTTGCGCGATGCCGCCGTGGATTTCATCGACCCCGAAGCCGCGCAGTTGTTCGATGATGTAGGCGGCGGTTTCGGGGCATTCGAGTTTCAGCTCGGGGTGGGCATGCAGATGGCGACGCCAGCCCTTCATTTCCTCGGCATAAGAGGCGATACGGTTCAGGACGGGCATAAGCAGACTCCTTGGAGGTTACCTTTGATCATTTCGCAAAACGAGGGGGCCTGCAATGGTTGGAACCGTTGATCTGATCCATGACCCTGGGGGGGGCATGCCTCGGCTGCTGGCGATCATGGCCGCGCTGCGCGATCCGGAAACGGGGTGCCCGTGGGACATCGCGCAGGATTTTGCGTCGATCGTGCCCTATACGATCGAGGAGGCGCATGAGGTGGCCGACGCGATCGCGCGGGCGGCATGGGGCGAGTTGCCGGGAGAATTGGGCGATCTGCTGTTGCAGGTCGTGTTTCACGCCCAGATGGCGCGGGATGCCGGGTTGTTCGGGTTCGACGATGTGGTGCGGGCAATTTCCGACAAGATGGTTGCGCGGCATCCCCATGTCTTCGGGACAGAGAGCCGCGTCAAATCGCCCGATCAGCAGACTTTGGATTGGGAAAAGATCAAGGCGGCAGAGCGTGGCGCGGCACGCGTGCTGGATGGAGTAGCGCTGGGGTTGCCTGCGCTGACCCGTGCGGTGAAGTTGCAAAAGCGCGCGGCACGTGTGGGGTTCGACTGGCCGTCGACCGATCAGGTGCTGGCCAAGCTGGTCGAGGAGGCGGGCGAGTTGGTGGAAGCGGTCGAGGGGTTGGGGGTGGAGGAGGTGGCCGAGGAATTCGGCGATCTGCTGTTCGTGATGGCCAACCTTGCGCGGCATCTGAAAGTGGACCCCGAGGCGGCGCTGCGGGGGGCGAATGCCAAGTTCACAAGACGATTTGGACGGATCGAGGACTTGCTGGCGGAGACCGGGCGCACGCCTGACGGGTCCGATCTGACCGAGATGGATGGGCTGTGGAACCGCGCGAAGGCCGAGGAAAAGACGGCGAGGGCGGGGCCTGTTGGGGGCGTTGGAGCCTCCGGCGGGGATATTTGAGCCAGTTGGAAGGGGGGTGATTTTCAGGCGGGGGATTGACCGAAGTAAAACAGTCAGGTTTAAGGGGTGCAATTGTTGACAAAAGGAGTCACCCAATGCGCCTGTCGCTGATCGCCCTTGCCCTGTGTTCTACCGCCCTGCCCGCACTGGCCGACGAAGTGAACATCTATTCCCATCGCCAGCCTGACTTGCTGCAGCCGCTGGTCGATGCCTTTACCGAGGAAACCGGGATCGCGGTCAACGTGGCCTTTGTCGACAAGGGGATGGTCGAACGGCTGTTGGCGGAAGGCGACCGCAGCCCTGCCGACCTGGTGATGACAGTCGATATTGCGCGGTTGAAGCAGGTGGTGGATGCGGGCGTGACGCAACCCGTGCAATCCGACGTGCTGGAAGCGAACATTCCCGCAGAGTTTCGCGATGCAGGCGATCAGTGGTTCGGCCTGACCACGCGGGCGCGGATCGTTTATGCCAGCAAGGACCGCGTCGCACCCGGCGAAGTGACCACATATGAGGATCTGGCGTCCGACAAATGGAAGGGGCGCATCTGCACAAGGTCTGGCACGCATGACTATAACGTCGCGCTGACGGCGGCGGTGATTGCGCATGACGGGCTGGACGCGGCGAAAGCATGGGTCGAGGGATTGAAGGCGAACCTCGCCCGCAAGCCCGACGGCGGGGACCGCGATCAGGTCAAGGCGATCTGGGCCGGGGAATGCGACATTGCCTTGGGCAACACCTATTATATCGGGCAGATGCTGGCCGACCCGGAACAGAAACCCTGGGCCGAAAGCGTGAACATCGTGTTCCCGGTGTTCGAGGCGGGGGGGACGCATATGAATGTTTCGGGCGTTGCGATGACCAGGGCGGCGCCGAACCGCGAGGCGGCCTTGAAGTTGATGGAATGGCTGTCTTCGGACGAGGCGCAGGCAATCTATGCCGAGACCAACCACGAATTTCCGGTGAAACCGGGGGTACCACGGTCGGCACTTGTGCAAAGCTGGGGCGACTTGACGCCCGACACCCTGCCGATGGCCGAGGTTGCCGCACTACGCCCGGCGGCCCTGATGTTGATGGAAGAGGTTGATTTCGATAGCTGATCGGGTTGACAAAGGGGGGCGATGGCCCCCCTTTGTCACGCACCCGCGTTGATTGCCGCCAGATGGATGGCAAATTCGGGTTCGGCTTTCAACGCGCGGCAGCGGGCAAAGCGGGTCTCTGCATAGGCGCGAAAATCATCGGCCGGGTTGGCGTTGGCCTGTTGGATCAGGCCCGGAGCCCCGACCCCACAGTCGGCGGCGAGGCGGGCGGCGGCGGCCCCGTGCGTGCGGTTGATATAGGCTTCGGTCCCTTCGCCGGGAATGCGCAGAACATGGGGGCCAAGGCGGTCCACCCGGTTGGACCGCCCGCCCATCCGCACTGGCCACCCATAAACCCGTGCAGTTGAGGGATCGAGGCGGTGTGGTGGGAAAGATCGTCCATGGCAAGCCCCGTGTTTCGGTATCGTAGTCTGCAATGCACCGCTATGCCTTGGCAACGTCAAGCAGGAGGTTGCGATGACCGACGACACCCATTCCGTCGCCTTGGGCGCGGTGTATCAGGCCCTGGGTGTTGCGGAGGTGGCAGCGCTTTATGAAGGCTGAGCAGCGACCTGTGAGGCCGAGATGGCGGCACTAGCCTATCGGCATCCGTCGATCGGGGCTGCGTTGCTGGCGCGCCATCTGCCGCGCGGCGCGGGCCGGTTCTGGATGCGGGGGCGGGCACGGGCTTGTTGGGCGAATGGCTGCCCATCTTGGGCTATGGGCCGCTGGAGGGGTTGGATATTTCCCAAGGGAAGCTGGCCGTGGCGCGGGGCAAGGGGGTGTATGCCGCCCTGAACTGTGCGGCATTGGGCGAAGCCCTGCCCTTTGCCGACGGGCATTTCGCCGGGATCATCTCGATCGGGGTGTTCACCACGGGGCATGTGGGCGCCGAGGCTCTGCCCGAACTGCGGCGCATCTGCCGCCGCGGCGGGATGATCGTGCTGACCGTCAAGGATACGGTCTGGACCGGGGGGGTCGCTGACAGTCTGGTGTTCGCCACCTGACACAAGTTTCCCAACGTCAGCAGGGAAAGTCATATGAGTAAACATCAGACGCGATGACATCTGCCTTTACCTTGGCCCCGCCGACCGTGCTGAGCTTCAAGTTCTGCTCACCTACCGCAATACCCCGCGCAAGCTTGTCTGGCGTGCCAAGATCGTTCTGGCAACGACAGACGGCTGCGGCACCTTTGAGGGTCACACCGATTGGTGACCGGGTCGTGGCAGTCCCGGTAGTAATCGTGCGTCTGGGGCCCGAGCTGGCCGACCTGTGCGGGCTTTCAGCGGGCGACCAGATCGTAATTTTAGGCGTGCACACGCTTGATAATGACCTGCCCGTCCGCATCATTAAGGATGTAACGTGAGCGGGCGGATGACCAACGGCAACGCCGTGCGCGAGAGCCTGCGCACCGCGTTGATTGCGCGGCTCTCGGCGGCGGAAGGTGCGGTGCGTGGTCGCGTCCTGCGCCTCGATTTCGGACCTCCCACCG